>JAAYYA010000079.1 GCA_012515595.1 Actinomycetales bacterium
AGGCGATGGCCCAGGTCCCGTCTTTCTGGGTGAGCCCGAGGGTCAGCAGGCGTCGTAGGTTGAGCCCGGCGGCGCGGTGGTGCAGCCAAGCGTTGTTCTTGGCCACGCCGCGGTAGGGAACCCGGCGCGCCCCTCGGGTCAGCCAGGCGATGGAGCGTTCGACCATCGGACGATGCCGCCGGTAGGTGGCCTGGAAGCCAGCCTCGGCGGCGCGCTTGCGGTGCTGACGTTGCAGCTGATGATGGGCACCCAGCTTGATCGTGCGGCCGTCGCGGGCGGTGGTGCACCGAGCCCGAAGGGGACATCCGTCGCAGGCGGCACCGAACGTGACGGTGCCCTTGCTGGTGACTCGGCGGGTGATCCCGGCCGGGCAGGTCAGCGTCCCCGCATCCGGGTGGTGGGTGAAGTCGTCGATCGTGAACCCGCCCTCGACCGCGGGGCGCAGGGGCCAGGGCTTGAGCACCGGGACCCAGCCTTTGCCTGTGAGGGTGGCGAGCATCTCGCCCGAGGCGTAGGCCGAATCGCCCAAGACCTGCACCTCCTGGGTGTCCTCGACCGTGGGGTCGGCGGTGAGCAGGTCGGCGCCGACCGCGGCGTCGGAGTTCGCGGGGCCGTTGGTCTTGGTCAGTGCGACCGTGGTCATCAGGCCGGTGTCGGGCTCGATGACGATGTGGGCCTTGAACCCGTCCTGGCGCCGTTCGCGGGTCTTGTGCGCGTGCCGGGCCTCAGGGTCCACGGTGGAGATCATCCGGTCCGGGACGGTCGTGCGGGCGATCCGCCACCGCCCGTCAGTGCCGTCGCTGCCTTCGGCGGGTTCGACGTCCTGCCCGGCGACCAGCGCCAGCAGCGCCACCGCCTCAGCGGGCCTGCCTCCCGCCGCGGTGATCGCCTGCACGTCGAGGACGGCCAGCAGGGCCAGCGCGTCACCGACCAGGGCCGAGACCAGCTCCTCGCGGGCGGCCTCGTCGTCCCAGGTGATCCGCGGCTTACCGGTAGCCGAGTAGTCCTGCCCCGTCAGCGCGGCCAACCGGGTGCAGTGCACCGCGACCAGGGCGTTGGCGTCCGGGACCTCGCGGGCGACCCGACGGATCGAGGCGATCAGCTGAGTGATGGTGTCCTGGCGGGCCACCGCATCATCGAGGACGGTGGAGTCCACCGCCCGGCGGGTCTTACCGGCCAGGGCGCCGGTGGCGGTGATCACCTCGCGGACCGCCACGAAGATCCGCTGCGGAGACTCACTCGCGGCCAGCCGGCGGCGCCAGTACGTCAACGTCGAAGGGTGGAACCCGGCCGCGTCGACCGCGTACCCGCAGGCCGCCTTCCAGCGCAGGTCGAACGTGAGCGCCTCGGCCGCTTCCCGGTCCGAATAGCCGTGCAACGCCTGCAGCACCAGCACCGAGGCGACCACCTCGCCCGGGATCGAAGGCCGACCTCGACCCGAGGGGAACAGGTCCGTGAACATCGACGCCGGGAACAACCTGTCGCGGTGCTCAGCCAGGAACGCGAACACGCTCCCGGCCGGCAACAGGTGCCCCGCCAACGACTCCACATCCAACAACT
>JAAYYA010000522.1 GCA_012515595.1 Actinomycetales bacterium
CGCGACACTCGGCGGGGAGTGCCGAGTGGGTAGCCGCGAGATGTCAGCCGCGGGGCACCACCACGCCGGCGGCCAGGACGGGACCTCCTATGGCTCGACCGTCGGCGCCAGCTCAGGATCGGCCCAGACGTCCACGATCACGTAGTCGCCGAAGCGGTGCAGGAACGCCCCGTGCGCCAGCAGCTGCCGCCACAGCTCCGCGTCGTCGGCTGCGGCGCCGGCGCAGTCCGGCTCGGTGGGCAGCGCCGCGGTGAGCTGCCAGGCGGTGTCCTCGGGTCCGACGTGGGAGAACCACGCCGGCCCACGCAGCGGCTCGGCACACCCGACGTCGATGCTCACGACACCGTCCTCGACGGACAGGCGGGTCGCGTGCCCCGGCTGCGGGTCGCGGACGTCGGAGACCCCGACGTCCTGCACCGCAACGTCGCCCGACACCTCCACCAGACCGGCCGCCAGGTCCTCGAGGGTGACCGGCGCGGTGGGGCCGCCCTGGGGGTCGTCGTCACCGTCGGCGAGGAACGCCATGCCCACCGGCTCGAGCCGCGTGTCGTCCGCGCCAGCGGCGATGACCAGGATCTCGCCATCGGTGCTCAGCCAGGGCTCGCTGGTCAGGATCGCCTCCCACTCCTCCGGCGTCAGCGGGAAGACGCAGGCGGCGCCGGGGTCGGGATCCGGCATGACCTCGGGCTCGCCGGCCGTGGTCAGCAGCCCGTCCTGCACCCCGCCGCGGACCCGGATGTCGATCCCGCAGTCGCGGATGCTCCAGGTGGTGCCGTCGAAGGAGAGGCCGCGGTCCCCGTTCGGGTCGGCGCCGACCTCGGGCGGGTCGGACTCTGTGGTCACCGGCAGCCAGCGCCTCCCGGTCGCCGCCTCCTCGGTCAGTGGGGTCAGCTCGGCGGTGGGTGCCCACTCGCCCTCCGACATCACGATCACCCTGGGAGTCCCCACCACCAGGGGTATGTCGTCAGGCTGGGTGGGCGTCTCGGCGCCGGTCTCGTCCTCGGTCGGGTCGGCTGACTCCACCGGTGGCTCGGTTGGGGTCAGCAGGGACTCGGGGATGGTGCCGCTGATGACCATTGTGGCCCCCTCCACCCCAAAGGTCGGCCCGCTGCGCAAGAGGTGCAGCACCGCTTCCGAGGGTGCTACGGCAGGCAGCGCCTGCGCGCCGGTGGAGCACTCCGGCAACGGCCTGGCATCGCCGGCAAGCAGGACGCCGTCGGAGCGCAGGCTCGTCGTGAGCCCGAGGCTGCACCCGTCCTGCTGCCCCACGGTGAGCGCGCCGATGCCGGACACGAAGACGCCCGATCCCTCCTGACCGGAGAGGGCAGCGTCCTGGGTGGTGCCGACGATGGTCAGCTCGACATCCTCGCCCAGCTCGATCGGGCTGACGCCAGTCTGAGCACTGGTGTCGCGCCATACGGATGGAGAGTCGAAGGGCTCGGACGACGCCAGGGTGAGGGCCACGGGGACCCGAGGATCGTCGGAGGTTCCGTCCAGACCGCTGATGATCAGGGTCCCGCCGTCCATGCTGAGGAGGGGCTCCTGCTGGAGGGCGTAGCGCCACCCCACCCTGCCCTCGTCGTCCGCAGAGCAGTCCACCTGCTCCCACGCGATGCCGTCCGCCACGAGCAGCCGACCTTCGGGGCTGACCTCTACCTGCTGTGACCCGCCCTCGTGGCAGGGCGCACCGGTGTCCACGGTGAACGTGTCTCCGTCAAAACCGAACAGCTCCCCGAACGGACCGTGCCACGTGCCCTGCAGGTCTTCCAGGGTCGCCGGGCGGGACGCACCGCTGAGCTGCGCGGCGGGCTCGGAGTCAGCCGACTCGAACCGGGCGAAGAATGGCTCGCCCCGAGCGTCCTCGCCGCCATCGACGGTTGGGCTCGGGCTCGGCATCGTGTCAGGCGTCTCGTCGGCGGGCGGGGGAGCGGCGTCACCGCCGGCGAGCCCCTGCGCCCAGACGATGCCGAGGAGGCTCGCCGCCGCGGCCGCGGCGCCTAGGCCGCCGAGCCACGCGCGACCGCGGTTCCGCTGCCGCCGGCCGGCCGACCACAACTGCTCCGCGCTCAGCGCGTCCCCGCCCGCGGGCTCCTGAACCCCGAGGTCCAGCAGGTCGCGGATCTCGTCGTCGCTCATGGTGTCTCCTCCGATCCGACGAGGGCGTCGGCCGCCTCCGGGAGCAGCTCCCGCAGGCGCTTCAGCGCGGCGTGCGCCTGGCTCTTGACCGTGCCGTTGCTGACCCC
This sequence comes from Actinomycetales bacterium, assembly GCA_012515595.1. Lineage (GTDB taxonomy): Bacteria > Actinomycetota > Actinomycetes > Actinomycetales > Dermatophilaceae > Ornithinicoccus. The sequence continues at coordinate 2,244 of JAAYYA010000522.1, forward strand.
GAGGGTCTGCGCGATCTGGGTCTCGGACAGGTCGTCGTAGTAGCGCAGCACCAGCACCGCGCGCTGCTTGTCGGTGAGCTCGGCCAGCGCCCGGCGCACGTCCAGCCCGGTCACCGCCCTGGCCGGATCGACCGGCTCCGACCCGCCCAGCGGACGGGCCGACTCGGCGACCTCCCCGACCGGCACCTCGCGCCCGGTCCGCCGCCAGCGCGAGACGTTGTCGTGGAACATGACCCGGCGCACATACGCGTCGGGACTGCCCTCGGCCAGCCGCTCCCACCGCGCGGCGAGCTTGATGAGCGCGTCCTGGAGGAGGTCCTGGGCGGTGTGGGGGTCCCCGGTGATCAGCGTCGCGGAGCGCAGCAGCGCGCCGCGGCGCGCGGTGACGTATGCGACGAAGGCCGCACCGGGATCGCCCATGACCACCTCCTACCCCACCAACGCTCCCGGGACCCGCAATGGTTGGCGCCTGACGGCATACTGCCCGAAGCCGGTGACAGACATGGGGACAGATAGCCTGACCCTGGACATTTCCCAACAGCGAGGTGGGCAGCATGCCGGCAGTGGTCCTGATTGGCGCCCAGTGGGGCGACGAGGGCAAGGGCAAGGCGACCGACCTGCTCGGCAGCAGCGTCGACTACGTCGTGAAGTTCAACGGCGGCAACAACGCCGGGCACACGGTGGTCATCGGCGACCAGAAGTACGCGCTGCACCTGCTGCCCTCCGGCATCCTCAGCCCCGGCGTCGTCCCGGTCATCGCCAACGGCGTGGTCATCGACATCAGCGTGCTCATCGAGGAGCTAGACGGCCTGGAGTCGCGCGGCATCGACACCTCGCGCCTGCGGATCAGCGCCAACGCGCACGTCATCCCGCCCTACAACCGGACCCTGGACAAGGTGACCGAGCGGTTCCTGGGCAGCCGCAAGCTCGGCACCACCGGCCGCGGCATCGGCCCGACCTACGCCGACAAGATGAACCGTGTCGGCATCCGCGTGCAGGACCTGTATGACGAGTCGATCCTGCGCCAGAAGGTCACCGCCGCGCTGGACACCAAGAACCAGCTGCTGATCAAGATCTACAACCGCCGCGCGGTCGAGGTCGAGGAGGTCATGGAGGAGCTGCTGCGGC
>JAAYYA010000080.1 GCA_012515595.1 Actinomycetales bacterium
CCCGCCCGGCGTACTCCGCCCAGGTGATCGGCTGCCAGATGCCGTACTGCTTCTCCTGCATCGCGACGTCGGTCGGGCGCGTGGCCGCCAGCTCCGCGAGCAGCCCCGGGAACGTCTTCCCCCCATTTTTTGTAGTGGTCTCGTCCGCACCCCGCACATTTTCGTAGCGGTTTCGCACACCCTCAGCCACGGTCGTTCTCCTCCGCCTCGGAAGCCTGCTCCTGCAGCGCGACCGCCTCGCGCACCGCCGGGTCGTCGTCCTCCGCACCGAGATACGCCTCGATGACCGCCGGGTCCGCCTTGACCTCGTCCGGGGTCCCGTCCGCGATGAGCTTGCCGAAGTCCAGCACGCTGACCCGGTCGGAGATGTCCATGACGACGTTCATGTCGTGCTCGATGAGGACCACGGAGACGTGCGCCAGCTCGTGCACGTCGAGGATGTAGCGCGCCATGTCCTCCTTCTCCTCGGCGTTCATGCCGGCCATCGGCTCGTCGAGCAGCAGCAGCGCCGGCTGCAGGCACAGCGCCCGGCCCAGTTCGACCCGCTTCTGGATGCCGTAGGCCAGCGACCCGACCGGCTTGTTTCGCACCGCCTGGAGCTGCAGCAGGTCGATGACCTCCTCCACCAGGTGCCGGTGCTCGATCTCCTGGTTGCGCGCGGGGCCGAACCACAGCATCGAGGCCAGCACGCTCTTCTTCATGTGGATGTGCCGGCCCAGCATGAGGTTCTCCAGGACCGTCATGTGGGCGAACAGCTCGATGTTCTGGAAGGAGCGGGCGACGCCCAACCGCGCGATCTTGTATGGCGCGAGGCTGGTCAGGGTGTGCGTCCTCACCTCCCCCGTGGTCCCGTTCTCGCTCTCCGGGGCACCGCCCGCGGGTGCGTCGGCCGTGTGCAGCCGGATCTCGCCCTCCTGGGGGTGGTACAGCCCGCTGATGCAGTTGAGCAGGGAGGACTTGCCCGCACCGTTGGGGCCGATGACCGCGTGGACGTGCCCCTCGGTCACCGTGAAGCTGATGTCGGTGAGGGCCTTGACGCCGCCGAAGCGCAGGGAGACCGCGTCGACCTCGAGGACCGGTTGCCCGGCGGGCAGGTGGGAGCCCCGGAGCGAGTGCTGATAGGCCCGGACGACCACTGGCGACCTCCGCTGGTGAGTCTGCGCTGACAAGTACCGGGTGAGACGCTATCTTTTCACTATGTGAAAGACAAGGTCTATTTACGGAACCGTTATCCCGCTGTGACCTTGGGTCTGACAGATAGTGGATAATGAGCCAGCGTCAGAGGAAGCGAGGGGCACATGGCGAACGCCGCGGTGGGTGCAGAGCCCGAGGGCCGAGGCGGGCTCGGGACGGTCCGCAACGCGGTCCGGCTGCTCGAGCTGCTCGGCGAGGGTCCGGCCTTTCAGCAGCTCAGCGACCTGGCCGAGCGGTCCGGCATGTCCCTGCCGACCGTGCACCGGCTGCTGCGCTCCCTGGTGCTGGCCGACCTGGCCGTGCAGGACCCGCAGTCCTCGCGCTACGGGCTGGGGCCCGAGCTGACCCGGCTCGCGGGCCACTACCTGGCCCGGCTGCCGCTGCTGGGCGCCCTTGGCCCCTACCTCTCCCCCCTGCACGACGAGCTGTCCACCACGCTCTACGTGGTGACGCTCGTGCACGGCGAGGTCGTCTACGTCGACCGCGTCGACGGCCCGTCCGCCGGCCCCTACCGCGACACCCACCGCGTGCACCCCGCGCTGTCCACGGCGAGCGGGCGCCTGCTCGCGGCGCGCGCCGAGGACACCGCGTGGCAGCAGGCGCTGGCCCTGACCGACGACCCCGAGCAGGCCGAGGCCGTGCGGTCCCGCGCGGACTGGGCCGCGGCGCCCTGGCTGGCGGTGGCCCCGAGCGATCCCACCCTCCACCCCGAGGTGGCCGTGCCCGTCATCGACGGGCGCGGCAACGCCGTGGCGGCCCTCTCCGCGGCGGTCGCCGACCCCGACGCCGAAGGCAACAAGGCGGTCGCCGCGAGCCTGAGCCGCGCCGCCCGTGCCGCCGGGAGGACGCTGAGCCATGTCTGACCTGCCCTCGCTGGAGGCCCCCGACCCGACCTGGGAGCAGGTGGCCGACCAGATCACCTTCGCCACGGCATACGACCGGTTGTGGGAACCCGGGCCCCGCGGTGGTGCCTGGTTCCTCGGCGGCGAGCTCAACCTCTCGGTCAACTGCCTGGACCGCCAGCTGGCCGAGCGCGCCGACCAGGTGGCCCTGCACTGGGAGGGCGAGCCCGGCGACCGGCGGTCGCTGACCTACGGCGAGCTGCACGAGCAGGTCCTCGCGCTGACCCGCGCGCTGCGCTCCCTTGGCCTCGGGCCGGGCGACCGGGTCGGTCTGCACCTCGGGTGGCTGCCGGAGACCGTCGTGGCGATGTTCGCGTGCGCGCGGATCGGCGCGGTGCACACGGTGCTGCCGGCCCCGCTGCCCGCGGAGGCGCTGGCCGACCGGCTCGCCGGCATGGAGCTGAAGGTGCTCTTCACCCAGGATGGCGCCTGGCGGCACGGCACGGTGCTGCCGCTGAAGGCGAGGGCCGACGAGGCGCTCAGCGCGACCGAGTCCGTCGAGCACACGGTCGTGGTGCGCCGGACCGGCATGGACGTGCCGTGGTACGAGGGCGACCGGTGGTACCACGACCTCGTCGCCGCCACCCGCCCCGGCGCAGCGACCGGTGACGACGAGCCCCTGCCGGTGCCCTCGGCGCACCCGGTGTGCACCATGCCGCAGGCCAACCGGCGGGGCGAGCCCATCCTGATCCAGCACGGCACCGCCGCGGCGCTGGCCGCCTCGATCGCGGTGCACCGCCAGTTCTCCTCCGGCGGCGTGTTCTGGTGCGCGGCCGACATCACCTGGGTGGCGACGCAGTTCCACGGCATCTACGGACCCCTGGCCTGCGGCGACACCGCCGTGATGTTCGAGGGGACCCTGGACATCCCGACCCACGAGCGGGCCTGGCAGATCGTCCAGCGGTATGGCGTGGAGACCGTTCTCACCAGCCCCTCGGTCGTGCGCACGATCCGGGGGTGGGCGCGGACGATGCCGCAGGTGTCCCCGATGCCGACGCTGCGCCGCATGATCACTGCGGGCGAGCCCGTCGAGGAGGAGCTCACCGAGTGGCTGGTGCACACCCTCGGCGGCGGCGAGCTCGAGCTCGGGGACGCCTGGGGACAGCTCGAGCTGGGCGGCATCGTCCGCGTCGTCGGGCTCCCCCGGTCCGCGCGGGTCGTGCCGCTCCCGGACTGCGGCCTGGACATCGTCGGCCCCACCGGCGAGCCGGTCCCGGACGGGCTGCCGGGCGAGGCCGTCCTGTGCCGGAGCTGGGCGGGTGTGGCCGTCGGCGTCGAGGGCGGGGCGGCGTCGGTGTCCGACGCGCGCTGGACCCGCTATCCCGGGCTGTATGCCACCGGTGACCGCGCGGTCCGCGAGCCCACCGGTGCGGGTGAGGTCACCTTCCTGGGCCGCACCGACGACGTGGTCACCATCTCCGGCCAGCTCGTCTCGCTGAGCGGGGTGCGGGAGGTGCTGGCCGAGCACCCCTGGGTCGCCGCCACTGACGTCGCGGTCCGCAAGGACCCGGCGGTCGGTCGCAGCATCGTCGCGGCTGTGGCGCTGAAGCCGGAGTTCGCCCCGGACGCCGACCTCGACGAGGTCGCCGTCGACCTGATGGACAACGTGCGAGAGATGATGGGCGGGCTCGCGAGGCCACGTGCCGTGCTCTTCCTGGACCGCTTCGGCGACGACCTGAGCCGCCCGCAGCGCGCCGCGGCCATCGTCTCGCTGGCCACCGAGGACCGCCACCCGCCCCGGCTGGTCACCTGGGAGCAGGTGCTCGTCGCCGCCGGCCACCACCACTGACACCGCCGCCACCCACCACCACCACCACCGACTCCCCGCCACCCACCACCACCGA
>JAAYYA010000523.1 GCA_012515595.1 Actinomycetales bacterium
CTCGGGGTGTGCGCCCTACCGACGTCACCGCGACCTACCGGCTGCAGCTGCACGCCGGCTTCACCTTCGACGACGCCCGCCAGGTGGTGCCCTACGTCGCCGAGCTCGGTGTCTCGCACGTCTACCTCTCCCCGGTGCTGACCGCCGTGCCCGGCAGCCAGCACGGGTACGACGTGCTCGACCACCGCACCATCGACGCGGAGCTGGGTGGCCGTGACGCGCTGGAGCGCCTCGCCGAGGCCGCGCACGGGGCCGGCCTGGGGGTCGTGGTCGACATCGTGCCCAACCACATGGCGCTCACGGCACCGGAGTGGGCCAACGCCCGGGTGTGGCAGGTGCTGCGGGAGGGGCGCCGGTCGGCCGCCGCGCACTGGTTCGACGTGGACTGGGACGCCCTCGACGGCCGGATCGGCCTCCCGGTCCTCGGTGCGCCCCTGGCCGAGGTGCTCGCGGCCGGGGAGCTCACCCTGGACACCGGACGGGACGACGAGGGCCCGGCCGCTGGCCAGCCGGTGATCCGCTATTACGAGCACGTCTTCCCGGTGGCGCAGGGGACCGGGCCGAACGACGGGGAGGGTGTCGCCGAGGTCCTCGAGCGGCAGCACTATCTGCTGGCCGACTGGCGGGAGGCGGAGTCGGCGCTGAACTACCGCCGGTTCTTCGAGGTCGACTCCCTCATCGGGGTCCGCGTCGAGGAGAGCGACGTCTTCGAGCAGACCCACCGGCTGCTGCTGGACCTCCATCACGGCGGCGTCATCGACGCCTTCCGCATCGACCACCCCGACGGGCTGGCCGACCCCCAGGCCTACCTGCGCCGCCTCACCCGGGCGCTCCTGCCCGGCACCCCGGTCTGGGTGGAGAAGATCCTCGAGGGCGACGAGCGGCTGCCGGAGGCCTGGGAGTGCTCGGGCACCACCGGCTACGACGCGAACGCCGCCCTGCAGCGAGCGCTCACCCCGGCCGCGACGACCGCAGAGGTCGACGCGGCGTGGGAACAGGTGGGAGGCGCTGCGTCGCTCGCGGAGGTCGTGGACGACGCCAAGCGGGGGGCGGTGGAACGGCTGCTGCGGCCCGAGGTCGCCCGGCTGCTCCGGCTGGCGCGGCGTGTGCTGCCTGACCGGGAGAGCGACGACCTGCGCACCGCGCTGTGCGAGCTGCTGGTCGCCGTCGACGTCTACCGGGCCTACGTGCGCCCCGGCCACGACACCGACCCGGTGTCGGCCGACCGCCTGCGCGCGGCGGTCGACCGGGCGGCGACGGCGCTCTCCGGCGACGCGGCCGACACGGTCCGCGCCCTCGGCGCGGTCCTGCTGGCCCCGGACGCCTCCCACGACCCGGTCGCCGCGCGCGACCTGGCGGTGCGCTTCCAGCAGGTCACCGGACCGGTGATGGCCAAGGGCATCGAGGACACCGCTTTCTACCGCTGGCACCGGCTCGCCGCGCTCAACGAGGTCGGTGCCGACCCCTCCGCGGCGCCCGGACCCGCCGCCCTGCTCGAGTGGGCGCACCACCAGGTCGGGCGGTGGCCGCTGGGCATGACCACGCTGTCGACCCACGACACCAAGCGCAGCGAGGACGTGCGCGCCCGGCTGCTCGCGGTCGCGGGCGACGCTGCCGCGTGGCAGGCGTGCACCGACACCTTCGCCGCAGCGGGGCAGGACCACGGCGTGGACGGCCCGACCGCGCACCTGGTGTGGCAGACCGTCCTCGGCGCCGGTGGGGACCGCGGGAGCGGCCAGGAGCTGGCCGAGCAGCGGCTCACCGACTACCTGGTCAAGGCGCTGCGCGAGGGCAAGGAGCACACCGACTGGGTCGCGGTCGACGACGCCTACGAGGCGCGGGTGCTGGGGCTGGCCCGGGCCGCCCTCGCGGACGGCCCGTTGCAGGAGGCGACCGACGCCGCGCTGGCCGCCAACGGCGGCCGGGTGCGTGCCGTCATACTCGCCCAGAAGCTGCTCCAGCTCACCCTGCCCGGCGTGCCGGACACCTACCAGGGGTGCGAGCTGGTGGACCTGTCGCTGGTCGACCCGGACAACCGTCGTCCGGTGGACTTCGCCGACCGCGCCGGCCGGCTGGCCCGGCTCGACGCGGGGGAGCCGCCGCGGGACCTGTCCGACGAGAAGCTGCTGGTCACCGCGGCCGCGCTGCGACTGCGGCGGGAGCGTCCCGCCAGCTTCGCCGGGGACTTCGCACCGCTGGGCCTCGGTGAGCACCTGCTGGGCTACCGGCGCGGGGAGGACGTGCTCGTGCTCACGGTGACCCGGCCCGACGCCGACGGCCGAGCACCCGAGGCGCCCGTCGCCCTGCCCGCCGGCCGCTGGACCGACCGCCTCCGCGGCCACACCCACGAGGGCACGGTGCCCAGCAGCGCCCTGCTGGCCGAACTGCCCGTAGCGCTGCTCGCCCGAACGTAGGACCATGGGGACAACACCCCGGGAGGCGTCATGACCGGAGAGGACTTCGCGGCATATCTGAAGCAGGTGCGGGCCCACCGCGCCGAGTTGCGCGACGCCGTGCGGCGGGTGGAGGACGCCCTCTCCTCCCCGATCGCGCAGGGCGGCGCCTGGCGGACCCGCGTCGCGGTGGCGCTGACCGAGCTGTCCCGCGACTTCGAGGACCACATCCACCTCACCGAGCGGCCCGGCGGGATCTATGACAGCGCCAAGTCCGCCGCGCCCCGGCTCGCCGCCACGGCCGAGCGCCTGGTCGGTGAGCACGTCGGGCTCCAGGAGGCCATCGCCGCGTGCCTCGAGGCCTACACCACCGGACCCGACGACGCCGACCTGGCCACCCTCCGCGAGGGCGCCACCGGTCTCGTCGGGCAGCTCGTGCGCCACCGCCAGCGCGGCGGGGACCTGGTCTACGAGGCCTACGACGTCGACATCGGCGGCCAGGGCTGACCGGCCGCCCGACACCGCCGGTCCCGCCGACCCCGTGCGACCAGATGGGCGCCGTGCGACGTCCAGGCACGCACACCGCGCCCATTTGGTCGCACGGCGGAGCTGAGATGGCAGGATCGGTGCGGTGAGCCAGGGGACCGAGCAGCCGAGGCAGTATGCCGTGTGGGCGCCACACGCCGACCGCGTCGACGTGGTCTGTGGTGGCACCCCGCGCCGGATGGCGGCGGGGGAGCGGCCCGGCTGGTGGGTCGCACCGGTCGAGCCGGGTGACGACGGCCGCTACGCGTTCAGCCTGGACGGTGGTGACCCCCGCCCGGACCCGCGCTCGCTGGCCCAGCCCGACGGGGTCCATGCGGCCTCCGCCCTCCTGGACCTCACGGCATACGACTGGGGTGACGCGGACTGGGCCGGCCGCCCGCTGGAGGGCTCGGTGCTCTACGAGCTGCACGTCGGGACCTTCACCGCGGAGGGGACCTTCGCCGCGGCGATCGAGCGGCTGGATCACCTGGTCGACCTCGGCGTCACCACGGTCACCCTGATGCCCGTCGCGGCCTTCCCGGGGCGGCACGGGTGGGGCTACGACGGGGTCGCGCTGTTCGCGGTGCACGAGCCCTACGGCGGGGCCCGCGGCCTGCAGGAGTTCGTCGACGCCTGCCACCGGCGGGGCCTGGCGGTGCACCTCGACGTCGTCTACAACCACCTCGGGCCGAGCGGCAACTATCTGGGCCAGTTCGGCCCCTACTTCACAGACCGGCACCACACGCCGTGGGGGCAGGCGGTCAACCTGGACGCCCCCGGCAGCGACGAGGTCCGCGCGTTCCTGCTGGACAACGCGCGGATGTGGCTGACCGACTTCCACCTCGACGGGCTGCGGCTGGACGCCGTCCACGCCCTCTACGACGACCGCGCCGAACACCTCCTGGAAGCCCTGGCCACCCTCGCCGACGAGATCAGCGAGCAGA
>JAAYYA010000524.1 GCA_012515595.1 Actinomycetales bacterium
CTCGCCACGACCGTCGGCATCAGCGGCGACCCGGCCGAGCGCACCATCGAGGCGATGGCGGCGCGCCACCGGGTGCACCTCCCGACCCTGCCCGGGGCGGTCGAGGCGGTGCGGCGGCTGGCCGCCGTGTGGCCGCTGGGCGTCGCGTCGTCCTCGCCGCGACGGCTGATCGACAGCTCGCTCGAGACTCTGGGCATCGCCGCCCTGATCCGGGTCTCGGTCTCCACCGAGGAGGTCGCGGCCGGCAAGCCAGCGCCGGACGGTTTCCTGCGGGCCTGTGAGCTGCTCGGTGTGGCCCCCGGGAATGCCGTGGCTATCGAGGACTCCAGCAACGGCCTGCGCTCGGCGTCGGCCGCCGGGATGAAGGTCATCGCCGTCCCCCACGAGGCCTTCCCGCCCGCACCGGACGCGCTCGCGCTGGCCGACCTGGTCGTGGGCAGTCTGGACGAGGTGACCGTCGAGGCGGTGCACAAACCTTGCGAAAACGGTGACTGACTAGCCGCAAACACGGTTAGTGAGTAACCTTTTATGCATGGATGACTCGTCCGATTACCTCGTTCGGCATCTTGATGCGGCACTGGAGGTGGCGCTGGGAAGCGCCCCCATCGTGCTTCTCGATGGACCCCGGGGGGCAGGAAAGACCACGTCGGCACGACGGCTGGCGAAGTCCGCTGTGCTGCTCCCGAGAGACCGCGAGCAGTTGGTGGCTGACCCGACGACCTACCTCGCTGCACTGGAACCGCCCATCCTGATCGATGAGTGGCAACTCGCCGGCACCGACCTTCTGTGGGCCCTCAAGGGCATCGTCGACGACGACCCACGACCAGGACGATTCATCCTCACCGGCAGTGTCGAGCCGGCGAGTTACGGGCCGACCTATCCGCTGACCGCGCGCGCGGTGCGTCTGGTGATGCGACCCATGACGGTCTCCGAACTTGAGGGGCTCGGAGCCGATCCCCCTTTCCTCACCTCAGTGCTGAACGGGGACCTTCCCGCGCCAACGGCGGGAGCACCCGCGACATTTGACACCAGTTGGTTGCTGCGCTCGGGTTTCCCGGTGACACGGGCCATGCCGGAAACCACACTGTTTCTCGAGGCCTACGCGGGGCTGGTCTCCCAACGCGCCGGCGAAGAAGGGCGCGACTCCTCGCGCCTGCTGCGCACGATGCGCGTCCTCGCCACGCTCGAGTCGCAGGCCGTGCCGGATCAGCGCGTCTGGGAGGCGGCGGATATCAACAAGGTCACGTGGAAGGCCTACGACGACATCCTGGAGCGGACCCATCTGTCGGTTCCGAGCCCCGCCTTCGAGAGCAACCGCCTGAAGCGACTCACCACCTATCCCAAGAGATTCTTGGCAGACACCGCGCTCGCCCTGGCCCTCGCCGACGTCCACCGGGATGACCTCCGTGCATCGCCCAGCCTGGCGGGTCAGTACCTGGAGAGTTTCGTCCTCCAGCAACTGAGGCCGCAGGTCGACCTCGTCGGGGGTGTGCTCACCCACCTGAGGACGAGCGGCAGCGGGAAGGAGGTCGACGTCGTCATCGAGGTCGGCGGCCGAACCCTCGCGATCGAAGTGAAGCACGGGACCCGCCCGACAGTCGGAGACGCCCGTCACCTGCGCTGGCTGCGTCAGGAGTTGGGTGACCGCTTCGCGCAAGGCTTCGTCGCCCACACGGGCGCAGACACCTACCCCTTGGATGAGCAGGTCTGGGCCATCCCCGTCACCGTGCTGGCCGGTGTCGCGTAAGGAACGACGCCCACGGGACCACACCTGTGGACGAAGGCCGACGCCCGTCCCAGCCACTCGGCATACTGGCGGCCATGGAACAGGGAGGGCACCATGGGACTCATGCCGACCATGCCGCGGAGCCGGCCGCTGACCCTCGAGGACTTCGAGAAGATCCGTGATGTCGACGACGGGCACCGCTACGAACTCATCGACGGGGTCCTGGTCGTGACGCCGTCGCCCGTGCCCGTGCACCAGCGGGTGGTGACACGGCTGTCCCATGCCCTGAGTGCCAGCGCACCGCCCGGGCACGAGGTCTTCGTGGCACCGCTCGACATCCGGCTCGCGGCGGACACCGTGGTCCAACCGGATATTCTCGTGGCGGGCGCGGCTTCCATCACGGAGCGGCGGATCGAGGGTGCGCCGGTCTTGGCGGTCGAGGTGCTTTCGCCCAGCACCCGGCACTTCGACCTGAGCCTGAAGCACGCACGGTACGAGGCGGCCGGGTGCCCCAACTACTGGGTGATCGACCCGCACGAGTCCTCCTTGCACGCGTGGCACCTCACGGGCGGCGGCTATGACCTCGTCGGGCACGTCGTGGGGGCGCAACCGGCGGTGCTCAGCCATCCCTGGCCGGTGACGGTCGTGCCTCACGATCTGACGCGCCCCTGATGCCAGTGTGACGGAGGGGCCGCAGGTGATCGCCAGTGGCAGGTATCACTGACGACCCCCTGCTCACCCACGGCCCGGTGTCAGCCGGGGAGGCCCCCGGCTGACGGCATACTGCCTCAGGTGTCGTGCGGGATGGAGACATTGCCCTCGCGGTCCCGCACGGGCTGGCCCCCCGCGGCGCCGGAGCGGCGGTAGTAGACGATCGCCAGGGCCAAGCCGCCCCAGAGCACGATGATCGCCAGCAGCAGGAATGCGATCGCGGTGCCAGTCATCGGACCTCCTCCAGTTCATCCTCGTCAGTCAGGTCATCCGGATCGAACGCCTCGTCCAGGGCCGCCCGGTCGTGTCGCCCCGGCATGAGCGTGAAGACGACGGCGAACACGATCGCGAAGCCGACGGCACCCCAGCCCAGGAGGTTCAGGTACCAGGTCGGGTAGCCCTCGTAGCCATCGATGAGCAGCGAGTAGCCGGTCGAGCCCAGCATGAACAGGAGCATCGCGGGCACGACCACGGCGATGAGCCAGTGCCACCACATCCCCACCTGGAAGGCCGAGACCCGGTTGAGGTGGGCCCGCAGGGTGGGCAGCTTGCGCAGACCCCACGCGACGATGAGGGTCATGATGATGGCGGAGGAGATGATGCCGATCTCGTTGATGTACTTGTCGACCGTGTCCAGGGTGTAGAGCCCGGTCGTGGTGGCGAACAGCAGGATCGAGATGGTGCCGCAGACCCCGACGATCAGCGCCGACGCGGCGGCCCGACCGATCGGGAACTTCTCCTGGACCGCGGCGACGACCACCTGGGAGATCGAGATCATCGACGTGAAACCGGCCAGCACGAGCGAGCCGAAGAACAGCACACCGAAGATCGGGCCGCCGGGCATCATCGAGATGATCTGCGGGAAGGTCACGAAGCTCAGGATCGGGCCGGTGATGCCCTCCACCTCGTTGACGCCGACCCCGCTGGAGGCGGCCATGAAGCCCAGCGTGGCGAAGACGCCGATGCCGGTCAGGATCTCGAACGAGGAGTTCGCGAAACCGGCGACAAGACCGGTCGTGGTGAGGTCGGACTTGCGCTTCAGGTAGCTGGAGTAGGTGATCATGATGCCGAAGGCGATCGACAGCGAGAAGAAGATCTGGCTGTAGGCGGCCAGCCACACGTCGGTGTTGGTCAGCTGCCCGAAGTCCGGCGTGAACAGCGCGTTCAGGCCCTCCATCGCGCCGTCCAGGAAGAGCGCCCGCACCACGAGGATCGCGAAGAGGATCACCAGCAGGGGCAGGAAGAACTTGTTGGCCTTCTCCACGCCGTTCTGCACGCCGAGGACCATCACGAAGAGCACGGCGAGCCACACGAGGAGCAGCGGCAGCAGCAGGCCGCCCACGACGTCCAGGCTCAGGCCCGGCTCGTCGGCCAGTTGCAGGTAGTCGCCCAGGAAGAAGGCCGTCGGGTCGTCCCCCCAGGCCTCGGTGATCGAGAAGATCGTGAAGCTCGCCGCCCACGCCAGGATCACGCCGTAGTAGCACATGATCACGAACGAGATCGCGACCTGGAACCAACCGAGGGCCTCCCCGCCCTTGAACAACCGGCGGAACACGGTCGGCGCGGACCCCTGGTAGCGGTGTCCCAGGGCATAGTCCAGGAAGAGGATCGGGATGCCCGCGGTCAGCAGGGCGACCAGGTAGGGGATGAGGAACGCCCCGCCGCCGTTCTCGTAGGCCACACCCGGGAACCGCCAGATGTTCCCCAGGCCGAC
>JAAYYA010000525.1 GCA_012515595.1 Actinomycetales bacterium
ACGAACGGGTGCAGGGCCGCGTGGAGATGGTCGTCGTCGATGGCGGTCAGCGTGGTCGTCTTGAAGCGTCGCGCAAAGGTGGCGCCCTGCCGAGCGCCTGCCATGTCGGCGAAGTCTGGGAGCCCGGTGAGGTAGACCGCGATCGGCAGGGAGCGGCGCAGTTGAGGCCCGACACCTGGTGCGCTAACGATCTCCTCATGGGCCAAGGCGTCGCCCAGCGCGATCAGGGTTTGAGAGAGGACGTTGCTGTCCCTGATGTTCTGGACCTCGTCGAGGTGGACGAGAACCACAAGTTCCCGGACCATCGCGGATCGGCCGACCTCGATCAGGAGGTCCGTCAGGGCCGTGTAGGGCTCAGGGCCCTCCTGCCGGCGCAGGGTGAGCGAGATCCCGTGTGCGGCAACCGTCTGCACGCGGTCCAGGGTGGCCTTGATCCGCCGCTCGCGAGAGGCGGCCAGGCCGGCCGTGTCGGAGAGGGTGAGCATCGCGGAAGCGATCGCCTTGAGCGGGTCGACACCCGAGGGGATGCGTATCTGCGGGGTCACCCAGTCACCGTTCGCGGCCGCCTCGTCGGCGATGCGTCGCACCAGGGTGGACTTGCCGAGCCCAGCCTCCCCGAGGACGGTTCGCCCACGCTCCGGAAGCCCGGCAAGGCGTCGCGGGCGCACGACGTCCCGCCAGTCACTGAGTTGCTCGACCCTGCCGGCCCAGACCTCTGGGACGCTGTCCGAGCCAGGGGTGAAGGGACTGTTGAGGGCGCTGCGCATGATGATAACTTTATCAGCGTGCCGGCCCCTTGATAAAGTTATCACCACTCGAATGGCAGCAATGCGGCGTCGCATCACTCACTCGGGCGCCTCGATGCCCAGCGGGCCCAGCCCTGGGCGGTTTTGCAGAGTGGTTCGTATCCCGTACTATTTAGTACGGGATGCGAACCATCTACTGGAGAGATCGGGGTCGTCGTGGATGAGGTCAACGTCTTGCCGCAGCAGCTGGACCTGACTGCCGGGTTGATCCGCAGCTCCGCGCTGGTCCAGGACATCCTGGCGGCTGCCAGTGCCGAGCACGGGCTCACTCCTCAGCAGTCGCAGCTCATGTGCGTGGTGGGAGACACGCCGTCGAGCATGGTGCGCCTGGGTGCGCTGCTGCGCATCGGGAAGTCGAGCATGACCGGCCTGGTCCACCGGGCCGAGCAGGCTGGACTCATCCAGCGGGCGCCCGACCCCGGCGACGGGCGATCCACCTTGATCATGCTCACCGCAGAGGGCCGGCGCGCCAACTCGGCCTTCCGGGCAACGGTGGGCGAACGGATCGAACACATCATCGCGACCCTGTCGGCAGCAGAACGCAGCAACCTGACGGCGGCACTGTCGAGGGTCGCCCTGACCAATCAAGCCCCCCAGACATGGCCTACCGAACAGGAAGACTGATGAACACCGCAGAGCTCGACCTGCCGGTCCGCCGCGGACCGCGTCCGACGACCACACCGACCAACCCGCACGTGCAGCTAGACCAGAACGCCCCGGTCGAGCTGCAGGACCAACTACGTGACCACGCCCTATCGCTGCCGGGCGTCAGCCGCGGCGTCAGCCGGGTCTCCGTGCCGGGCACCATCGCCTTCTTCCTCCAGGATCCGGTGGAGCCGCCGGCGCTGCCCGACGTGCTGGGCGGCGAGTGGGGGCACATCCATCCCCATTCCGATGGCAGCCTGCACCTCAACGTCCCGACCGCACTGGCCGAGCGCCTGATCGCGGCCGGCTGGGCGGAGTACCACTGCCTGGTCGCCCCCGGATTCATACCACCGATCGTCATCATGCTCTACGGGCCCCGCGACGCCGAGGAGCTCACCGTCTGCGCAGCGGTGGTCGAGGAGGCCTACCTGGTCGCCGGCGGCCACCGCATCGATCAGGACGGACGCCCCCTGGGCCTCGGTGCCGCCTGACCCAGGTTGCCTCGCGGCCGGGTGACGATCAGCACGACGAGGGCAAGCCACCAACAGCCCAACTGTGATGCCGATGTGCAGGTCCCACCAGAAGGAAGCCAGGCACTGCTGATCCACTGCTCGTAGTCGGGACGTCTCGCGCGGCGTAGGTGGCGTTGTCACGCGCTCACCGGCCTCGTGACCCCCGGATCCAGAGCCAGCCAGAAGCGCTCCTCATGCTCCCCGTCGGTCTGCCTGGGATGGGTGACCCCAGGAGGCCAAGGCCATCAGACCGACGGCCAGGGATTGCGTCGATCCGGCCAGGAACTGCGGATCAAGCGTCTCCGGCGTATCACTCGGCTGGTGGTAGTGGCGGTTGCGGAACTCCGCGCCATCGGTGGCCATCACGGCGGGGATGCCCTGCCGGTGGAAGGAGACGTGGTCGGAACGTTCAATCTCTGGCACGTGCAGGGGCACCGCCAGCCCACGGACCCTTCCCGTCGACCACGCGTTCGCGGCCGCCAGGAGGAGATCGATCACCGGGCCGGTCCCGGGGTAACCCGCCAGGAGGAGGTCCTTGCCAGTGTCGCCGGTGACCCGTGGCGCCGCAGAGCAGCCGAGCATCTCGGCACTCACCGCTGCCACGATCCCGTTCCCGAACACAGACGTCAGGTGCTCTGCGAACGCGGCCGAACCGGCGAACCCGCCGGGATCCTCCTCGAACGGCACGGCGGCCAGGACCACGTCCCTGGGCAGCGTGCGTCGCGGCAGTACTCGGGCGACCTCCAGCAGCCCGGCCACACCGCTCGCGTTGTCGTCCGCCCCGGGGCTCTGATCGACCGTGTCGTAGTGGGCGACGAGCACAACTGCACTTCGCACGGGGGCTCGCTCACCAGCCGCGACGGCTCCTGATCCGGGCACCGAGGTCCAGACGACGGGCAGGGTCACTCCACGGTGCGTCACGCCCAGTGACTGCGGTTCCAGCGAACTGGCGCGCAGCTCCTGCTCGACGTAGTTGGCGGCCGCCCGGGCCTGCTCCAGCTCGGACCACGGATGACGAGGTCCCCCCGCCAGTGCTCTGACGTGGCGCATGAGCCTGCCGACCTCGACCGAGCGCGCAACCGCCGCAGGGTCCCCCGGAACGCCGGTCAGGTCGACGTCGACGCTCGGGTCACCCGAGGCCAAACTCAGCAGCAGCTCGACGCGCTGCCGCCGGTCATCCTCGATCTCCGCCTCGTTCACGGGGTCATCGTCGCACGCACCCGTGCAGCGGGGGACCGGCTGAGCACAGCCATCCGCAGAGCACCGGTCGTGTTCGGACTCGGCGGGTGCAAGCTCTGGCAGGGTCGCACTCAACGCGCGCACGAGCCACCGCGGGTGAGCAGGGCAGTGAGGTCGCCGACGGGCCCGAGGTGCGTCAGTTTGTCCGGATTGAGCTGGTTCTGGAGGCCCACGACCTGGCCGTGCGCCTCCTGCACCGCCATCACGGCGAGCCACGAACCGTCGCAGTCGCGCGCCCGAACTGCGGGACCGCCGTTCGCCTCGATCACGTCGAGGCGCACGCCGAGCGGGTCGACCCGCCGGGCCAGCCCCAGCAGGAACCGCGCCACGGCCGACGCCCCCTCGATCGGTCGGGCGATCGCCGGCGCGCGGCCATCGCCGTCGGCGTGGAGACGCACATCGGCGGCCAGCAGTTCCTCGACCCGAGCCACGTCCTGGACGTGCAGGGCGTCGACCAGGGCCTCGGCGACGGACGCGCGACCGGTGCGGCCGTCGTCGGGGGGAGTCGCGTCAGCGAGGCGACGACGAGATCGGGAGTACAGCTGGCGACATGCTGCAGCGGAGCGCTCCACGATCTCCCCGATCCGCGCGTAGTCCAGCCCCAGCGCCTCCCGCAGTACGTAGACGGCACGCTCGACCGGCCCGAGCTCCTCCATGAGCATCAGCACAGCCATGGACAGCGACTCGCGTCGCACCACGACCTCGGCGGGGTCCGGACCCAGCTGGGTGCCGGCGGCCACCACGTCTCCCGCAGCGACCAGCGGCTCGGGCAGCCACGGACCCACGTAGCGCTCCCTGCGGACCCGCGCGGACCGCAACGCGTCGATGGCGAGGCGGGTGGTGACCGTGGTCGCGAACGCCTCCGGCGACCGCACGTCGTCGGCGCCGTGGAGCCGGAAAAGCATCGGCAAAGCGGGAGCATAGGGGTCGCAATCCCCCCGGAGGTGGTCTCGCTCCTTGTCGCGTGGCGGGACCAGACACCCGGGGGTAGGGGCTCACCTCCACCGACGACGACCACCGGCGTGTCCTAGCGGTCCTGCACCACCTCACCGCTGAGTGCTCGGCTCATCGGCTCGCGGTGGGTCTAGGCTGGCGTCGTGCTCATCCTCGGGATCATCCTTTTCGGCATGCTGGTCGGCGCAGCCGCACAACTTCTCCTCGGCCGGGGCGGTAACGGCATCAATTGGCCGATGGCCCTCGGGGCCGGGCTGGTCGGCTCATTCGTGGGCGGCCTGCTCGTGAGCCTGCTCAGCGGGGACGGGCTGGCGCTGCGCCCCAGTGGCGTCATCGGGTCGGTGGCCGGAGCCGTGATCGTGACCCTCGGCTGGCAGTGGTGGCAGGCCCAGAGTCGGGGACGTGGCGCGTAGCGGACCGGCTCAGCGCCAGCGGTACCGGGTGGGGACGAAGGGCGATGGCGTTGCACACGACCACACTGTGGGGCCTCGTCCACGACGCCCGTCGTGACCTGGCAGAAGACCTGGCGGGGCTGACCGAGGCGCAGTGGGCGACCGAGTCGCTGTGCGCGGGGTGGAGCGTGGAGGAGGTCGTGGCGCACCTGACCGCGGCGGCGAGCGTGGGTCGCTGGCGATGGATCCGCAGCATCGTCGCGGCGGGCTTCCGGCCGGCCGTGCACAACGAGCGGCGGCTCAGAGAACAGGTGGGCCCCACACCGGCGGACACCCTGGCCCGGTTCGAGGCGGTCGTGGAGTCGCGGGTCGCTCCCAGCTCCGACACCGCGGCCTACCTCGGGGAGGTCCTGGTCCACGGCCACGACATCCGCCGCCCGCTGGGCCTGCCCACGGCGACGCCCGTCGAGGCCTGGACCACGGTCGCGGAGTTCTATGCCCGGCGCGACTTCACGGTCCCGAGCAGGTCGCTGACCACGGGGCTGCGTCTCCGGGCGACCGACGGCCCCTTCGAGGCCGGCTCCGGACCCGAGGTGGCCGGACCGACGATGGCCCTCGTGGTCACCATGGCCGGCCGCAGTGCCCTGCGGAACCAGCTCAGCGGCGACGGCGCAGCGATCCTCGGGGAGCGCATCCCTGGGTGACCAGGCCGTGAGGTC
>JAAYYA010000526.1 GCA_012515595.1 Actinomycetales bacterium
CAGCACCGCGACCCGCCGGCGACCCGGTCCGATCGCGACCACGATCGCTGCCGGCGTCCTGGTGCTGTCGCTCGGCTGGTGGGGCTGGTTCGCGACCGAGCAGGCCCGCGCCGGGTGGTGGGACGTGGGCCAGCACGTCGGGATCGGGCCGGACGCCCGCGGGTGGGCGCAGGTGGACAACCTGGGGGTGGGGGTGCGGCTGCAGGGGGTCGAGGCGCTGGCCGTCGTCGACGAGGAGCAGCCACCGGCCGGCTTCGCCTACCTGGCGCTCGACCTCGAGGTCGTGGCGGACGGCGCGCCCCAGTCGCGCTCCTGCACCGTCCAGGTGCGGGACGCCCGGGGCCGGCTGTTCGAGGCGGGCCGGGAGGTCCCCTACGCCGACCCCTACGTCTCGTTGCTCGAGTGCGGCAGCTCCGACCCCGAGGAGCCGGTGCCCGCGGAGCAGTCGATGCTGGTGCTCGTCCCCGTCGATGCGGAGTTGGTCTCGGTCCGGGTCGACGCCATCGACTTCCCGCCCGCCCGCTTCATTGAGCTGCCAGTGCCCTAGCTCAGCGCCCCACCTGGCTCGCCGCGCCGAACCTGGTCAGCAGCCGGTCGGCGAAGACCGCGGTCAGCGCCACGGTGAGCACCAGGGTGAGCAACTCCGCAACCCCGTTGAGCGGGGCGAAGAGCCCCTCCCAGACCAGCTCGGGGCGCCAGCCCAGCACGAGCCGCACCAGCCGCCACACGACCACGTCCAGCTGAGCGACGAGGGTGAACAGCAGGCAGTAGACCAGCACCGGCGCGAAGGCCGACCGCAGCACCAGCGCCAGGCCGCCGATCAAGGCACCGAAGCGACCCTCGGTGTCCGAGAGCCGCCTCCAGGCCTGCCGCAGCGGCGCGTCTGCGA
Organism: Actinomycetales bacterium; assembly: GCA_012515595.1. Classification (GTDB taxonomy): domain Bacteria; phylum Actinomycetota; class Actinomycetes; order Actinomycetales; family Dermatophilaceae; genus Ornithinicoccus. Next base: position 890 of record JAAYYA010000526.1, read on the forward strand.
CCCGGCCAGTCAGCCCGGTCCAGCGGCCACGCCGGACGGCTGCCACCACCTCGTCGGGCGTCACGGTGTCGGCCACCTGCAGCCCGTAGACGATGACCGCGATGGTGAGCACGGAGATCGGAACCACCAGACCGGTGACGACGGCGTCGGTCACCAGAGGGACGGCACCCAGCACCCAGTCTCCGACCGCGCCGAGGCTGGGCAGGCTCTCCCGCACCTGCGCCCAGTACGTGGCGAGCCCCTGGGCGACGGCCCGGTCCGACCACCAACCGCTCAGCCCGTTCAGCGCCCCGGTCAGCACCCACGCGCCGAGGGTCATCCACACCACCTCCGCGTAGCCGAGGACGATGCGGAGCGAACCCCGACCGGGACCCTCGAGCGTGCCCCACCCGTCGTGGTCCACCAGGCGGGACCCCAGCGCGCGGACCACGAGGGCGGCGGCGACGATGCCGAGCACCAGCCACGACGCGATCTGTGGCAGGCCGCTGACGATCGTCTCCGCGCCGAGCTGTTCGTAGAGGGTGCCCCGGGCATAGTCGATCAGGTCGGTGCGCAGGTCGCCCCGGCTCTCGTAGACCACGAGGAAGGGCACCAGGACGCTGCCCGCGGCGGCGATGACGCCCCAGAAGTCCGAGCGGCGGGCCTCCCGGCTGCGGACGACCAGGAGCATCCCCACGAGGGCGCCCAGGCTCGCGAGGGGGACCAGCGCGAGGGCCAGGAAGCCGGGCACGGCACCGACGACACCGGCCTTCACGGCGCCCCGGGAGAGCAGCTCGTGGGCGAGCAGGCTGGCCGCGGCGATCGCGAGCAGCGGCAGCCAGTAGCGCGCCAGCACCGCCGCCGCGTCGCGCAGCAGACCGGCCGCCTCGCGCAGGCCCAGCGGGTCCGGGCGCGCGGGATCCGACTCGGTCCCTGCCGGGTTCGGGGCGGGCAGCAGGTCGGGCCCGGATCCCCCCTGCTGGTTCTCGTCGTCAACCATCGGGCGCAACTGTAGCGACCGATCCGGTCTGAGCGCCCGGGGTCAGTCGGTCAGCCGGTGCGAGCGGGCGGGCGCGGTTCGCGGTCGGCCGAGCCGGAAGACGCCGTATGCCGTGTGCTCCGGTCCCGCAGCCCCCGTCACCTCCTGCTGGACCCGGGTGGAGCTCGCGGGGCAGTCGAGCAGCTGGCTGAGCGGGTGA
>JAAYYA010000527.1 GCA_012515595.1 Actinomycetales bacterium
CGGCGGGCCAGCCCGGCCAGCATCATCATGGCGACCTCGGGGTGCAGCTCGAGGAAGTGCCGCAGGTCGGCGTTGCCGAGCGAGATCAGCTCGGCCTCGGCCACGGCGCGGGCGCTGGTGAGCCGGGGGCCGGGGTCGAACAGGCTCAGCTCGCCGAACATCTCGCCCGGGCCCAGGACCGACAGCAGGCTCTCCCGGCCGTCGCCGCTGGTGCGCGCCAGCTTCATCTTGCCGGTGACGATCACGTAGAGGGAGTCGCCCGGGTCCCCTTCCTCGAAGACCGACTCGCCGCGCGCCAGGCGGATCGGCGTCATCGAGTCGGCGAGCCGCATCGCGGTCTCGTCGTCCAAGGCCGCAAAGAGCGGCGTCTTCTTCACGACTTGACGGTCCACGGTGGTCATCCTGCCATTAACCCGCCTTGTCGTGTCGAGTGACTGACCGAATGTCTATGGTGGGCCGTGTGATCGAGCCCGCTGCCACACCCACCGGGGAGACCCCGTTGGCGCTCACCCGCCGAGCCCGTCGGATGTATCGGGTCCTCGCCGAGCGCTACCCGGACGCGCACTGCGAGCTCGACTTCCGCAGCCCCTTCGAGCTGCTGGTCGCCACGATCCTGTCCGCGCAGACCACGGACGTGCGGGTCAACAGCGTCACGCCCGAGCTCTTCCGCCGCTATCCGGACGCCCACGCCCTCGCGGCGGCCGACCGCACCGACGTGGAGACGATCATCGCCTCCACCGGGTTCTTCCGGGCCAAGACCGAGTCCCTGCTGCGGTTGGGTGCCACCCTGGTCGAGGAGTATGACGGGCAGGTCCCCTCCCGGATGGCCGACCTGGTGAAGCTGCCCGGCGTGGGTCGCAAGACGGCGAACGTCGTGCTGGGCAACGCGTTCGGGGTGCCAGGGATCACCGTGGACACCCACTTCGGCCGACTCGTCCGTCGGTTCGGCTGGACCTCGCTGGAGGACCCGGTCAAGGTCGAGCACGCCGTCGGCGAGCTGATCCCGCGCAAGGAGTGGACGCAGCTCTCGCACGTCTTGATCTTTCACGGGCGCCGCACCTGCCACGCCAAGAAGCCCGCCTGCGGGGCCTGCCCGGTGGCCAGCCTGTGCCCGGCCTACGGCACCGGCGAGACCGACCCGGTGAAGGCCGCGAAGCTCGTCAAGGACGGGCCGCCACGGTGACCGTTCCGGGGTGGCTGACCGACCTGGCGGAGCGGGCCGGTGACGCCGTGGAGGGGGCGCCGTGGCGACGGATCCTGCCACCGGCCGGCGGGCCGGGCCAGCGCCAGTCCGCGGTGCTGATGCTCTTCGCCCCTGGCGCCACGACCACCGGTGGGCACACCACCCCGGCGGTCCAGGCGCCCCAGGACGTCTCCATCCTGCTCACCGAGCGGGCCCACACGTTGCGCTCGCACCCCGGGCAGGTGTCCTTCCCCGGCGGCCGGTCCGAGCCGGGGGACAAGGACCTGGTGGATACCGCGCTGCGCGAGACGCATGAGGAGGTGGGAGTCGAGCCAGGCAGTGTCGAGGTGGCGGGAGTGCTGCCGCCGCTCAACCTGGTGGTCAGCTCTCACGACGTCTCGCCGGTGCTGGGGTGGTGGCCCGTTCCTGGCCGGGCGTGGGTCCGGGATCAGCGCGAGGTCGCGCGCGTCCTGCAGGTGCCCGTCTCTGACCTGGTCGACCCGGTCAACCGGTTCCGGGTGGGGCACCCGGGCGGCTGGGTCGGGCCCGCCTTCCAGGCAGAGGACCTGGTCGTGTGGGGCTTCACCGCGCTGCTGCTCGACGGCATCCTGCGGCTGTCCGGATGGGAGGTCCCGTGGGACGAGTCGGACGTGCGCCCCGTGCCCTGAAAGCGCGTCCCGTGCCCTGAAAGCTCAGCATGCGCGGACCTCACCAACTGCGAGCGCCTTCCGTGTCTGCGAGCCGGTTATTTCCGGCCCGAGGATGCGGAAGCCGCTCGCAGACGGTGAGTGAGGGTCCGAGGGCGCGTGAGCGATCGACGCAGACGGTGAGTGAGCGTCCGAGGGCGAGTGAGCGATCGACGACTGGCGGCCGGCGCGTGCAACCACCCTGACGCAACGACCCGCGAGAGGGCCCTTCGCAGAACCTAGGCCGAGGCGCCGGACTTGGTCGGCTTGATCGACGCCTTGAGGGTGTTGACCGTCTGCTGGGCGTTGGTGATGGCCTTCTCCGGCGTGGGCTTGACCTTCTTGAACTCCTTGAGGCCGAAGAAGACGAGCCCGCCGACGACCAGCAGGATCACGCCGGCCACGATGAGGAGGCCGGCCCAGAGCGGGAGGCCCGCGGCCTCGATGCCCCAGGCGGCGGCGAAGAAGAGCAGTCCCAGGGCATACAGCGCGAGGACGCCGGCGATGGCCATGGCCACCCCGCCCTTGCCTGCCCGGTTGACGCTCTCGGTGACCTCGCTCTTGGCGAGCTCGATCTCACCCCGGACGAGGGTGGACAGATCGTTGGTCGCGTCGGACACGAGCTGCCCGATCGTGCGCTCGGGAATCTGGTTGCCGGTCGTCATGCGCAAACCCTAACGCCTGACGCGCTGGCGCACAGGTCGGTCGGGATGCCGCTGCAGATCGGGCCGAACCGTCGGAGGGGGAGAGCGGGTGCGGACATAGGGAAGCGGGGGAGCAGCTGAGGAGAAACTGGAGGCAGACAAAGGGGTGTCCACCCGACACCCCCTGTTCGTGTCGGGTGGACACCCGTCGACTCCGGTCCCGTGACAGCCGGTGCTTGCCGCTATCCGAGGGAGTGGACCGCGGCCGCTATGTCGATAAGACAAGTCTGCCGCCCGCACCCTCTGGAGCGGCCCCCTAATAAGTAAGTTCTTCGCAAAGAATTTCGGGGGCCGCACGCGCCGTCAGTCCGAGCCGGACCCGGCACCCGAAGGCGCCAGGCCCTCCTTGATCAGGTCCATCACCGAGCTGTCCGCCAGCGTCGTGACGTCCCCGACCTCCCGCTTCTCGGCGACGTCCCGCAGCAGGCGGCGCATGATCTTGCCGGACCGGGTCTTCGGCAGCTCGGCGACGACGAGGATCTGCCGCGGCTTGGCGATCGGCCCGATCTCCTTCGCCACGTGGTTGCGCAGCTCGGCCACGAGCTCGGCGCCCTCGCCGACCTCGTCCGCCTCCTCGACGGCCTCCGAGCGCAGGATCACGAAGGCGACCACGGCCTGGCCGGTCATCGTGTCGGTCGCTCCCACGACGGCGGCCTCGGCGACCTTGTGGTGGCTGACCAGGGCCGACTCGATCTCGGTGGTGGAGAGCCGGTGGCCGGAGACGTTCATGACGTCGTCGACGCGGCCCAGCACCCACAGGTTGCCGTCCTCGTCCTTCTTGGCGCCGTCTCCGGCGAAGTACAGGCCCGGGTAGCGCGACCAGTAGGTCTCCTTGTAGCGCTCCAGGTCGCCCCAGATGCCCCGCAGCATGCCCGGCCAGGGGCTGCGGGCGACCAGGTAGCCGCCGGACCCGTCGGGCACCGAGTTGCCGGCTTCGTCCACCACGTCCAGGTCGATCCCGGGGATCGCCAGCTGGCAGGACCCGGGGCGGGCCGCCGTGACGCCTGGGAGCGGGCTGGCCATGATCGCGCCGGTCTCGGTCTGCCACCAGGTGTCGACGATCGGGGTGCGGTCCCCGCCGATCACCCGGCGGTACCACATCCAGGCCTCCGGGTTGATCGGCTCACCGACCGAGCCCAGCAGGCGCAGCGAGGACAGGTCGTGCGCGTTCGGGAACTCCTCGCCCCACTTCATGCACGCCCGGATGGCGGTGGGTGCCGTGTAGAAGACCGTCACCTTCTTGTCGGCGATGATCTCCCACCAGCGACCCTGGTGCGGGGTGTCCGGGGTGCCCTCGTACATCACCTGCGTAGCGCCGAGCGCCATCGGCCCGTAGACGATGTAGCTGTGGCCGGTGACCCAGCCGATGTCGGCCGTGCACCAGTAGACGTCGGTCTCGGGGTGCACGTCGTGCACCACGTGGGAGGTGTATACGCACTGGGTCAGGTAGCCGCCCGTGGTGTGCAGGATGCCCTTGGGCTTCCCGGTCGTGCCCGAGGTGTAGAGGATGAACAGCGGGTGCTCGGAGTCGAAGAACTCCGGGGTGTGCACCGGCTCGGCCGCCTCCAGCTGCTCGTGCCACCACAGGTCGCGGCCGTCCTGCCAGGCGACCTCGGTCTCGGTGCGCTTGACGACCAGCACGTGCTCGATGGTGGTCTCGCCGGAGATGGCCTCATCCACCGCGGGCTTGAGGGCCGAGGGCTTCCCGCGCCGGTAGCCGCCGTCGGCGGTGATGACCACCTTGGCCTCGCCGTCGGCGATGCGGCTGCGCAGGGCGTCGGCGGAGAAGCCGCCGAAGACCACCGAGTGCGGTGCGCCCAGCCGGGCGCAGGCGAGCATCGCCACGACGGCCTCGGGGATCATCGGCAGGTAGATCGCGACCCGGTCACCGGTCCCGACCCCCAGGCCGGCCAGCACGTTGGCGGCCCGCTGCACCTGGTCGTGCAGGTCTGCGTAGGTCAGGTCGCGGGTGTCGCCCGGCTCCCCGACGAAGTGGATGGCGACCCGGTCGCCGTTGCCGGCCTCCACGTGCCGGTCCAGGCAGTTCACCGCGGCGTTGAGCTTCCCGCCGACGAACCACTTGGAGACCGGCGCCTCCGACCAGTCCAGCACCTGGTCGAAGTCGGTGTCCCAGGTCAGGTACTTGCGTGCCTGGTCGGCCCAGAACCCCTCCCGGTCTGCCGCCGCCTGGTCGTACAGCTCCTGGGTGCCGTTCGCCTGGGCGGCGAACTCCTCGGACGGCGGGAACGTCCGATCCTCCTGCAGCAGGTTCGACAGGGTCTCCTGGGTCACGGTGCCTCCTCGGTCGTGCGGGTATCTCCCGACAGCCAACACTCTCACCCGCTGTGTGGCAACCGTGCCCGCCCCCCGCTGCGGCGACCGGTGCCCCCGGTGGGGTCAGCGGTCGCCGCAGGGGTTCAGCGGGGCGTCACCAGCGGTGGGCCACGTCGACGACGAGGCGGGCGCCGTCGCCGGGCCCGTCCAGCACGAAGGCCCGGAACGGCAGCCGGGCGCGCACGCCCAGCCCCAGGGTGGTCTGTCCCTCGAAACTGCCGGCCAGCGTCACCTGGCGGAAGGTGCTCCAGCCCGAGACGTTCACCAGCTTCGCCGGGTTCGCGGGGGAGTAGGTGGCGTCCCCGTCCTCGTAGGCCGGGGCCCGGAGGACGACCTGCAGGTCCGCGCCGCCGGCGAGCGGGACCACCGCGCCCGAGCCGTCCTGACGGACCGCGTCGACGTAGCGCACGTCATACGTCATCGACTCCGGCACGTCGTCCACGTCGATCACCAGCCGGTCGAAGCACGCGTGCCGCCCGGCCCGCACGTTCTCGACGGTGCCGGTGGTGTGGCTGGTGCCGTTGGTCCGGGGCAGCGAGCCCCAGTAGATGCCGCAGTACGGACTGCCCTGCATCACGGCGCTGATCCCGGTGCTGAGGGACGTCACAGGAGCGGTGAGGTCCGGTCCGCTCGCGACGGCCGGTGTGCCGGCGCCGACGATGGCAGCGACGGCCAGGGCCGCCCAGCCGCGGCGGGTGCGGTGCGTTCGGATGGTGCTCATGGTTCTCCTCCTTCGGGTGCGGGTCGTGGCCCCCGTGGGTCGATGGTCCAGGCCCGTTCTGTCATGCCGTATGACGTCACACGCCGCGGTCTGGTTGGTCACCTCCTGAGCGGGCCGGGGCCGGGAGCGGGTGCGGGCCCCGGCTACCCGGCCGTACCGCGAGGTGATCCGGTCCGTACCCTGAGCGCGTGGGTTCCCCGACGGGCGTCGCCGACCAGGTGCAGGCACTGCTGGCGCTGCCGGGCGTCGCCGACGGGGTGGAGGCCGCCCGGGAGGCCTGCACACAGCTGCGGTGGCACCAGGCGCTGCGCCGTCGGATCCCCGAGGCGGCGGCCGAGTCGCGGGTGCGGGGAGCGACCGCGACCGCCCTGCTCGAGGGTGCCGAGCCCGCAGGCTCCCGGGGGACCGTCGCCCTGGTCCGCGACCTCGTGCGCGGCGCCGCGTCGTGGCCGGAGGAGCCGAATCCCGTGGAGCAGGTCCTGAAGGGGGCCGTGCAGGTGACGGCCGCGACCGAGTCAGCCACCGCCGCAAGCCTGGCCAGTCCCGCCCAGCTGCTGGCCCGGCTGCACGTCGCGGCGGCAGCCGGCCTGCTCCCGGCCGACCAGGTCGGGCGACCGCGCCGGCCGGGGGAGACCTGCGCGGAGTTCGAGGAGTTCCTCGGCGCCGCGCCGGGTGCGGAGGAGCTGGCCGGGCGGCTGGGCCAGGTCTACGACCTGCTGGCCACGATCCGCTCGGGCGGCTCGGCGCTCGTCGTCGCCGCCCTGGTGCACGCCGAGCTGGTCACCGTGCGCCCGTTCGTCACCGGCAACGGCCTGGTGGCGCGCGCGCTGGAGCGGGTCGTGCACCGCGTCGGGGGGCTGGACCCGACCGGGGTGGCGGTGCCCGAGCTGGGCCACGCGCAGAAGGTGGGCGCGGACTACCGAGGCGCCCTCACGGCATACGGACAGGGCGGGGTCGAGGGGGTCCGGCTGTGGCTGCTGCACAGCGCCGAGGCGGCGGTGACGGGCGCCGGAGCGGGGACCGCGGTCGCCGACGCCGTGCTCGCCGGACGACTCAGCTGAACCCGCGTCCGACCGGGGCGGGGGGCCCGGTCCGGCGCCGCGGACCGCTGGTCAGGAGCTGACGGGGCCGCCAGCACTTCCCAAGCCGTCGGATCTGGAGTACAAAGGTGGTGTGTGGCAGGACCCTGGTTCTGCCGCCGGCGGTGACGACCCGGGCACCCACGCGCGGGCAGTCCACTGGTGGACCGTTCGAGGCCCGGCTCGCCGGACCCGACAACCGAGTGCACGCACTGTTCACCCGGGTGGCCACCGCCGAGGATGACGCCCCGTGAGTCGGGGCGTCATCCCTTGTCGGCCCCGCCCACGTGCCGGCGGACCGGCGGGTCGCGCAGCGCGGGCCCTGGTGCGGGACCGGTGCCGGGGCCGGGTCCTCGTCGGGGCGCCACCCGTTGTTTACCTGGAGTTTGCTTGCGCCGCTCGGTGTGGTGCATACTTGGAAGCACAGCGCTCCCCGCAAGGGTCGTAGCGCGGGCGTTGCAGGTCATCCCCCCCTGACCTGCAGCGTCGACGGCCCCCGCTCCCCCCGCGGGGGCCGTCCCCTTTCCCGGGTCTTTCCACAGCCTCCCGCCGCGCCGCTGCCGCATCCACAGGATGCCCCGGCGCGCTGCTGCCCGCTGTCTCGGCCCGCAGTCTGAGGCCATGGAAGAAGCACAGCTCAGCGGGGTCGTCCTCGGGGTCCTCGGGGCCTCTGGCGGTGTGGGCTCCACGGCGCTGGCCACCGCCTGCGCCGTGCGCTCGGCAGCCGCGGGCCGGGACGTGGTGCTGGTGGACGCGCACCCGTGGGGCGGAGGTATCGAGATGATGGCGGGCACCGATGCGGAGGCGGGCCTGCGCTGGGGTGACCTGGAGGGGGTGCGAGGGGACGTCGACCCGCGGAGGCTGGTCGCCGAGCTGCCGGTCGGCGAGACGGGGTTCCGCTGCCTCTCGTGGGGGGCCCACGCGCCGACCGGCGCACCACCGGGGCCGGACCCCGTGCTGGCGGCCGTTCGTGCGGCTGCACCGGTGACGGTCATCGACCTGCCCCGACCCACGGCTGGGCGATGGCACCAGGAGTGGTGGTCGGCGTGTGACCAGATCGTGCTTCTCGTGGAGGCCTCCGTCGTCGGGATCGGCGCCGCGGCGGTGGTGGCCGAGTCCGTACGCGGCCTGTCCGGGGTGGTGCTGCGCGAGCCCGCCGCGATCGCCGCGGACGAGCTCGTCGCGGCCCTGGGGGCGCCGCTGCTCGGGCGTCTGCCGGCCGACCGCACGGTGGTCCGATGCCTCGAGCGGGGCCGTGCGGTGGCCAGCGAGTCCGGGGCCCTGGCTGGCGCGGCGGAGGAGATCCTCGTCGCCCTCCTGCCCGGACTTCGGCATGAGTGACCGCCGCGACCACCTCCCCACGGGCGATCGCCTCGCCGTGAGCGACCACCTCGCCACGAATGACCATGTCTGGCAACAGATCCGCAACGGGAAGCCACCGTCTCCGGATGCCGTCGACGGGATCGCGGACCGGGACGCCGTGCGGCTGGGCGCGGACGGCGTCGCCCGGCTGCGTCGTGACCTGCGCAGCGAGGTTCTGGGGGCCGGACCGCTCGAGCCGCTCCTCGACGACCCGGCGGTGACCGATGTCCTGGTCAACGGGGTCGACGGCGTGTGGGTGGACCGCGGCGATGGTCTGCAGCCCGCGCCGGTGAGTCTGGCGGACACCGACTCGGTGCGTCGGCTCGCGGTCCGCCTGGCGACGTTGGCGGGGCAGCGGCTGGACGACGCCTCGCCGTGGGTCGATGGTCTCCTGCCAGGTGGCGTCCGGTTGCACGCCATCCTCCCGCCGCTCGTGGCTGACGGCGCGCATCTGAGCCTGCGCATCCCGCGACGGACCAGTCCGGACCTGACGCTCCTGCACGAGTGGAGGATGCTCGACGACACCCAGGCGCGGGTGCTGCGGGCCGTGGTCGACGCCCGGGTGTCGTTCGTCATCACCGGTGGCACCGGGTCGGGCAAGACCACCCTGCTCGGCGCCATGCTCCGCGCCGTCGCCCCGGGGGAGCGGATCGTCCTCGTCGAGGACACCCGCGAGCTGGCGGTGGAGCACCCGCACGTCGTGCGGCTCCAGGGCCGCGCGGCCAACGTCGAGGGCCGGGGCGGGGTGACGCTGACGACCCTGGTGCGACAGTCCCTGCGGATGCGGCCCGACCGGCTCGTGGTCGGAGAGGTGAGGGGCGCGGAGGTGCGCGAGATGCTCAGCGCACTCAACACCGGCCACGAGGGTGGCGCCAGCACGCTGCACGCGAACGCCGTCGCCGACGTCCCCGCCCGGTTCGAGGCGCTGGGTGCCCTCGCCGGTCTGCCCTACGACGCGGTCCACGCGCAGTTCGCCAGCGCGATCGACATCGTGATCCACCTGGGGCGCCGGGACGGTCGACGGGCGGTGCAGGAGATCGGAGTCGTGACCCGGCAGGGCCAGACCCGGCTCGCCGAGGTGGTGCCGGCGCTGGGAGCTGGCGGGGGGCGACTCCCCGGGTGGCCCGTGCTGTGTCGGCTCCTGGGGCTGCCGTGAACGGGACGGCGGCGCTCCTGACGCTGCTGGCGGTCCTGGCCTGGCCAGGTCGCCGCAGGACTCGCGCCGTACGGTCCGGTTTGCGCCGCCGCCGGGGGTCCGGCGACGCGGTGCCGGGATCCTGGGCCACGGTCTCGGCCGTCCGCCGTCGGCTGGCGGGGCGCCGGCCGGGTCCCGCGACCCGGACCGCACCGTGGCTGCCCGTGCTCGACCAGCTCTCCGCCGCGTTGCGGTCGGGGCTGCCGCCGGCCGACGCGGTGGCGATCGTGCTGACCGGCGCCGGGCCCGCGGTCCGGGACCATCTGTCCGTCGTGCTCGCGGCGGCTCGGGAGGGCCGCCCGTGCGCCCCGGCCTGGGCGAGGGTGGTCCGGTCGACGGGCACCCCGGAACTCGAGCTGCTCGCCCGGTCGTGGGCCATCAGTGAGCGTCTCGGTGCCCCGCTCGCCGACGCGGTGGACAGCGCCTCCCGGGCGCTGCGGTCGCGTAGGGATCTGGACAGCAGGCTGGAGACCGCCACGGCGGGGGCGCGCACCACCGCCACCATCCTGACGCTGCTGCCGGTGGCGGGGGTCGGGCTCGCCCTGCTGATGGGCATCGCGCCGAGCACCTTGTATGGCTCCTGGCCCGCGGTCTGCAGCCTGCTCGCCGGACTGGTGCTCCTCGCGCTGGGGCGCGTGGTGGTGACGGGCATGATCACCCGGGCGACGGCCCTCCAGTGACGGGCGGGTCACTGGTGTTGGCGGGTCAGACGGTGCTGCCCGACGCCTCCACGGTGCAGGCGGTGCTGCCCGCCGCACTGGTGGCGCTGGCTGTGCTCCTCTGGCCGACCCGCGGGTCCTCGTCCACCTTCGTCGCGGGGAGGCCGGGAGCGGGGCACTCGCCACGGTTCCGGGTTCTCGGCCGGCCGGTCCGCACAGGACGGGAGCCTGACGTGCAGGTCCCTGACGTGCTGGACATCGTGGCGCTGGCGCTCGATGCGGGGGCCGGCACGGTCGCGGCGCTGCGCGCGGCGGCCCAGCACCTCCCCGGCCAGAGCGGCGTCGAACTGCGCACCGTGGTGGCGGCCCTGGAGTGGGGGCTCCCGGACGACGCGGCCTGGGCGGCGGCCCCGGACCGGTGGGAACCTGCCGGAAGGGCACTGCGGCTGGCAGCCAGGGCCGGGGTGCCCCCGGCAGCACTGCTGCGGCGCGCCGCCGAGGATCTACGGCGCGAGCGGCTCAGCCGGGTCGAGGTTGCCACCGCCCGGCTGGGGGTGCGGCTCGTGCTGCCCCTGGGCCTGGCCTTCCTGCCGGCCTTCATCCTGACCACCGTGGTGCCGGTCGTGCTCGCTCTCGCCGGTGCGCTCCTGTCGGGCGGGGCCGGGGCCCTCCTGGTGCCGTAGTGATACACCCGCTGCGGTGCCATGCAAGACCGGTGGCCACTTCGGCGTCACCAGCCCCGTCAGAACATCACCCCGGGGTTGAACGGCCCCGTCAGAACATCACCCCGGGGTTGAACAGGCCGTCAGGGTCGAGGGCCGCCTTGATCGTCGCGGTCAGCTCCATCACGTCGGGCCCCACCTGGTCGGGAAGCCACCCCTTCTTGAGGCGACCCACGCCGTGCTCCCCGGTGATGGTGCCGCCGAGGGAGATCGCCAGGTCCATGATCTGCCCGAAAGCCACGTGGGCCCGCTCGGCCTGTCCCGCGTCAGCCGGGTCGTAGGCGATGAGCGGATGGGTGTTGCCGTCACCTGCATGGGCGATGACGGAGATCGTCACGTCCTGCTCGGCGGCGATCGCCGCCACCCCGTCGATGAGGGCGGGCAGCGCCGGCAACGGGACCCCCACGTCCTCCAGCAACAGGGTGCCCAGCTTCTCGACCGCGGGGATCGCCGCCCGACGGGCGGCCGTGAACGCCTCGCCCTCGGCCGGGTCGGCGGTGGAGAACACCTCGGTGGCACCGTGGGCGTTAAAGGCTGCCTGGATGTGCTCCACCTCCGCCTGCCCGGCTGCGCCGGGGGCATCAGACTGCGCGACCAGCAGCGCGGCCGCCCCGCGGGGCAGGCCCATGCGGAACTGGTCCTCGACGGCGTTCACGGCCACCGCGTCCATGAACTCGAGCATCGCGGGACGCAGCTGGTCCGTCACGGCCAGCACCGCGGCTCCGGCGCTGCTCACCGTCGGGAAGACACCGACCACGGTGCACGCTGGTGGCTGTGGCGGGAGGAGGCGGAGGGTCACCTCGGTGATGACCCCCAGCACGCCCTCGCTGCCGACGAAGAGCTTGGTCAGCGACAGCCCCGCCGAGTCCTTGATCTGTCGGCCGCCCAGACGCAGTGCCCTCCCGTCGGCCAGCACCACCTCCAGCCCGAGGACGTAGTCGGTGGTGACGCCGTACTTCACGCAGCACAGGCCGCCAGCGTTGGTCGCGATGTTGCCTCCGATGGAGCAGATCTCGAACGAGGAGGGATCGGGCGGGTACCAGAGGCCGTGCTCGGCGGCCGCCGCCTTGACCTCCGCGTTGAGCAACCCGGGCTGCGTCGTGGCGGTGCGGGTCGCCGAGTCGATGGTCAGCGACCGCATCCGCTCGGTCGACAGCATGAGTGCGCCGTCCACCGCGGTCGATCCGCCGGACAGGCCGGTCCCTGCGCCGCGTGTCGTCAGCTTCACCCCGCGCTCCGCGCACCAGCGCACGATGGCCTGGACCTGCTCCGTGCTCGTCGGGCGGACGAGGGCCAGGGGGATGCCGGCCTGCGGGTCCAGGGCCCGGTCCTGCCGGTAGCCGCCCAGGACATCGGGATCGGTGACGACCATCCCCTCGGGCAGGGTGTCGATCAGGGCGCTGAGCGGTGGGCTGACGGCCATGCGACCACACTAGAGCGAGGGTCTTGTCCGGGTCTAAGGGCAGCCTTTGCTTGCTTGCGAGCACCCGCGAAATAGGGGAAATTTGAGTGTGAGGGGGCCGCTCAGGACAGCGCCCCAGAGCTACTTTCTAGGAGGCACCATGACGAACACCCGCACCTCCGACGCACTGACCACCTCTTCCGAGGTCGCAGCTGGCGCCGCCCAGCTGCTGTCACCCGTCGTGATCGACCTCGAGGCGCTCGTGGTCGACGGCAAGCAGGCTCACTGGCACGTGCGCGGCCCCAACTTCGTGGGCGTGCACGAGCTGCTGGACGACATCGTCGACCACGCCCAGGAGTTCGCCGACACCGCTGCCGAGCGGATCGTCGCCCTGGGCCTGCCGCTCGACGCCCGGATCGAGACCGTCGCGGCCAAGAACACGCTGCCGGCGCTCAGCGAGGGGTTCACCTCCTCCGCCGACCTGATCCCGCAGGTCATCGCGCAGCTGGACGCCGTTATTGCGACGACTCGTGAGGCCATCAAGGGCCTGGACGAGGTCGACTTGGCCAGCCAGGACCTCGCGATCGCGATCGAGCAGGGCCTGGTCAAGGACCGCTGGTTCCTGCAGGCGCACATCGCCGGCTGACCCCAACCTCAGTGTCTAGCGGCTCACATCCGTGACGGGACCCTTTCCATATTTGGTTAGGCTCACCTACACTCGCGGATGTGAGTCGCCGACGAGGGCCTTCGATGAAGGTATGCATCTTCGCTGACGCCTGCGATTTTGCCGCCGCCCAGGAGGTCCTTCTCGGGCTTCCGGCCGACGCGTACGGCCAGGTGTACGTCGCCGACGACACGATGCCGCTGGGAGCGCCCGCCCGGGTCCAGGTGAACCGGGTGACGTCCAGCCCGGGCCGCTGCGCGCTCGCGGAGGCGCTGTCCGGCTGGTCGGCCGAGTGGCTTCCCGAGTGCGCGGCCTCCGCGGCTGAGAGTCCCACCGTGTGGGTTCTTCCCGGCGCGACCGCCACGCTCGCCGCCTCGGACCACGAGGGCGTGCGACGCCTGATCACGGTGCTGCCCAGCGATCAGCTGATCCACGGTTAGGCCCGCCCCTCCGACCTCTCCAGGCCCACCCTCGCGCAGGGTGGGCCCTTTCCGTCGTGCACAGCATTCGCCGCCCCTGGGCCCCTGTCCACAGATCCGGAACTACCCCTGCCTGATGGGGCGCCACCGGAGCAGCCTCGACTCCAAGGGGAACAACCGGTTCCCACGAGGGATGGAGGATGAGGATGAGGAAGTCACTGGACCGGCGTCACGGGTGGCGACGGCTGAGCCAGGCGCTGTC
>JAAYYA010000528.1 GCA_012515595.1 Actinomycetales bacterium
CTGATGGCAACCCTGAGCACCCACATCCTCGACACCGCCGAGGGGCGACCGGCCCGCGGTGTCACCGTCACGCTGCTCGACGCGGACGGCGCCACGCTCGCCGAGTGGGTGACCGACGACGACGGGCGGATCGGGGCGCTCGGCGGCGACCTGCCCGTCGGCACCTACCGGCTGCGCTTCGACCTGGACGGGCCCTTCTACCCGGAGGTCGTCGTCGCCTTCCGGATCACCGCAGACGAGCACCACCACGTCCCGCTGCTACTCAGCCCGTTCGGCTACTCGACCTACCGTGGGAGCTGAGCCCTACGACCTCGTCGTCCGGGCGACCCGCGCCGTCGTCGGGGACGAGGAGCGGCCGGTGACCCTCGGCCTACGGGACGGTCGGATCGCCACCCTCGACGCCCAGCTGCCCCCCGGCGCCGAGCCGGACGTGGTCCTGGCGGACGACGAGGTGCTGCTGCCCGGGCTGGTCGACACCCACGTGCACGTCAACGAGCCCGGGCGGACCGAGTGGGAGGGCTTCGACTCCGCGACCCGGGCGGCGGCCGCGGGCGGCGTGACGACCATCGTCGACATGCCGCTGAACTCGGTGCCGCCCACGACAACCCTCGCCGGGCTGCAGGCCAAGGAGGAGGCTGCCGAGGGGAGGGTGCACGTTGACGTCGGCTTCTGGGGCGGCGCGGTGCCGGGGAACGTCCCCGACCTCGGTGAGCTCCACGACGCGGGGGTGCTCGGCTTCAAGGCCTTCCTGCTGCCCTCGGGCGTGGACGAGTTCGGTCACCTCGACGACGCCGGGCTGCGGGAGGCGCTCGCCGAGCTGGCCCGGCTGGACGCGCTGCTCGTCGTGCACGCCGAGGACGAGGGCGAGATCGACGCGGCGCCGCTGCACAGCCGGGCCTACGCCGACTTCGTGACGACCCGCCCGCCGAGCGCCGAGCTGGTCGCCATCGAACGCCTGGTCAGGGCCGCCGAGGACACGGACGCCAGGGTTCACGTCGTCCACCTCTCGTCGGCCGACGCGCTGCCCGAGATCCGCGCCGCCCGGGACCGCGGGGTCCGGCTGAGCGTGGAGACCTGCCCGCACTACCTGACCCTGGCCGCCGAGGACGTGGCCGACGGGCACACCGAGTTCAAGTGCTGCCCGCCGATCCGGGAGGCGGCCAACCGCGAGCGGCTCTGGGCCGGGCTGGCCGACGGCACCATCGACGTCGTCGTCTCCGACCACTCGCCGTGCACCTCGGACCTGAAGCACCTGGACACCGGCGACTTCGCGGACGCCTGGGGCGGCATCGCGTCGGTCCAGCTCGGCCTGTCCGCGGTCTGGACGGAGGCGCGCGTGCGCGGTCACACGCTGGTCGACGTCGCCCGGTGGATGTGCCAGGGACCGGCCGACCTGGTCGGTCTCCGCCACAAGGGGCGGCTGGCGGTCGGCGCCGACGCCGACCTGTGCGTCCTGGCCCCCGACGAGACCTTCACGGTCGACCCGGCCGGGCTGCACCACCGCAACCCGGACACCGCCTACGCCGGCCGACGACTGACCGGCGCGGTCCGGGAGACCTGGCTGCACGGCATACTCGTGGATCCGGCGGACGCCGGCGCCGCCCCCCGCGGGCGGCTGCTCCGGAGAGGAGAGGCATGACCTACTACGTCCCCCGCGGCGGCCTGCCCGGGCAGGAGGAGCTGACCACGGACCGGGCGGTGTTCACCGACGCCTACGCCGTCCTCCCCCGCGGCACCATGCGCGACATCGTCACCAGCCAGCTGCCGCACTGGGTGGGCACGCGCGCCTGGGTGCTGGCGCGGCCGCTCTCCGGCTTCGCCGAGACCTTCAGTCAGTATGTCGTGGAGGTCGCCCCCGGGGGTGGCAGCGAGCGGCCCGAGGACGACGCGGAGGCCGAGGCGGTCCTGTTCGTCGTCGACGGGACCCCGGCCCTGCGGCTCGGGGGTGAGACGCGGGAGCTGCGGCCGGGCAGCTATGCCTACCTCCCGCCCGGGGCGGACTGGTCGCTGCGCAACGAGTCGGCGGCGGGCACGACCTTCCACTGGATCCGCAAGGCCTACCAGCGGGTCGAGGGCATCGAGGTGCCCGAGGCGTTCGTGACGCACGAGGAGGACGTCGCGCCGGAGGCGATGCCGGGGACGCAGGCCTGGGCGACGCAGCGCTTCGTGGACCCGCTGGACGTGCGGCACGACATGCACGTCAACATCGTGACCTTCCAGCCCGGCGGGTCGATCCCGTTCCCGGAGACGCACGTGATGGAGCACGGGCTGTACGTCCTCGAGGGCAAGGGCGTCTACCTGCTCAACCAGGACTGGGTCGAGGTGCAGGCCGGCGACTTCATGTGGCTGCGCGCGTTCTGCCCGCAGGCCTGCTACGCCGGGGGGCCGGGACCGTTCCGCTATCTGCTCTACAAGGACGTCAACCGGCACGCGCGGTTGTAGGCCGGTGCCGACCGGAGACGTGACACTGGTGCCTCGAGACGCGCCACGCGGAGCAGGGCAGCGAAAGCCCTGAGAAAAGCCGGGTCCGACCGACAAAAGCCCTGCGAAAATGCGGGGAGGACCGGCAAAACCCCTACGAAAATTGGGGTGTCAGCGGCGGGCGAGCTCGTCGAAGGCGCGGGCGACGACGGCGGCGTAGACGTGCATGCCCTCGATGTCCGGGTGGATCCGGTCGGACTGCAGCACCTGGGGCTGCTGGGCGATGGTGCCCTGCCAGTCGCCGACGACGGCGTTCGGATAGTCGGCGACGACGTCCTCGATGATCTGGTTGGACCCGGGCACGAAGGTGCTGGAGCCGTAGAGGTTCATCACCACGACGTTGCGGTCCGGCCCGAGCGTGTCCAGGAACGTGCGCAGCTGCTTCTCGCTGACCCCGGCGTTGGTGCCGAAGTGGACGATGACGTTCTCCCGCACGATCCCCTCGGCCAGCGCGGAGGTCAGGACGGGGTTGGCGTCCTTCCACTGCCGGTTGGACTTGGCCGCGAAGTTCATGTCCGGGAAGCGCCACTTCAGGCCGTCGGCGCTGGTCACCACGAGGGAGTCACCGATCGCCGTGAGGCGGCTGCTGTTGGGGACCAGGAGTCCCTCCTCGTCCTCGTGCCAGCCGTCCGGCACCACGACCTCCGCCGGCTCCTCGGTGACCTGCTCCTCGGTGACCTGCTCGTCGGTCGCCTGGTCGCCCGGCTGCCCTGGCGCGTCGTCGCCGGAGTCCTGCTCGTCGGCCGGGCCGCCTGCCGTGCCGGAGCCGCCGGGCAGGCCGGTGATCCGATCCAGGGCGGACTGGAAGCCGTCCGCCACCGTCCCGCCCTCGGCCGTCCCGCCCTCGACCGTCCCGCCTTCGACCGGCTCGGCCGGCGTCGACCCCAGCAGCACGCCTCCGGCCAGTGAGGCCCGCGCGGGCGCGTCGACGGGCGGGGCGTTGAGGTCGGACTCGGCGGCCTCGATGGCCAGCTGGGTCTCGGACTTCTCCGGCGCCGTCGCCACGGCGACGCCCGCGAGGAGCACGGCCAGCACCGTGACGGTCGCAGCGACGCTGGCGAGCACCCCTCTGGACGGCCCGGACACCCGGTCCCGCACCGCGGCCCAGGCGGCCCGGAAGCCGTGCGTGCGCACCGGCGTCTCGATGAAGCGGAAGCAGAGCTCGGAGAGCACGAGGGTCAGCGCCAGCGCCCCGGCCAGGGTGACGTAGCCGCGGACGGTCCCCTCGGCATACGGGAAGAGGGCCGCGACGATCATCAGCACCGGCCAGTGCCACAGGTAGATGCCGTAGGACCGCTCGCCCAGGTAGCGCAGCGGCGCCAGCTGCATGGCCCGCCGCCACCGGCTCGGCGACTCGAGCAGGCCGGCGATCAGCACGACGGTCGCCACGCAGGCCAGCAGGATGCCGCCGCGGAAGGTCAGGGGGTGAGACTCCGTGAGGCGGGACATCAGCGCGACGAGGACCACCAGCGCGGCGGCCACGAGCGGCATCCGCCAGCGGCGCCAGGTGCGGGTGTGCAGCCCCAGCCGGTGCGGGGCCGCCCACCCGAAGGCGAGCGCGACGCCGAGCATCAGCCCGAAGAGGTGCGTGTCCGTGCCGTAGTAGACGCGGGTGGCGTCCTGGTCCGGCGTGAACAGCACCGCCATGAGCAGGGCGGAGCCGAGCGCCAGGCCGAGGGCCACCGCGATCCGCTGCCGGGCGGTCCGGGTGACCGCGAGCAGCACCACGAGCGAGACCGGCCACAGCAGGTAGAACTGCTCCTCCACGGCGAGGGACCAGAAGTTGACGAACAGCAGCGGTGAGGTGCTGTGGAAGTAGCTCGCGCCGGCCGCGGCCTCGACCCAGTTGGTGCTGAAGGTCATCGCCCCGAGGGCCTGCCGGCCGATGTTGACCAGCAGGTCGCCGCTGACCAGGCGGGCCGTGGCGATGCTGACCACCACGACGGTGACCAGGGCCGGCAGCAGGCGTCGGGCCCGGCGCAGCCAGAACTGCGGCAGGTTGATCCGGCCGCGGCGGGTGATCTCGCGCAGCAGCAGGGTGGTGATCAGGAAGCCGGAGAGCACGAAGAAGACGTCGACCCCGAGGAAGCCGCCGGGCAGCACGGTCGGGGTGAAGTGGAAGATCAGGACGCCGATGATCGCGAGCGCGCGGATGCCGTCCAGCCCGTGGATGTGACCCGGCCGGGGGTCCATCTGGGACGGTCCCCGGCGCCGGCGGCGCGGCAGCACGGGTGCCGGGTCACGGAGCGGCGGCCGCTCGCGGGCGACCGGGCGCTCCAACAGACTGGTGCTGGCCCGGACGGTGGCTCGCGCATCGTGCGGAGGAGCGGTGTCGTGCCGAGGGGCGGGGGCGCGGGAGGGCTCGAATCCGTGGGTCTGGGCCGACACCGGCGCCTCCTCTCGCAACTGGACACACCTACGGGCCCCAACTTAGGGGCCGGTGCGCCGTCCGTATGGCGCCACGCGGGTGACTCCAGGAATCTCCTGTGGCCTGTGGTGCCTGTGTGACTTGGGGTGACGCGGCCGCATGCGCGTCCCCTCCGCTCCCGGACCGCGTCCAGACACGACCGTGGGCGGTCGTCGCAGAGTGCGACGGCCGCCCACGTCGTCCGGTGGGTACCGGCCCGTCAGGGCAGGTCGGTCTTCCGGTCGGCCTCCTCCGTCAGGTCCGCAGCCGCGTCCTGGGTTGCGTCCTTGGCGTCCTGAGCCGCGTCCTGGGCATCGTCTGCCGCGTCCTGGGCGTCCGCGGCGACGTGGTCGGCCTGGTCCTTCGCCGCGTCCTTGGCGTCCGAGAGCTTGTCCTTGGCGTCCGCGGCGACGTCCTTGGCCTTGTCCTTGACGTCGTCGAGCTTGCCCTTGGCCTTGGCGGCCGCGCTGTCGGCCTTGTCCGCCAGGCTGTCCGCGATCGGGGTGTCCTTCGCTGCGGTGCCGGCGGCGCCGGTCGTGGCCTTGCCGGTGGCGGTCGCCTTGTCGGCCAGCGTGGCACGCACCTGGGAGTCGACCCCGGGCGCCCCGCCGACGTGGTGCTCGGTGGCCCACGGGTCGGTGGCCGGCTTCTTCTTGGAGTTCAGGTACCACGCCACGGCGGCCCCGGCCGCGGCGAGCAGCCCGAGCACCACCAGGCCGTTGCCCTTCTTGCGCTTCTTCTTCTCCGGCTCGATGGCGGCGGCGACGGCCGCGGGCGTGGCGGATGCTGCGGCGAGCTGCGCCAGCTTCTCGTCCTTGGCGGCCTGCACGTTGCCGAGCAGCTCGGAGATCTTGGGCAGGATGTCCTCGACGATCACGTCGCGGGCGTGGTCGACCTTGGGACCGACGGCGGCCAGCGCCTCCTGCCCCTTGGGCACGGCAGCGTCGATCCCGTGGTCGATCCCGGCCACGGCCCGCTTCTGCGCGTGGGCGGCACGCTCCTTGGCATGCGCCGCGAACTCGCCGGACTTCTCCCGCGCAACGGCCGCGGCCTCGGACGCCTTGGCCCCGGCTGCTTCAGCCACCTCGCTGGCCTTCGGGGCGATCTGCTCGTCGAAGGCCTCGCGCGCCGCTGCGGCACCCGACTTCACCCCGGCGACGGCCTTGTCCTTTGCGGCCACCGCCTCTTCGCTGA
>JAAYYA010000529.1 GCA_012515595.1 Actinomycetales bacterium
ACCACGCCGAGGTTGACCTCGCGCAGTGACGACTGGTGGGCCAGGACCGGGCGCGCCTGAGTGCGGCCAGACTGCGGGTGGCCAGACTGCGGGTGGCCCGGCTGTGGGTGGCCCGGCTGCGTGCGGTCGAGCTGCATGCCTCCCACCGTACGCACGACCTGCCTTGCACCGGAGACGACGCGCGGGTTAGGTTCCCCCAATAGTTTCACGCCACAACGAACGGGGAGGACGGATGAGCGGGCAGCCTCCCCCGGTCCCCGCGCCGCACGCGGATAATGGCGCAATGGTCCCCGACGGCCCGATCCGCATGGCTGACGTGGCACGCCTGGCCGGCGTGTCCGTCGCCACGGTGTCCAAGGTCGTCAACGGCAGGTACGGCGTGGCCGCCGCCACCACCGGTCGCGTGCACGAGGTCATCGCCGAGCTCGGCTACGAGCCGAGCCTGGGGGCCCGCAGTCTGCGCAGCTCGCGGACCGGGATCCTCGGGGTGCTGGTCGCCGAGTTCGAGCCGTTCAGCACCCAGCTGCTGAAGGGTGTCTCGGGCGCCATGGCGGAGACGGACTACGAGCTCCTGGCGTTCGCCGGCGCGACCCACGGTGAGACAGTCGGGTGGGAGCGCCGGTCCCTGCGCCGGCTGGGTGGCACCCTGCTCGACGGGGCGATCATCGTCACCCCGACCATGATCGAGCCGGGCGCCGCGGTGCCGGTGATCGCGGTCGACCCGCACACCGGCAGCGGCGACGTCCCCACCGTCGACTCCGACAACGTGGGCGGCGCACGGTCCGCGGTCGAGCACCTGGTCGAGCTGGGGCACACCAGGATCGGCATGATCCGCGGCCGCGAGGACCTCGAGTCGGCCCACCTGCGCGAGCAGGGGTTCCGCCAGGCGATGGCGGCTGCCGGACTCGAGGTCGACGAGACGCTGCTGGCCACCGGTTCCTACCGCTCGGAGTCGGCGGTCGGCCCCGCACGCCTCCTGCTCGACCGCCGCGACCGGCCCACCGCGGTGTTCGCGGCCAACGACCTCATGGCCATTCGGACGGTCGAGGTCGCGCGCTCACTAGGACTGTCCGTCCCCGAGGACCTGTCGGTGGTGGGCTTCGACAACGTCCCGGAGTCGGCCCTGGCCGAGCCGGCCCTCACGACGGTGTCGCAGCCGCTGCAGGAGATCGGCCGGACCGCGCTGAGCATGCTGCTCACCCTGCTGGCCGGTGAAGAGCTCGAGCGCACCCACGTCCGCCTTGAGACCCGGCTGGTCGCGCGCGCCTCGACGGCACCGCCCCCAGCGCTCCGCTAGGCCCACCCGCCCCGACGCTCCCCGGTCAGGCCAGGGCCCCGCTGTCTGCGGGAGCGACCTCCACCGTGGTGCGCCGCGGGTCGTGGAGCCCCACCTCGTGCACCTCCCCGGTCAGCGTGACGGTCTGCAGCAGGCGACGGTCAGCGACCGAGTCGCCAACCCAGAACTCGATGTCCCCCGGCTCGACCACCCGCCGGCCGTCACGACCGGTGAAGGAGAGCCGCGCCGGCGGCACCCGCAGGGTGAGCACGCAGGACTCCCCCGGCTCCAGTCCGACCCGTGCGTAGCCGACGAGCTGCGCGACCGGCCGGGTCACCGATGCGATGACGTCGTGGGCGTAGAGCTGGACGACGTCCTCGCCCTGCCGATCACCGGTGTTGGCCACGCGCACCCGCACCTCCACGGGGTCGGCCGGTGAGCCGGCCCGGACCTCGAGGTCGCTCAGCCCGAAGGTCGTGTAGGACATCCCGTGGCCGAACGGCAGGGCGGGCCGTGTGGACAGGTTGCTGACATCGGTGTCGCCGCCCAGCGGCGGGTGGAGGTAGGAGTAGGGCTGGCTCCCTGCGGAGCGCGGGATGCTGACCGGCAGGTGCCCGGAGGGGTTCACCCGCCCGGAGAGCACCCCTGCCACGGCGCCGGCCCCCTCCTCGCCGGGGAAGAACGCCTGCACGACCGCGGCGCACGAGTCGAGCGCCCAGTCGACGGCGTAGGGACGCCCGGTCAGCAGCACGAGGACGACCGGCGTGCCGGTCGCGACCACCGACTCGACGAGCTGCCGCTGCACGCCGGGCAGCTCGAGGTCGTCCCGGTCGCAGCCCTCTCCCGAGGTGGCCCGCCCGAACAGACCCGATGAGTCGCCGACGACCACGACCGCCACCTCGGCCTCTCGCGCCGCGGCCACGGCCTCCTCGAATCCGGAGTCGTCCGCGGAGTCGACGTCGCAACCGCGCGCGTGCCGCACCTGCACCTGCGGCCACTCCGCCGCAAGCGCCTCCCAGACCGTGGGCGCGACGATGCCCGGCTCGGTGGCGGGGTGCTGCGGGATGACGTGGTTGACGAAGGAGTAGCACCCGAAGAGCGCCTCGAGCCGGTCGGCGTTGGGGCCCACGAGGGCGATCCGGTGCGGATCGGAGAGCGGCAGGATCCCCTGGTTCGACAGCAGCACCACGGACTCCTCGGCCAGCCGCGCGGCCGCGGCCCGGTGTTCCGGCCCGTCGAGGTCGATCTCGGTGGGCGGCTCGTCCTCGAAGGTGGCCCCGAGGAGCCCAAGCGCGGCCTTCTGCTCGAGCACGCGCAGGCAGGCCCGGTCCACGAGCGCCTCGTCGACGGCCCCGGAGCGGACAGCATCGGCCAGCGGCGCGAGGTAGGCGTCGCCGGTCGGCAACTCCACGTCGATCCCCGCGGCCAGCGCCTGGGCTGCCGCCTCGCCGAGGTCGGCAGCCACTCGGTGCAGCACGTGGAGGAAGGCGACACCGAAGTAGTCGGCCACGACCGTGCCGTCGAAGCCCCAGCGGTCCCGCAGCACCCCGGTCAGCAGCGACGGGTCGGCCGCGACCGGGACACCGTCGATCTCGTTGTAGGAGTGCATGACCGAGCGCACTCCGCCCTCGATGACCGCCATCTCGAAGGGCACCATCAGCACATCCTCCAGCTCGCGCGGCCCGGCGTGGACGGGAGCGAAGTTGCGCCCGGCCTGCGAGGCGGAATAGCCCACGAAGTGCTTGAGGGTGGCGTGCACGCCCTCGGACTGCAGCCCCTCCACGTATCCGGTGCCGATGGTGGCCACCAGGTAGGGGTCCTCGGAGATCGCCTCCTCGACCCGCCCCCAGCGCGGGTCGCGGACGACGTCGAGCACCGGGGCCAGCCCCTGGTGCACGCCCAACTGCCGCATCGACCGGCCCACCAGCCCCGCAACCTCGCGGACCAGGTCGGGGTCGAAGCTGGCTCCCCACGCCAGCGGGGTGGGGTAGGTGGCAGCCTTCCACGCTGAGAGCCCGGTCAGGCACTCCTCGTGCACCAGCGCGGGGATGCCGTGCCGCGTGCTGGCGACGAGCCAGCGCTGGAAGTCCCACAGCCAGCGGGCCCGCTCGACCGGGTCGACCGGGCGGGTGCCATAGGCCCGGGTGAGGTGCCCGAGGCCCCGCGACGCCACGTCATACAGGCTCTCGGAGTCTCCGAAGGTGCCTTGCAGCGGTGCCACCGCCTCGCCGTCGCCCTTGTCCCAGAAGCCCACGAGCTGGGCCAGCTTCTCCTCCAGGGTCAGCGAGGCGAGCAGCCCGGGCACGTCGACGGGACGCGACTCCTGCACGGGGACGGGCGCGCTGCGGGTGTCGGTCATCGGGACTCCAATCGTGTGGGAGGGACGGGTCGTGCGGGGTCAGCCCTTGACGGCGCCCTGCAGCCCGCTGACGATGCGCTTCTGCATCGCCAGGAAGAAGATCAGGGCGGGGATCATCGCCAGGGTGGTGAAGGCGAAGACGCCGGCCGTGTCGGAGGAGTACTGCGAGGAGAAGTCGGCCACGCCGAGCGGCAGGGTCTTCATCTCCCCGCGGAGCAGCAGCAGCGGCAGCAGGTAGGCGTTCCACGACGCGACGAACGCCAGCACGCCGACCGTCACCGCGCCCGGCGCCGACAGGGGCAGCAGGATGCGCCAGAAGAACTGCAGGCGCGAGGCGCCGTCGATCATGGCCGCCTCCTCCACCTCGTGGGGGATCGCCATGAGGAAGGGACGCAGTATGACGATCGTCATGGGCAGCGCGAACGCCGCCTGGGGCAGGGCCAC
>JAAYYA010000530.1 GCA_012515595.1 Actinomycetales bacterium
GTCCCGTCGACCGATCCCGCGGACGAGGAGCCCACCCGGGTCAGCCGGTCCGGCTACTCCCCGGACCGTCCTGCCGCGCACTCCGGGGCCTACGAGGGCCACACGTCCCCAGCCGCTGCGGCCACGACCGGTGCCGCGGCGGCAGCGGCGGGTGCGGCAGCCGAAGGCGCGGCAGCCGAGGGCGCGAACGCGCCGGAGCCCGGCGACGCGGCTCAGTTCGGCACGGTCGAGCCGGTCATGGCCGAGACGGCCGTGGACGAGGCCGGCGCCGATGATGCCGTGACGGGGGCCGCCCACCAGACGGGGACCGGCTATCCCGAGCCTGCCGAGGCGCCCGAGAGCCCGGACGGCGCCGAGGCCGCTGTGGCCGGAGCGGTGGCCTCGGGTGAAGCGGCCGGCGGCATCGCGGCGAGCGACACGGAGACCACGGCCTACGAGGTCCCGGGGGCCGAGCAGGGCACGCCGATCGTCGACACCGAGCCGGGTTCTGAACTTGCTGTCGACACGGAGAACCCCGCGGACGGAGCCACCCTGCCCGCGGAGGACGCCCTCACCCCGGAGGACGCCCGACCCGCGGATGACACCCTGGTCGCAGGCACCGACGCCGGCATCGAGGACACCGGCGAGCCGGACTCGTTCGGGCCGCAGGGCTACCATCCGGACCGCGACGGGGCGGACATGACCGACGAGGAGAGGGCACGGCTCAACGAGGCGCGCGGCGCGCTCTGACCCGAGCACGCCCGGCACGGCACTGCGCCGCCCGACCTCGTGGTCGGGCGGCGCAGTCGTTGTCTCTCGGTGCCACCTGCCGGGAGGGGGGAGGACCGGCAGGCGGCACCAGCACAGGGACACAGGCGGAACGCACGCCTGAGTCGGGGAGTTCCCCGCCGCGGCTCGATCGCGCATACCGTCGATGGCACTGGCCGTCGATCGCGCGGGGCCGCCCGGTGTGGGAACTCGGTGAGT
Organism: Actinomycetales bacterium; assembly: GCA_012515595.1. Classification (GTDB taxonomy): domain Bacteria; phylum Actinomycetota; class Actinomycetes; order Actinomycetales; family Dermatophilaceae; genus Ornithinicoccus. The sequence goes on from JAAYYA010000530.1 coordinate 967, forward strand.
CAGGGCCGGGGAGGGCCAGAGGTGAGCAGGCTCAGATGCGCCGGAGGACGGCGGTGACCTTCCCCAGGACGACGGCATCGTCACCGTCAATCGGGTCGTAGGCGTCGTTGTGCGGAAGCAGCCACAGCTTCCCGTCGGTCCGCTTGAAGGTCTTGACCGTGGCCTCGTTGTCCAGCATCGCCGCGACGATGTCGCCGTTCACGGCGTCCTCCTGCCGGCGCACGACCACCCAGTCACCGTCACAGATCGCCGCATCGATCATCGAGTCCCCGACGACCTTGAGCAGGAACAACTCGCCGTCACCCACGATCTGGCGGGGGAGGGGGAAGATGTCCTCGACCGCCTGCTCCGCCAGGATCGGGCCACCGGCGGCGATCCGGCCGACCACCGGGACGTAGGACGCCTCGGGGCGCGCGTCACCGATGCCGGTCTCGTCGTAGTCGATCTCGCTGACGACCTCGGCGGTGGCCGACGGGCCGGGTCGGCGGTAGCCGGGGGCCTCGCCCTCGCCGGTCCCGGGCAGCACGACCTCGATGGCGCGCGGCCGGTTCGGGTCCCGGCGCAGGTACCCCTTCCGCTCCAGCATCCGTAGCTGGTAGGCCACGGACGAGGGAGAGGCCAGCTGCACCGCTGCCCCGATCTCGCGCAGGCTCGGCGGATACCCCCGCCGGTCCACCGAGTCCTTGATGACGTGCAACACCTTCTCCTGGCGTGCCGTGAGATCGGCCCGCCCGTCGCGGTCCGGCATCTCATGAATGTCGGCCATCTCCTACCCCTCTCGCTCTGACCCTGCTCCAGCCGCAAAACCGCAGGTCAACAGCTCTGTCAGTGGTCTCTGGTTATCTCTATCGCGTGAGGCCATCGTACGAGTATTCGAACGTGCTGACAAACACCAGTTCGATGCGGCGTGTCGACAAACCTCGGACGGGTGTGCTAGACATGGAACATGCGTCCGACGCACAGGCGTTCGGACAAGCAGAGACGGAGGGATCATGAGCGCGATCGCACTGCATGACCTGCAGGACTTCGAGACGCCCCACTTCGAGATACCCCAGGGGCCGGCGGTCCAGGGGCCGCGTCCGCGACGCCGCGACCACCTGCGGGTCGTCGGGGCGGGGGAGCGTGGCGTGCCGTCGGTGGGGGACACGGTCCCGCGTCGGACCGCGGCCCTCGGGGAGGCTGGTCCGCTGACCCTGACCAGGCGGGGACGGTTGGCGATGACCGTGACCGTCGCGACGGTGCTCGTCCTGGCAGTCGTGGCTGCGCTGGGCATGCTCCCGGCCACCGCCTCGGCCGGCCACACGATCACCGTGCAGCCCGGTGACACGCTCTCGCAGATCGCGACGAGCGAGCTCCCGGAGCTCCCGCTCGATCGGGCGATCGTCGCGATCCAGGTGGCCAACGACCTGAACACGCTGCACGTGCAGGCCGGCTCCGAGCTGGAGATCCCGGCCCCCTGAGCGCCCTCAGTCGGACTCGTGGGTGCTGGTGACCGCGTCCCAGACCACGGGCAACTGCTCGCTGGGGATGTAGAACCCGCTGATGTGCGGGTCGAACATCAGGCCCTGGATGCCGGCGTCGAGATAGCTCTGGCTCGAGGCGATCACCTCGGTCGGGGGCAGCGCGATCGCCGGCAGGTCCTCTTGCTCCTGGATCATGTCCTGCCGGACGGCGAAGTCCCGCGCGCGCTCGGAGGTCGTGAAGGTGAGCAGCATCAACTGGCCCCCGATCTCGGCAGCGGCCGGCGACTCGAGACCCGGCTCGCCCACCGCGATGAACCACCAGTGGTCCAGCCCCATCGTGAGGCGCCACAGCGCGGTCATGCCGACCTGGTCCTCGGGTCCGCTGACCTGGGCCGCGAGACGGTCGGTCTCGCTCGGCGGCGGCCCCGCGGGGGTGTCCTGAGGCGTCGGGTCGACCGCCTCGGAAGCGCTGTCGTTCGCGTCGGTCATGGGTCCAGTCGATCACATCCCGGTCGATGGCGGGGGGCGACCCCGTCGCCTGCCCTGCCTTCCCGCCCGGACGTCACGGCCTCGGCACGGCGGGGATGAGGCGCTGTCCCTCCTGCGTGTGAGCCCCGACGACCGGGGTCGGCGGCAGGATGCCGTCAATGCGCGGCCCCATGCCGTCGAGGGGCACCGCCACCTCCGCGGCGCCCACGGACACGGCCGTGCCGCGCACCTGCACCTCCACCGGATCGCCCTCGAGGACCTGCAGCCGCAGCTCGTCGGCGCGGACGACCACCTGCAGGCGCCGGCCGTTCCACCCCAGGCGGAAGCCCAGCTCGGGCCAGGACGAGGGCAGCCGCGGGTCGAACGTCAGCAGGCCGTCGTGGTCGCGCATTCCCCCGAACCCCGCGACCAGGCCGGCCCACACACCGCCCGTCGAGGCCACATGGACCCCGTCGGAGGTGTTGCCGTGCCGGTCGTCGAGGTCCACGAAGAGCCCGTCGTAGAAGTAGCGCAGGGCCATGTCGTGGTAGCCGACCTCGGCCGCCACGATCGACTGCACCACCGCGGACAGGGTGGAGTCGCCGGTGGTGATCGGGTCGTAGTACTCGAAGTTGGCGCGCTTCTCATCCAGCGTGAACGAGTGGCCGGCGAGATACATCGCGAGCACCACGTCGGCCTGCTTGAGCACCTGGAAGCGGTAGATCACCAGCGGGTGGAAGTGCAGCAGCAACGGGCGCTTGTCCGCGGGGGTCTGCGGGAGGTCCCACACCTCTCGCTCCAGGAAGTGCAGGTCCTGGGGGTGCACCCGCAGCTCCTCGTCGAACGGGATGAACATAGCCGCGGCGGCCTGCTGCCACTCCTCGACCTCCTCGTCCCGCAGCCCCAGACGGGCCACGACCCGCGCGTAGTCCCCCGGGTCGGAGGCGCGCAGCTCGGTCACCGCTGCCGCGGCGTTGGCGAGGTTCTCCCGGGCCATGACGTTGGTGAACAGGTTGTCGTTGACGACGGTGGTGTACTCATCCGGTCCGGTCACGCCGTGGATGTGGAAGTGCCGGTCGCCGTTGATGGACCAGAACCCCAGGTCGGCCCACATGCGAGCGGTCTCCACCAGGATGTCCAGCCCTTCCCGGAGCAGGAAGGTACGGTCCCCGGTGGCGTTGACGTACTGCATCAGCGCGTGGGCGACGTCGGCGTTGATGTGATACTGCGCGGTGCCCGCGGCGAAGTATGCCGACGCCTCCTCGCCGTTGATCGTGCGCCAGGGGAACAGGGCCCCGTTCTGCGACATGTCGCTCGCCCGGGCTCGTGCCGCGGCCAGCATGTTGTGCCGGAACCGCAGGGCGTTGCGGGCCGCCTGCGGGGCGGTGTAGGTCAGGAACGGCATCACGTAGACCTCGGTGTCCCAGAAGTAGTGACCGCCGTAGCCGGATCCCGTGACGCCCTTGGCGGGGACGCCGGTGGTGTCGGCCCGGGCCGAGGCCTGGGCCAGCTGGAAGAGGTTCCACCGGATCGCCTGCTGCACCGCGGGCTGGCCGGGCGTGGTGACGTCGGCGCGCGACCAGAAGTCGTCGAGCCAGGCCCGCTGCTCGGCGTGCAGCTGCTCCAGGCCGTCCTGCCGCACCCGGTCCAGGGTCCGCAGGCACCGGTCGCTCAGCTCGCGCACGGGCACCCCGCGGGAGGTGTGGTAGGTCACCCACTTCTCCAGGTGGATCGGGTGGCCGGCCTTCGCCTCGATGCGGAAGACGTGCTTGGCGCTGTCGTTCTCGCAGGCGCTCTCCTCGGTGTACGGGTTCTCCGTCTCCAGCACGTGCTCGGTCGCCACCGCGAGGGTCATCCGCGACTCGTGGCAGACATAGCCGAGCAGGGCCCTGCGGCCCTTGGCCCAGTGCGACTGCGGATCCAGCACCCGCCGGTCGAAGCCCTCGGCCTTGCGCGGGTCGAGGCCCTCGCCCATCGCGGCGGCGCGCACGTGGTACTCGTCGAAACCGTCCTGGCGGTTCAGCAGCTGGCTGGAGATGACGATCGGTGCGTCGCCGTCGAGCATCTCCAGGTCCATCGTCATCAGGGCCAGGTGGCGTTCCGGGAAGGAGACCATCCGGGTGGTCGTGACCCGGACCCGTTTGCCGGAGGAGGTCCGCCAGACCAGCGAGCGGCGCAGCATCCCGTCGCGGAAGTCCAGGGAGCGCTCGTAGTCCTCCAGGTCGGCGTCCGCCAGGAGCAGGGGCTCGTCCTCGACGTAGAGCTTGATCACCTTCGGGTCGGGCACGTTGACGATCGTCTGCCCGACCCGGGCCAGCCCGAAGGCGTCCTCGGCGTGCTTGATCCGCCAGGTCTCGTGGAAGCCGTTGACGAAGGTGCCGTGCGTGTGGGTGTCGCGGCCCTCCTCGACGTTGCCGCGCAGACCGAGGTAACCGTTGCCGACGGCGAAGATCGTCTCGGTGACGCCGAGGTCGTCGCCGCGGTAGTCCGTCTCGACCAGTCGCCAGGGCTCCGCCGGGAAGCGGGTGCGGTCCAGGGGATCGACCGGCGGCTCCAGCAGCGGGCGCTCGTGCTGACCCTCGGGCGGCTCTGCGCCGGTGCCGCGGTGCAGCCCATCGTCGGCGACCGGGTGCGGGGTCTGCGTCATGAGTGGTCTCCGATCAGCTCGGCCAGGTCCTGCACCACCAGTTCGGCGCCGTTCTCACGCAGCGCGTCGGCGCCCACGCCCCGGTCGACGCCCACGACGAGCCCGAAGTCCCCGGCCGCACCGGCCTGCACCCCGCTGATGGCGTCCTCCACGACCACGGACCGGGAGGTGGGCACGCCCAGCTGCTCCGCGGCATACGAGTAGGTGTCGGGCCGGGGCTTGCCAGGCAACCCCTGGTCGTGGGCGATCACGCCGTCCACGACGACCGGGAACCGGTCGGCGATACCGGCCGCCCGCAGGACCTCCGGCGCGTTCTTCGAGGAGGAGACCACGGCCATGGCGACCCCCACGCCGGCGAGGTGGTCCAGCAGGGCCAGCGACCCGGCATACGGCGTGATGCCCTCGCTCCGCAGGACCTGGGTGAACAGCTCGTTCTTGCGGTTGCCCAGCCCCGAGACGGTCTCCGCAGATCCCGGGTCGTCGGGGGAGCCGGCCGGCAGGTCGATCCCGCGTGAGGCGAGCATGGTGGCCACCCCCTCGTAGCGGGGCCGGCCGTCGATGTGCGCGAAGTAGTCGGCGTCCGTGTAGGGCTCGGCGACCCCGCGCGCGGTCAGGAAGTCGGTGAACATCCGGGCCCAGGCGCTCATGTGCACCTCAGCCGTCGGGGTCAGGACCCCGTCGAGGTCGAACAGGGCTGCGTCGTAGTCGTCCCACTGCACGCGCCCCACCCTAGGTCAGCCCAGGGTGGGGCGCGTGCGCACGGGACCGGGAAGGAGGCGCCGGGGCGCCGGTGGTCAGTCGGTGAAGTAGTTGAA
>JAAYYA010000081.1 GCA_012515595.1 Actinomycetales bacterium
CCGGCCCGGCCGTCGCAGCCGCAGCGTCCCGACCCGCGCCCGAACCGACGGATGCCGCGCCCTACGGCACCGGCGACGCGGTGGCTGCCGTGCTGGACGCCCTCACCCGCTGAACCTGAGCACGCTTATGGCATTTGTGCGCGGTATATTTCCCGCGCACTTGAGAGTCAAGCGTGCCCAGGTTGGGGTGGCCAGGCCTCGCTAGGCTGCGGGGATGCGACGGATCCTGGATCTCCTCGCCGCACTGGAGCGGGCAGGGGTCGATGTCGTCGTCGTGGGCGGCGTCGCGGTTGTCCTCCGTGGGCACGCCTGGATGACGGTCCACCTCGATCTGGCTCTCGACCTGGCCTCGGACAACGTGCTCGCGGTCCTGGAAGTGCTCACGCGGGCGGGCCTGGTCCCACCGGCTGCCGGTTCCCGCCGAGAAGTTCGCCGACGCCGACCTACGCAGGTCGTGGGTCGAGGAGCGCAACCTCGTCGCCTTCACCCTGCATGACGTGGACGATCCCCTGCGGGAGGTCGACCTGCTGGCGACCACGTCGATCCCGTACGCCGAGCTCCGGGCGGGCTCGGACATTTTGGATGTCGACGGTGTTCCCGTGAGGGTGGCATCGATCGAACACCTCATCAGGATGAAGCGTGCGACCGGCCGATCGCAGGACCTCGCGGACGCCGAGGCACTGTCGCAGCTGGCCGGCACCGATATTGTGAGGATCGATGAGCCCGATGGGACCTGAGTCCGTGTGGCGTGGGACGTCAGACTCGACGGCCACGCTGCGAACGCGCGCCGCGAGCACGCCGGGTCAGCGTCTGGCCTGGCTCGAAGAGAGTTTGCTGCTCGCACAGGCCACTGGCGCCATTGCTCGCGACCGCGCCCGCCGGCAAGCGGTCGCTGATCTGTGGATCGTGCGCCAGCCTGGGCCGCAATGGTCAGCTCCCTCCGACATCGAGCTTCAGCGGTAGACCTCACGCCGGTGAGCGACCTTTACGACGAGCACCACCACGCGTTCATCCTCTATGTGGCACAGCACGCGGTAGTCGCCGATCCGGTAGCGCCACTCGTCCCGACCCACCAGGGGTTTCCCCCGCGAACGCGGGTTGGTCAGGTCGAGTGTCTCCCCGAAGAAGCGCCGGATCCGCATCACCTGTGCCTTGTCGAGCCGGTCGATCTCCTTGAGAGCCTTGGGGGTATATCTGACCTCGTATCGGCGACTCATTGACCAAGGGCGTCCCAGTCGACGTCCTCGTGCGCGACGGCGTCCTCGTCGGAACTGTAGAACTCCTCCAGCGCGTCCTTGAGGAGGTAGTGGTCCTCCAGGTCGGCCAGGCCTCGCTGGATGAACTCCGAGGCATAGTGAGACCGAGACCGTCCGGTCCTCCTCGCCAAGCGCTCGAGCCTGTCGTAGACCGCCTCATCCACCGTGGTGTTGAGCTGCCGCGTCGCCATCTGTGCCTCCGTTTCGGACTGCTCTATATAACTATAGACCAGCCCTCGCCCGCTCGGCGAGCACCGCCACCGGCTCGGCCCAGCCGTGCACCTGCTCCTCGGCGCACAGCACCCGCGCCGCCCGGTCGCTAGCAGCCTTGGCGGCCGCCACACCCGCCGGGGTCAGCGCGTCGATCGCCGCCGCGAACCCCTCGGGCGTGAAGTCCCGCGCCACCACGCCCAGGTCGTGCTCCTCCACCAGACCGGCCATCTCCGGGCTCGGCCCGATCACCAGGGCTAACCGAGCCTGCACGAAGTCGAAGAACTTGTTGGGCAGCGCCCAGCGGAAGTTGAACGAGATCGGCGGCAGCGAGTAGACGCCCACGTCGTAGCCGTTGAGCGTCTCCACCACCTCCGCCGCCGGCACCGCGTCGTGGACCCTCACCCGGTCGCTGCCCGCAAACCGCTCACGCAGCGACGGCACGTAGCCATCACCCTGGTCGATCAGGTACAGGTCGAGCGTCGCGCCGTTGGTCACCAGCGCCATCGCCTCGAGCATCACCTCCAGCCGGGTCGCCACGCCGTTGCCGGCGTGCACCAGACGCGGCGGCCAGGACACCTCGGTCGGCGCCAGGTTGTCGCGGCGATACGGAGCGTTCATCACGACGCCGCAGGTCAACCCGAACTCCCGCTCGTACTCCCGCGCAATCCCGCGCCCCACCGTCGTCGCCGAGTCCGCCCGCGGGCCGTAGGTCCGCACCAGCCACCGGTAGTAGGGCGCCACGAACAGCCGCCAGCGCCGCAGCTCCTCGTTCTGGCGGGGGTGATACTCGTGCAGATCGACGTGCACTCCCCCGCGCGGCGCCAGATCGAGGCCCAGCGGCAGGGTGTCGATGTCATCGGCCAACACCACGTCATACCGCCCCTGTCGGCCCTCCAGCAGGCGGGTCGCCGCGGCGACGACGGGCGAGGTGCGGTATGCCGTCAGGAACCTGCGCAGGATCAGCATCCGGCGGTCCTTGTGCCAGCTGATGGCCTCGTCCGGCAGGCGCAGGTGCTCGACCACCCCCTCGGGCGCGGGGCCGTAGCCCAGGGTCGTCACGGCATACTGCCCCCGGAAGAGCCGGATCTGCCGCAGCACCCGGGCGTCCGAGACCAGCGGGCTGAACGACATGATCAGCAGGCTCGCCTCAGCCATCCCCGCCCTCCAGTACCCGGGTGTAGAGCGCGATCAGCTCGGCCGCCTCGTGCTCCCAGGTCAGCTCACCGGCGGCCTGCGCCGCAGCTGCGCGGTATGCCGTGGGGTCACCCAGCACCTGCTGGATCGCCGCGGCCAGCTCGGCCGGGGTTGTCGCCTCGAAGACTTCGCCGACGCTGTGCTCGCGGACGATCGCGGACGTGTCCGGCAGGTCCGCCGCCACGATCGGCAGCCCTGCGTGGATCGACTCGAAGAGCTTGTTCGGCAGGGAGAAGCGGTAGGAGAGGCAGATCGGGCGGACGTAGACCACCGCGACGTCGGCGTCGGCGAGGGCCTGCGGCACCTCGGGCGAGGGCACGCTCCCGGCGAGGTGGACCCGGTCGGACACGCCGGTGTCCCGGGCGCGCTGCAGCAGGCCGGCGATGTAGCGGGGGTCGCCGTAGCCGAGCAGCACCAGGTGGGCGTTGTCGGGAAGGAGCGCCATGGCATCCACGGTCTCCTCCAGTCCGCGGCCGGTGGTGATGCCGCCGACGTAGGAGACGACCCGGTCGCCCGGCGCCAGGCCGGCCAGCTCCCGCAGCCGGCCCCGTGCGGGATCCGGGAGCGGGCGGGCGGTGGGGATGTTGCGCACCAGGGTCGGCCGGATGCGCAGGGAGTAGGTCTGCTGCAGCCAGTCGGCGATGGACGGCGACACGGTGATAACACCCGCGGCGACGCGGATGCCGACCGTCTCGATGACCGCCTCGACGGCTGGGGCGAGCCAGCGGTCCTGCCGGATGTTGCGGCGCCGCCAGAGCTCATGGGAGTCGTAGACGACGCGTCCGGGCGTGCCGGCGGTGATGAGCAGGGCGGGCACGAGCGCGTTGGCGTCGTTGGCGTGGACCACGTCGGGCCGCAGGTCGCGACCCTCGCGGACCGCCCCGAGCCACCAGTAGCTCAGGCGGGCGGTCTGGTAGAGCCGCATCCAGGCGTCCGCGGCGAAGGCCTTGGCCTGGTCACGCACCGAGGGCTGCTGGCCGCTATCCGCCGGTGCGGGTGCCTGCGTGACTGCAGCCGTCGCGACAGGGGCTGCCGGGACCGGCGGCTCCGGGGTATGTGCCGGGACGGACGCCTGCGCCTGCGCCGTCAGGGCCTTGCCGCGCAGCCGCCGCCAGGTGCGGGTCAGCCGGGGCATCATCCGGGTCAGGTCGAGGTCTGGGACGCGGTGGACCTCGAGCTCGCCGACGTGCCCGATGCCGGCGGGATGGCCCGCGAGGTCGCGCGCGGAGGCGACGATGCGGGCGTCCGCGCCCGCGGCCCGGAGGGTGGCCGTGGTCTTCAGGACCCGCGAGTCGGTGCTGGCGTCGTTGTAGACGAGGGAGACGACTCTCGGGGCGCGACCGTCGACGCGCGGCAGCCGGGGAGAGCTCACCGCCCGGCCTCCGCCGACTCCTGTGCACCGCCGGTCAGTCCGGCGAGCGCGGCCTGGGTCGCGAAGTCCGGTTCGGCGGCCACCACCTCGTCGAAGGTGCCCTTGGCGATGAGCGCGCCGTCGCGCAGGAAGCAGACCTGCTCGCTGTGCCGGATTGTCGCGAGCCGGTGGGCGACCACGATGACGCTCACCTCGCCGGCCAGCTCGCGGATCGCGGTGGTCACCGCGGCCTCCGTCGAGGTGTCCAGCGCCGAGGTGGCCTCGTCCATCACGAGCACCAACGGGTCGGTGTAGAGCGCGCGGGCCACCCCCAGCCGCTGCCTCTGCCCGCCGGACAGGTTGAGCCCCCGCTCCCCCACCTTGCCGTGGATGCCGCCGGGCCGGGACTCGACGACGTCGAGCAGCTGGGCCCGGGCCAGGGCCCTGCGCACCCGCTCCTCGTCGACCTCGTCGTCCTTCCAGGTCAGCGCGACGTTGCGCGCCA
>JAAYYA010000531.1 GCA_012515595.1 Actinomycetales bacterium
CCCGCCCCAGGGAGACCCGGGCGCGGTCCGCGACAGCGTGCCGGGTCAGGTTGGTCACCGCCTCGAGGGCGATCCGGAAGACCGCGTCCTCGACGTCGCGCGGGAGGTCGGGCAGCTCCGCGACGCTCACCTCGACAGGCACCTGCCTCGCGATGCTCGCGACGGCCCGCCGCAGCGCCGGGGCGAGGCCCTGGCTCGACAGGCCGGCCGGCCGCAGGTCGTCGATGATGCGACGGATCTCGGTCACCGTCGCCGCGGTCTCGGCCCGGAGCACGCCGGCGATCTCCCGCCCCTGGTCCACGTCGCCCCCCGCCAACGCGTCGTCTACCGCCTGCAGCCCCAGCCCGATCCCGGTCAGCGACGGCCCCAGCCCGTCATGGAGGTCGTGACGCAACCGCTCGCGCTCCTCCCGGCGGGCCTCGACCACTGCATCCCGCTGGGCCTCGAGGTCGGCGTTGAGGTCGAGGGCACGCAGCGCGACCGCCACCTGCGGGGCGAGCGCCTCGGCGAGCCGGCGCTCGGCACCCGTCCACGAGCCGTCGCGCTGGCGCGAGGCCAGGTGCAGTGTCCCCACCGTCTCGCCCCCCACGACCAGGGGGACCGTCAGCCACTCCCGCCCCAGATGCCGTATGCCGTGTGGCCCGGTCTCCGCGAGACCGGACCCCGTCTCGGGTGGGCTGGACAAGCCCCGTGTCACGAGGGTCGCGCCGGAGGAGTCCTCCAGCCGCAACCCACCGGGACGCAACGACTGCTCGACGCTATCGACGGCGGCGTCCACCAGGCGAGCCGGCTCGCTCGTGGCCAGGGCCACGCCGAGGTCCGACACGGCGGACACCGGGTCCGGGCGCGGGCCGTACAGCAGCCGGTCCACCCCCCGCTGCAGCCAGGCCCGGGCCGGCGACAGACCCACTGCCACCACGGCGGCCGCCACCACCCCGGTGAGCGCGGTCCCGCCCAGGCGCACGCCGACCACGACCGCGGCCAGGGCCTGGACGGCCACGATGCCGAGGGTGAGCACGACGTAGACCAGTCCGCGCCGCAGCACCACCTCGATGCCCAGCAGGCGGTACCTCAGGATCCCCACCGCCACGGCCACCGGCAGCAGGTAGAGCACAGCCACCTGCAGCCACGGCCCGACGAACGGCGTGGTGACCAGCCCGAGCACCACGGCCGCGAGCAGCCAGGCCAGCTGCTGCCGCTCCGGGGCGGAGGACCTCGTCACCCGGATCACCGCACTCACCCAGCCCGCCGCGCAGGCCACCCCGAGCAGCGTCAGGGGCACCCAGCCCAGCAGGCCGACCGTCCCGCCGGAGTCCCCGAACGGCCGGGCGGCCGAGGGGTCCAGCTCGGACCGGAGCACCTGCGCCTGGAACAGGGCCGCCCCCACCACGACGGCACCGGCGATCACGCGCCGGGGACGGGAGCGCAGCCGACCCGAGGGGTAGAGCAGCGGCAGCAGGCCCAGCAGCACGAAGATCAGGAAGCCGACGCCGATGTCCAGCGCCAGGTCCAGCGGACGGTCCGCCACGCGCGGCGACTCCGTCTGCTGCGCGAGCCGGGCCGCGCCATACTGCCCGACGCTTACCTGGGTCAGGGCCCCGACGGCGAGCATCAGCCACCCGACCGGGTTGCCCGGGCGCGACCAGGCCAGGACCGCCCCGGTCAGCGCCCACGCGAGTCCGACCAGGGAGGTCAGCACCAGGGCGAGGGTCGGGGAGTCCGGCACCTCGGCATACCACTGCCACTCTGCGACGGCGGCGCGCACCGACGCCGCCAGCGAGAGGGTCACCAGCACGGCGACGAGGGTCCGGGATGCCCGCATGGCCCTCATTGTGGTGGGCCGCGCCCCGCCTGACCAGGCTCTGCTGTCCCGGGCACCCGGGCAACCTGCCCGGGTGCGCAGGACTCCCGCCCCTGCCCGCCCGCCGACGGGGCGGGCGAGCCTGCCAGCGACCGGCCCGACCGGGGCCGCCGCCGAGAGGAGAACCATGTCCAGCACCACCGTCACCGAGGTCACCGCACCGCCCCGCACCGCCCGGGCGATCCCGTTCCGGGTCGTGGCGGTGATCCTGGCCGCCACCTACCTCGTCCTCTTCGGGAGCGTCCAGCTGCTGCTCACGCCGTGGGTCGTCCTCCCCGACGTCGTCGACCACGGCTGGACCCGCACGCCCGAGCTGCACCGCTGGGCCGACTCTGCCGCGGCCGCGACGATGGCCGCCCTGGGCGCGGGGGCACTGCTGGCCGTATGGCGTCCGCTCACCCGCTCCGGCCTCGTCGCCTGGGTGGGGGTCCTGCTCGCCGTGGTCGGGTTGGGCAGCGGGGTGTCGGTCCTGCTGCAGCAGCACACGGGGGCGGCCGGGGCGCTGCTGCAGGGGGTGCTCACCGCCGCGCTGACCGCGGTCCCGTTCGTGCTGCTCCACCCGCAGCGCCGTGAGGTGCTCGCCGGTGGGCGTCGCGACGCGGGTCCGGCCGGGGCGGCGCGCGCCGTGCTCCTCGCGGTCTCCGTCGCCGGGGTCGCCCTGGTCGTCGGGGCGCTGGTGTGGCGGCTCACCGGTGGGGTGGTCGAGAACCCGCTGGAGGACGACGTGCTCAGCTTCGTCCTGCTCGGGGTGACCCTGGCGACCGGTGGTGCCTGGGCCGCCTCGGGGCGCGAGGGATGGCGCGTCGTCGCCTGGGTCACCGGGGCCGTCGCGGCGTACGCGGTGGTGGCCGGGGCCTCGCTCCTGCTCCTCTGACGGGACATGACATGCCACTTTCCCGCCGGCCACACCCTGGACCTGCCGTTCCGGGCGGCGTCGAGCAGACCGTGATCGACGCCTACCTCCTGCACTGACCCCGCTGGGCGACCGCCGCGCGGGCGCGTCATGCGGTCTCGGTGTTGCAGGATTCGGCCTCCGACCCGAATCCTGCAACACCGGGAACGCATGACATCAGGCGGCGGGGCTCTGAGGTCGCACCGTGGTGCGCTCGGCCGGGCGACCGGGCGCGCGGCAGGAGGTCGCGGGCGGTCCCTGTCAGGATGGAGCGCATGCCGCTGCTCATCCTCGCCTCGGTGGTCTTCAACACCCTGCTGCTGGGGCTGGTGACCCGGCGGCTCCTGGGGGTGCCGGTCGGGTGGGTCCGCACGATCCTGGTCAGCCTGACCCTCACGATGGCGGGCGGCCCGCTCATGCAGCGCCTGGGCGCCAGCCTCGGGCTCATCACCGCGGACGACACCGTCGATCCCGACCACCAGCTCCTGGCCGCCGGGGTCCTGGCCCTCATCGTGGCCTGGGGCATCGCCCTCGGGCTCGGGGTCCTGGTCATCCTCGAGGCGCTGGTGCCCACCGGGACCGTGCCCAGCCTGACCCGCTTCCTGCGGGACCTGCCGGCCCGGCGGCGCCGCAGCCGACGCTACGGCCGGATCGTGGCGCTCGCGGTCAAGCACGGGCTCGGCGGATTCCTGTCCCGGCGGGCGCGCTCCGACCTCGGTGACCAGGCACCCCGGGTGGCCCGGTCCCTCCGGGAGGCGATGACCGAGGCGGGCGTCACCTACGTCAAGCTCGGGCAGATGATCGCCACCCGGCCCGACCTGGTCGGGGAGGCCTTCGCCCGCGAGCTCGGGCAGCTGCAGTCGGACGTGCCCGCCGAGCCGTGGGAGGTCGTGCGCGCGACGCTCGTCGCCGAGCTCGGCCGCCCCACCGAGGAGGTCTTCGCCCACGTCGACCCCGAGCCCCTGGCGGCCGCGTCCGTCGGCCAGGTGCACCGTGCGACGCTGCTCGACGGGACCGCCGTGGTCCTGAAGGTCCAGCGCAGCGACGCCCAGGCCCAGGTCCGCGCCGACCTCGACATCGTCCTGCGGCTCGCGCGCTGGCTGGACCGGGTCACCGACTGGGGCCGCACCCTCGACGTCCGCACGCTCGCCGAGGGCTTCGCCACCAGCCTCACCGAGGAGCTGGACTACCGCACCGAGCTGGCCAACACGGCCGCCGTCGCCGAGGCGACCCAGGTCCCCCGGGACGGGGTCACGGTCCGGGTCCCCACGGCATACCCGCTGCTCTCCGGCCCACGGCTGCTGGTGATGGAGGAGGTGCAGGGCGACCCGGTCTCCCGGGCGCGGGACCGACTGGCCAGTATGCCGTCAGCCCGCCGCGCGGAGCTCGCCCAGGCACTGCTGGGGTCGGTGCTGCGCCAGGTGCTCGGCAGCGGCACCTTCCACGCGGACCTGCACGCCGGCAACGTCTTCCTCGCCGACGACGGGAGCCTCGTGCTGCTGGACCTGGGGTCCGTGGGCCGGCTCGACGCCGCGGGGCGGGGTGGGATCGGGCGGCTGCTCATGGCCGTCGACCGGGGCGACTCGATCGCCGCGACCGACGCCCTCCTGGAGGTGCTGGACCGCGGGCCGGGGCTGGACGACCAGCGGTTGGAGCGTGACGTCGGGGCGCTGGTCTCCCGTGCCGGTCACCTGGGCAGCACCGGGTCGGCCGGCCTGTTCAGCGAGCTGTTCTCGCTGGTCGTGCGCCACGGGCTGTCGGTGCCCCCGCAGATCGCGGCGGTGTTCCGCGCCCTCGGGGCGCTGGAGGGCACGCTGCGGCAGATCGACCCCGACGCAGACCTGGTCACGGCCAGCCGGGCCACCGGGCGGGAGTTCGCCCGGGAGCAGCTGACCCCCGAGGCGCTGCGCGGCAGCCTGGAGGAGCAGCTCGCCCGGATGCTGCCGCTGCTGCAGCGGCTCCCGCGGCGGGTCGACGCGCTCGCCGAGTCGCTCCAGCGCGGGGAGCTCTCGGTCGGCGTGCGGCTGCTGGCCGACGCACGGGACCGGTCCTTCGTGACCGGCCTCGTCCAGCAGCTGACGATGACGCTGCTCGCCGCGGCCTGCGCCATCGCCGGCATCATGCTGATCGTCTCCGACGCGGGCCCGACCCTGGCCCCGGACCTGGCGCTCTACCCGCTGCTCGGCGCCACCCTGTTCCTCTTCGCCTTCGTCCTCGCCGCGCGCGCCCTGGTGCTGGTGTTCCGGCATACGGTCCTGCCCGAGCGCGGCGGCGGGAGAACCTGACGGTCCGGGCGCCCGGTTCCGGACAGCCGCCTGAGCGCGCCACGTGCCCCGACCGGTCGCTGGCGTGCCGATAGGCGCCCCGCCTGAAACACTGGCGCCATGACCGACTCCAGCACGACCCTGTTGATCCTCGGAGCCTCCGGTGACCTCACCGAGCGGCTGCTGCTGCCCGGGCTCGGGTCGCTGCTCGCCGTCGAGACCGACCAGCAGGTGCGGGTCGTGGGTGCCGACCGCGCCGACCTGACCCAGGAGGCCTGGGACGACACGGTCCGCACCGCCCTGTCCTCGGCGGGCGCGCCGACGGAGGTGGTCGAGCGGGTGGTTGCCGACACCGAGTACGTCAAGGCCGATCTCCTCGTCCCCGAGGAGCTGGACGCGCTGATCAACCACGTCGGGGACCCGTGCGTGCTCTACTTCGCGCTCCCGCCGGCCGTCAGCGTCGCGGTGTGCCAGCAGCTGGAGGAGCGCGGCGTCTCCGGGCAGACGCGCCTGGCCCTGGAGAAGCCGTTCGGCACCGACCTGCCCTCCGCGCAGGCGCTGAACCAGCAGCTCCTCAAGGTCGTGGAGGAGAACCGGATCTTCCGGGTCGACCACTTCCTCGGACGCAGCACCGTGCTCAACCTGCTGGGCGTCAGGTTCGCCAACCGGCTGCTGCAGCCCGTCTGGTGCTCGGACCACATCGAGAAGGTCGTCATCAGCTACGACGAGGACCTGGCGCTGGAGGGGCGCGCGGGCTACTACGACAAGGCCGGCGCGCTGGTCGACATGATCCAGTCGCACCTGCTGCAGATCCTGGCGTTCTTCGCGATGGAGGCCCCGGCCTCCCTCCACGAGGACGAGGTGCGCTCCCTCAAGGCGCAGGTGCTGCGGGCCACCTCGGTGTGGGGCGGGGACCCGGTCACGGCCTCGCGGCGGGCGCGCTACACCGAGGGCACGATCGGGGAGCGGGTCGTCCCGAACTACGTCGACGAGGAGGGCGTCGACCCGGCGCTGGACACCGAGACGCTCGCCGAGATGGTCGTCGCGATCGACAACGGTCGCTGGCGCGGGACCCCGTTCATCCTGCGCAGCGGCAAGGCGCTGGGCTCGGCGTGCAAGCGGATCGAGGTCTTCTTCAAGGCTCCCGCGCACGTGCCCACCGGCCTGCAGGGGGACGATGCGCCCGACACCCTGGTCCTGGAGCTCAAGCCCGCCGAGATGATCCTGTCGCTGACCGTCAACGCCGAGGGCGACCCGTTCGACCTGGAGCAGAAGGAGCTGCACGCCACCCTCGGCGACTCACGGATGCTGCCCTACGGCGAGGTCCTGGGCCGGATCGTCGAGGGTGACCCCCTGCTGTCGATCCGCGGCGACGTGGCCGAGGAGTCCTGGCGGATCGTCGAGCCGGTCCTGACCGCCTGGCGCGCCGACGAGGTGCCGATGCAGGAGTACCCCGCGGGGTCGTCGGGTCCGGACGGATGGGGCACGGTCCCACCCCAAAAAATGTAGGGGTTTTGCTGGTCCTCCCCGCATTTTCGTAGCGGTTTTGCAGGCCTCCCCCGCACCTTCGTAGCGGTTTTGTCGGTCTCTCTGGGCCACATCCGCCGGCGACCGTCAGACCTCCAGGTCCTCCCACAGGAACGTCGTTGTCCGCCCGCTCTCCCAGTCCTGCCGCAGCAGCCCGTACGCCACCGAGGCCACCGGGTCACCGCCCTCCACCGGCCACCCCTGGCGGTAGTGCGCCTCCTTGATCCACCCGCACCGCAGGAAGGTCTTGCGCATCGCGATGTTGTCCTCGCGCGTCTGCCCCTCGAACCGGATGACCTCGGGCATCGTCGTGAACACGTGGTCCGCCGCCGCGCGCAGGATCTCCCGTCCCAGCCCCCGCCCCCGGAACGGCGCGTCGAGTCGCAGGTCGAACAGCGGCGCCCCGTCCGTCAGGTCCTCGAGCCGGAAGAAGCCGACCCGACCGAGCTCGTCGTGCTCGACCCAGAACGAGTCGTTGTCCTCGTCCCGGAAGGCACCCTCGGCGATCGAGGCCTCCACCTGCTCCCGTGTCGGGCTGGTCTGCATGTGGAACGGGAACTCGTTGCGGGTCATGAAGTCGACCAGCGCGGCCCGGTCGGGGCCGGTGGGGTCGAGTCGGACGAGAGTGATGGTCACCCATCCGAGGCTACGTGCGCCCGCCGGCTCTGTGGAGTGGTTTTCGTCGTATGCCGTCAGGCTGGCTTCCCGAGTGCCTCACCGTGGGTGGTCCACCAGATCGTTCACGAGTGCCCCGCCCATGCGCTGACTTCTCCCTCCCGGAGTGGCTCGAAGAACTCATCAGGGACCGCATATCGAACAAACCCGAGGTCCCGATCCTGTGGCTCCTGCAGTGGAGCGAGTCTCGCCACGGGGCGTTCCTCCCGCTCGATGACGATCTCCGTGCCCCTCTCGACTGCGGCCAGGAGCGCAGACAGGTGCTCCTGGGCGTACTGCACAGTCACGGGTTCCATAGGCGGAGCCTGTCGCGTTCGTGAGTGCCAGTCAACAAGGTTGTCACGCAGCGGCCGCGCGCCTCCGGGCGGCGCGGCGCTCGTTCCACCCCTCGACGAGGCGGTACAGCACCGGCACGAGCAGCAGCGTCAGCGCGGTCGAGCTGACCAGCCCGCCGATCACGACCAGCGCCAGCGGCTGGGAGATGAAGGCCCCGCCGCCGGTGATGGACAGCGCCATCGGGGTCAGTGCGCCGATGGTGGCCAGCGCGGTCATCACGATGGGCCGGAACCGGTGCCGCGCGCCCTCGAGAAGCGCGTCGTGCACGGAGTGGCCACGGCGGCGGTACTGGTTGACCAGGTCGATGAGCACGATCGCGTTGGTCACCACGATGCCGACCAGCATGAGCATGCCGATCAGGGCGGCCACGTCCAGCGGGGTGTCGGTCAGCAGCAGCATCGCCAGGGACCCGGTCGCCGCGAACGGGACCGAGACCATGAGCAGCAGCGGCTGGACGAGGCTGTTGAAGGTCGCGACCATCACCAGGTAGACAATGGCGATCGCGGCCAGCAGGGCCAGGCCCAGGCTGGCGAAGGCGTCCGCCTGCTCGGCGCTGACCCCCTCGATGGAGGTCCGGACGCCCTCGGGCAGGTCCAGCCCGTCCAGCCCCTCCTGCACCTGGGAGGTCAGGGCGCCGAGGTCGTCGCCCGTCGCCGTGGCGGTGATGGCGGCGCTGCGCAGCCCGTCCACGCGGGTGATCCGCACCTGCTGGTCGACCCGCTCCAGGGTCGCCACGTCGGAGAGCACGACCTGCCCGGCCGGGCCGGCCGCCACCGGCAGGGCCTCCAGCGCCGCGAGGTCGGCCGGCGGCTCACCCTGGTGGACCACGACCGACGTGGGCGCGGTCCCGAGCGTCACCCGCCCCACGGTGCTGCCACCCATCGCCGCGGCGACGACCTGCCCGACCTGGGTCTCGGTGACCCCGACCCGCGCCGCGGCGTCGCGGTCCACGGTGACGTCGAGTCCCGGGACCGTGTCGGTGAGGTTGTTCGTGACGTCCTCGGCGCCGACGTCGGCCAGCACGCCCTCGACCTGCGCCGCGGCGGCGGCCAGGTCGTCCGGGTCCTGGCTGGTGACGACGACCTCGAGCTGCGTGGCACCGGGCGCGGCGTTGGCGGAGGCCGCGGTGAGGTTCGCGTCAGCGGGCACCGGCGCCTCGTCCTTGAGGGTCTGCCCGAACGCGTCCCCGTCGGTGCCCTCGGTCAGGGTGACCGCGATGGATGAGGTGTTGGCGGCGCTCCCGAGGAAGGCCGCCTCGATGCCGCCGGCCGAACCGACGGTCGCCTGGTAGGACTCGACCTCCTCCCGCCCGGACAGCCACGACTCCAGCTCCCGGCTGGCGGCGTCGGTCTCATCCAGGGTGCTGCCCGACGGCAGCGCGAGGGTGACGGTGAGGCTGTTGGCGCCGGAGTCGCCGATGAAGTCGGTCTTGAGCTGCGTGGCCGCAGCGCCGGTCCCGACCAGGATGACCACGGCGAGCAGCAGCGCCCAGACCGGGTGGGCCAGGGCCGGGCGCAGCACGGTGAGGTAGCCCCGCTGCAGCCGGTCCGGTGCGTCGTCCCCCAGCAGCGGCGCGGGGTGAGCGACGGACTGCTGGGCGGGCTCGCTCTCGCGAGCACTCGGCATACTGCCCTGGTCCTCGGCCACGACGGGCACGTCCCCACGCCGGCCCAGCAACCAGTAGCCCAGCACCGGGATGATCGTCAGCGCGACCAGCAGCGAGGCGAACATCGCGATCGCGATGGTGAGCGCGAACGGCCGGAACAGCTCGCCGACCTGCCCGCCGACGAAGGCCATGGGCAGGAAGACCGCCACCGTCGAGACCGTCGCGGAGGTGATCGCGCCCGCGACCTCGCGCACCGCCCGCAGCACGGCCGTCATCCGGTCCTCGCCGAGGGCGCTGTGCCGCTTGATGTTCTCGATGACCACGATCGAGTCGTCGACGACGCGCCCGATGGAGATGGTGAGGGCGCCGAGGGTGAGGATGTTGAGGGAGTACCCCGCGGCCTGCAGACCCACCATCGCCACCAGCAGCGACAGCGGGATGCTGATCGCGGTCACCAGCGTCAGCCGGATCGACAGCAGGAACAGCAGCACGATGAGGATGGCGAACCCCAGCCCCAGCAGCCCCTCGGTCGTCAGCCCCTCGATCGACTGCTCGATGAACGGTGCCTGGTCGAAGATGATTCGCAGCTCTCCGCCGGCCAGCTGCTCCTCGAGCTCGGGGGTGATCTGCGCCAGGGCGTGCGAGATGTTGACGGCGTTGCCGTCCGGGGTCTTGGTGATCGACAGGCCGACGCTCGGCTCCCCGTTGGTCCGGGTGTATGCCGTCACCTCCTGCTCCGCCAGCCGCACCTCCGCGACGTCCCCGAGGGTGAGTTGCGGGGCGGGCTCGGTGGGCGAGGCCCCGGGGTCGGCCGGGGCCGCCGTCGGGGGTGCCACGAGCGGCAGCGCCGCGAG
>JAAYYA010000532.1 GCA_012515595.1 Actinomycetales bacterium
GAGCAATGATCGAGACCTGTGGATGACATCCCGGGTGGGGTGACGTCAGTGGGCGTACCTCCCCGAGGATGATCCGAAGTCTGATGGTCCTCGATCAGGCCGACGTTGACGCGTCGGTCGGGAAGGTACGCCCATGCTCACGGTAGTTCCTGACCTTGGCCACGGTGGCGCGAACGACGCGGCGGGTGGGCGGGTGTCGTTGTTGGACGAGATCGTCACCGAGGGGGCTCGGCGGATGCTGGCGGTGGCGTTGGAGGCCGAGATCGCCGCCTACATCGACGCCCATGCCCACGAGGTCGACGAGCACGGCCGACGTCTGGTGGTACGCAACGGCTATCACGCGCCGCGGCAGGTGCTGACCGGGGCCGGGGCGATCGAGGTGGTCGCGCCACGGGTCAACGACAAGCGCGTCGACGAGGTGACCGGTGAACGTCGGCGGTTCTCCTCGGTGATCCTGCCGCCGTGGTGCCGCAAGTCACCCAAGATCGCCGAGGTGCTGCCACTGCTGTACCTGCACGGGTTGTCCGCCGGCGACTTCGCCCCGGCGTTGGAGCAGTTCTGCGGAACGTCCGCGGGCCTGTCCGCGGCCACGATCACCCGGTTGACCACCCAGTGGCAGGACGAGGCCCGCGCCTTCGCCGCCCGTGACCTGAGCGGCATCGACTACGTCTACTGCTGGGCCGACGGGATCCACGTCAACGTCCGGTTGGACTCCGAGCGGCTGTGCCTGCTGGTGCTGATCGGGGTCCGCGCCGACGGCCGCAAGGAGCTGATCACACTGGCCGAGGGATACCGGGAGTCGGCCGGGTCGTGGGCGGACCTGCTGCGCGACGCCAAGCGACGCGGGATGCGCGCCCCGGTGCTGGCCATCGGCGACGGGGCGCTGGGGTTCTGGAAGGCCCTGGGTGAGGTGTTCCCGCAGGCCAAGACGCAGAGATGCTGGTTCCACAAGATCGCAAACGTGCTGGCGGCGCTGCCGAAGTCCGCGCACCCGGGAGCGAAGAAGGCCCTGGCCGAGATCTACAACGCCGAAGACCGCGAACACGCCGAGGACGCCGTCACGGCCTTCGCCGAGGCCTACGGCATCAGGTGGCCCAAGGCCACCGCGAAGATCACCGACAACGTGGAGGAACTCCTGGCGTTCTACGACTTCCCGGCCGAGCACTGGATCCACCTGCGCACCACGAACCCCATCGAGTCGACCTTCGCCACCGTCCGGCACCGCACCAAGGTCACCAAGGGTCCCGGGTCCAAGGCCGCCGGCATCGCGATGGCGTTCAAGCTCATCGAGGCCGCCCAGGCCCGCTGGCGCTGCGTGAACGCCCCCCACCTAGTCGCCCTCGTCCGCGCCGGCGCCCGCTTCCACCGCGGCAAGCTCCTCGAACGCGACCCCGCACCCCAGGCTGTCCCGGCCGACGCCAACTCCCCAGACATGACGCCCGCCGCCTCGACCCAGCCCATCAACACCGCCGCTTAAAGATCTTCATCCACAAGTCTTGACTATTCCTC
>JAAYYA010000082.1 GCA_012515595.1 Actinomycetales bacterium
CATGCTGGCCGAGCTGGCCGTGCACGACGAGGCCGCCTTCGCGCAGCTCGTCGAGATCGCCAAGGCCAACGTGCCGGCGCAGGCTGAGGCCAAGGCCGACGACACCGACGCCGCCTGAGCCACCGCAGCATCCCGACGGCCCAGGGCACTGTGACCACCAACCCTTCGCTGCTGAGCAACCCTCGCAGCGAACGGGTCCGGTCGGTCCGGTCCCTGGGCCGTCGTGCTGTCCGGCAGCGGGTCGGTCGGTTCGTGGTCGAGGGCCCGCAGGGCGTCCGCGAACTGCTGCAGCATGCCGGCCACGCCGCGCAAGACCTGTACCTCACCCCCGCGGCTGCCGAACGGCATACCGATATCGTCGCGTTGGCCGAAGGTCTCGGTGACGGGCGCGGGAGCACCGTGGACCAGACCCGTCCCGTCTCGCAGTCCGGCGGGCTGCGCATCTGGCAGTGCACGGACGAAGTGCTGGCGGCGATGACCGACACCCCGCACCCGCAGGGGATGATCGCCGTCGCCGAGCCGGTCGACGTCCCGCTCGAGGAAGCGCTGGCCGCGGTCGCTGCTCTGGCCGCCGGCGCAACTGAGTCGCCGAGGACATCTCTGGCCACCGGTGCCGACCGTGTGACCTCCGCAACCGCTGGCGCCGCCCCGCTGAGCCACCCGTTCGTGGTCGTGCTCACCAACGTGCGCGATCCCGGCAACGCCGGCACGGTCCTGCGCGCCGCCGACGCCTTCGGCGCCGCTGCCGTGCTGGTCAGCGACGCCAGCGTCGACATCTACAACCCCAAGGTCGTGCGCTCGACCGTCGGGTCGCTCTTCCACCTTCCGGTGAGCGTGGGGACACCGGTGCCGGAACTTCTTGCGGCCTGCCGTGACGCGGGGCTTCGGGTGCTGGCGGCCGACGGAGCAGGGGAGACCTCGCTGCCGGACGTCGACCTATCCGTCCCGCACGCCTGGGTGATGGGCAACGAGGCCTGGGGCCTGGAGCCTGAGGTCCGGGCGCTGTGCGACGACGTCGTCTCGATCCCGATCGTGCGGGCCGAATCGCTCAACCTGGCGATGGCCGCCACCGTCTGCCTGCACGCCTCCGCCACTGCGACTGGGCGCTGACACCCGGCCGGCCCGCGCCCGCTTCCAAGCCCGACTGCCGACGTCCCGCTCCCAACGCCCCGCCGACTGCATGGACTTTTGACGGTGTGAGTGCGGAGCCTGTCAAAAGTCGCTGCAGTCGGCTTGTGAGGGGCAGCGCCTCGCCGACACAGGTTCGCGCCACTCCGAACCGTGGGGCGGCATCGGGGCACCGTGAGGGCGTGAGGCGACCCGCAGCATCGGAACCTGTCCGACAACGCCGCCGAGCACATCGTCGTGGCCGACCTGTGGACAACGGCCGAGCCTGTTCCGCCGAACAGGGCACGCTGGGCTGTCATGACGTCGAGCACGAGACCGGCCAAGTCCAGTAGCCCGGAAGGCACCCCACGAGCTCGGGGGCCATACTTCGGCTGGCCGGTATTCGTCCAAAAGCCCTTTACCTACCGGCAGGGGATCGCTGCTGGCATCCCAGCCAGGGCTCTGCGGTCCGTCGAGTTTCGCCAGGTCCTCTGGGGTGTGTATGTGCACGCTCGCGTCAAGATCGACGGACTGATGGAGGCACGGGCGATCGATTGCGCACTGCCAGACCACGCCTTCGCGTCCCATCTGACTGCGGCGCGGGTCTGGGGCGCAGTCGTCCCGCACACCTCTCACCTGCACGCCAGCGTTCCACGCGGTCGGGTCCGGTCGTCCCGCGCGAACCTCGTGGTGCACTCCTCAGTGCGTGAGCCGGTCACCTTTCGCGGGATCCGCGTCACGTCTGCGGTCGACACCTTTCTCGACTGCGCCCGGCTCCTGGACCTAGTGGACCTCGTGGTCCTCGGGGACAGCCTCGTCAAGAAGAAGCGGACCACGCCTGCTGATCTCGTCGCCGCCTGTGAGGCGGCGAGTGGCAGGGGCGCACGACGGGCCCGTGAAGCCGCTGCCCTTGTCCGTGCTGGTGTGGACTCAGGAATGGAGACCCGTGCCCGCCTCCTGCGCGTGCTAGCAGGACTGCCCGAGCTCGAGACCGACATCAGGTTCTATGACGATGAGGGCAACCTTCTCCGTCGGCTTGACGCGGGTGACCGGTCAACCAGAACAGCGGTCGAGTACGACGGTCGTCAGCACATCGACAGACAGGAGAGCTGGGAGGCGGACATCGAGCGGCGGGAGGAGTTCGAGGATGAGGAGTGGCGGATTGTGTCGCTGGTCAGCAAGGACATCTTCGTCACCCCCGGCAAGACCGTCGAGCGGTTGCGACGCATCTTCCGCAAGCGTGGAATCTCGGTCGGGTCTCCGCGGGACGACTGGTGCCGGCACTTTCCGGGACGCGACTGAGCTTGACGCCCACGCGGGTCGGGACGGTCACGGTCCTGGGCGGACCTCCGGCGTCACGCCGGGCCGAGTGCAGCGGCTTTTGACGCCCAGCCGGTGACTGGCGTCAAAAGGAGGTGCAGTCGGCGGGGCGGTGCTGCGCCGCGGGTGCGGGAGGGGCACGGGCTGCGTGGGTGGGTGGTGCGCCGCGGGTGCGGGCGGGCCGACAACCCCTTCGCCACGACCAGCGCGCGCAACTTAGACTCAAGCGCGTGTCCGGACCCAATACGAACTACGACCCCGTCGAGGTGAGCGCGCTCGACCCAGCGGCGGTCGAGCAGAACGTCACCGACGCTCTGACCGCGATCGTCGCCGCAACCAGTCTCGACGAGCTCAAGGCCGCGCGCATCGCGCACGCCGGGGAGAAAAGCCCGCTGGCCCTGGCCAACCGCGAGATCGGTGCCCTGCCGCCGAGCGCCAAGGCCGAGGCCGGCAAGCGCGTCGGCCAGGCCCGCGGCCGGGTGAACCAGGCCCTCGCCTCCCGCCAGGCCGAGCTCGAGGCCGAGCGGGACGAGCGGATCCTGGTCGAGGAGGCCATGGACCTCACGATGCGGCCGGACCGCCGGCCGTTCGGGCACCGCCACCCGCTCACCCTCACCGCGGAGCGGATGGCCGACGTCATGGTCGGAATGGGCTGGGAGGTCGCCGAGGGTCCCGGCGTGGAGGCCGAGTGGCTCAACTTCGACGCCCTCAACTTCGACAAGGACCACCCTGCCCGGCAGATGCAGGACACCTTCTTCGTCGACCCCGCCGACGCGGGCGTGGTGCTGCGCACGCACACCTCCCCGGTGCAGGCCCGCTCGCTGCTGGAGCGCGGCGCGCCCCTGTATGTCGCCGTGCCCGGCAAGACCTACCGCACCGACGAGCTGGACGCCACGCATACCCCCGTCTTCCACCAGATGGAGGGGCTGGCGATCGACGAGGGCCTGACCATGGCTCACCTCAAGGGCACCCTCGACCGGCTGGCCAGCGCGCTCTTCGGCGAGGGCCTGACGACCCGGCTGCGTCCGTCGTTCTTCCCGTTCACCGAGCCCTCCGCCGAGATGGACTTCCAGTGCTTCGTGTGCCGGGGCGAGGACCAGAACTGTCGGACCTGCGGCGGCACGGGCTGGATCGAGTGGGGCGGCTGCGGCATGGTCAACCACAACGTGCTGCGTGCCTGCGGGATCGACCCCGAGCGCTACCAGGGGTTCGCCTTCGGCATGGGGGTGGAGCGCTCCCTGATGTTCCGCAACCACCTGGCGGACATGCGGGAGATCATCGAGGGAGACCTGCGCTTCAACGCGCAGTTCGGGATGGAGATCTGATGCGGGTTCCCCTTGACTGGCTGAGGGAGTATGCCGAGGTGCCGGTTGGCACGCCCGGCACCCAGGTGGCCGCTGACCTGGTCCGGGTCGGCCTGGAGGAGGAGGGCCTGCACGGCGGCGACGTCAAGGGCCCGCTCGTCGTGGGTCGGGTCCTGGAGGTCACGCCGGAGAAGCAGAAGAACGGCAAGACGATCAACTGGTGCCAGGTGGACGTCGGGGACGCGAACGGCACCGGCGAGCCGCAGGGCATCGTGTGCGGCGCGCACAACTTCGGGGCCGGCGACCTGGTGCCGGTGATCCTGCCCGGCGGCGTGCTGCCCGGCAACTTCGAGATCTCCGCGCGCAAGACCTACGGCCACGTCAGCGCCGGCATGATCTGCTCGTCGCTCGAGCTCGGCCTCGGTGACGACCACGACGGCATCATCGTGCTGACCGACTGGCTGGGTGCGGGTGCCGACGGCCTGGAACCCGGCCAGGACGCGATCCCGCTGCTCGGCCTGGACCGCGAGACCGTCGAGGTCAACGTGACCCCGGACCGCGGCTACTGCTTCTCGCTGCGCGGCATCGCCCGGGAGTACTCCCACAGCACCGGCGCCGCCTACCGCGACCCCGCCCTCGTGCGGGTCGTCGACGGGCAGGAGCGAGCACTCACCGCTCCGGGTGCCACCCCGGACGGGTTCGGCATCGAACTGCGCGACGAGAGCCCCATCGAGGGCAACGACGGCTGCGACCGGTTCGTCACGCGCATCGTGCGCGGGATCGACCCGCAGGCGCCGACCCCGGCCTGGATGGCGACCCGGCTCACCGAGGCCGGGATGCGCCCGATCAGCCTGGCGGTCGACATCTCCAACTACGTCATGCTGGCCCTCGGCCAGCCGACGCACGCCTACGACCTGCACAAGCTCGACGGCCCGATCGTCGTCCGCCGGGCGCGTGCCGGGGAGAAGCTGACGACCCTGGACGACGTCGAGCGCACCCTCGACCCCGAGGACCTGCTGATCACCGACGGCGGCGAGACCGTGCTCGGCCTGGCCGGCGTGATGGGTGGCGCCTCCAGCGAGATCAGCGACTCCACGACGGACGTGCTCATCGAGGCGGCGCACTTCGATCCGCGCACCGTGGCCCGGACCTCGCGCCGCCACAAGCTGACGTCCGAGGCCTCCAAGCGCTTCGAGCGCGGTGTCGACCCCGAGCTCGCGCCGCAGGCCGCTCAGCTCATCGTCGAGCTGATGACCGAGCTGGGCGGCGGCACCGCCGACCCAGCCGTCACCGACGCCGGGCAGGTCAGCACGCCGGAGCCGATCGCTTTCGACCCGACCATGCCCACCCGGTACGTCGGCGTGGACTACAGCACCGACCGCGTGCGCGAGATCCTGGAGACCATCGGTTGCACGGTGGTGGACGGGACCGCGACAGACGGGACCGACGACCAGGCGACCGGCGACGCTGCGGCGAGTGACGGCATACTCACCGTCACGCCGCCGTCTTGGCGACCGGACCTGACCGGCGGCCCCGACCTGGTCGAGGAGGTCGCGCGGATCGACGGCTACGACAAGATCCCCTCCGTCCTGCCGTCCGCCCCGGGTGGTCGCGGCCTGACCCACGCCCAGCGGGTGCGGCGCACGGTCGCGGCCGCGCTGGCCGGCCAGGGGCTGGACGAGGTGCTCACCTATCCGTTCGTGTCCGACGCACGGTTCGACGACCTCGGCCTGGCGGCCGAAGACCCGCGACGCCACGCGCTGCGGGTGGCCAACCCGCTGTCGGACGAGGCGCCGTTGATGCGAACCGAGCTGCTGCAGACGCTGCCGGACACGCTGCGCCGCAACCTCGGCCGCGGCGCCAAGGACGTCGCCCTCTTCGAGCTCGACTCCGTCACCCTGCCCGACCTGGCCCGCAAGGCACCCGTGCCCGGCGTCGGGGTCAAGCCGGATGACGCGGTGCTCGAGGAGATCCGCGCCGCCGTGCCGCACCAGCCCTGGCACGTCGCGATGATCGCGACGGGCCACGCCGAGCGACCCGGCTGGTGGGGCCAGGGCCGCGCGGCCGATGTCACCGACATGGTCGGATGGGCCCACGCGGTCTGCGACGCCCTCGGCGTGAGCGTGGAGCGCCGGCAGACCGAGCGTGCGCCGTTCCACCCCGGACGGTGCGTCGAGCTCACCCTGTCTGACGGCACGACCGTCGGCTGGGCCGGCGAGCTGCACCCCAAGGCCGTCAAGGCCCTGGGCGTGCCCGAGCGCACGGTCGCTGCCGAACTCGACCTGGACGTCCTCATCGCAGCCAGCGATCGACGCGCCCAGGGCGCGCCGCTCTCCAACCATCCGCCGGCCGGCTCCGACATCGCCCTGACCGTGCCGAGCTCGGTGCGCTTCGCCGACGTCGCCGAGTCCGTGCGCGCCGGTGCGGGCGAGCTGCTCGAGTCGGTGCACCTGTTCGACGTCTACCGCGGCGACCAGATCGGTGAGGACCAGCAGTCACTGGCCTTCCACCTCGTCTTCCGCGCGCCGGACCGCACGCTGAAAACCGAGGAGGTCAACGCGGCCCGCGACGCCGCCGTCGCCCGCGCCGCCAAGGACCACGGGGCGGTGCAGCGGTGAGTATGCCGAGGGTCGCCCTGATCACCGGCGCCTCCCGCGGCATCGGCGCCATCCTCGCCGGCGCGTTCCGCGAGGCGGGCTGGCAGGTCGTCGGGCTGTCCCGCAGCGGGGGCGACGACCCGACTGGCGCGCCGACCGTCGCTTGCGACGTGACAGACGAGGCGGCGGTGGGTGCTGCCGTTGACGCGGTCGTCGCCGAGCACGGCCGCATCGACCTGCTCATCAATAACGCAGGTCTGGTCGAGCGCGAGGTGCCGCTCTGGGAGGCCGACCCGCAGCAGTGGTGGCAGGTCATGGAGACCAACGTGCGCGGGCCGTTCCTGATGACCCGCGCCGTGGTGCCGCACATGATCGCCGCCGGTGGTGGTCGGGTCATCAACCTCAACAGCGGCTCCGGGACGCGGGAGAGCGACGTGCTGACGGCCTACCACGCCAGCAAGTCCGCTCTCGCGCGGCTGACCGGCGGGGTGGCACTCGCGGGTGCCGAGCACGGGGTGCTGGCCTTCGATCTAGCCCCCGGTGTCATCGAGACCGACATGACCCACGGCATGGAGCTGCACCGGGACCGCACCGAGTGGACCAGCCCCGCCGACGTCGCGGCGCTCGCGCTGGCCATCGCGGACGGTGACCTGGACGGCTTCTCCGGGCGCTTCGTGCGGGCCGGTGCCGACGACCTCGACGTCCTGAGGGCGAAGTCGGCCCGGGGCATGGGCGAGGGGGAGCGGATGCTGCGTCTGCGGCCGTGGGGCGCGGACGACCCGCTGGCCTGAGGACCACCTCTGGTCATCGACGAGGGCCTCGACGCGCGGCACAGTCTGGGACTTGGCAGGTTCGGACTGCCGATCGTCCCGCGACACGCCCGAGTGGCGACGGCTCAACCGCACCCGGGTACGACTCAGCCGGTCGCGGCCGGCGTGTCGGCGGGACCGATGCCCGATCGCGTCGTCTCCTGAGCGTCGGGGCGTGCCACCACTCGGGCCGAGGGGCGGCCGGGCGCATGAGTATGCGTGCCTCTGTATGATTGTGCGCGTGAGCACCGCAGAGATTCCGCCAGGGGGGATCCCGACCACACGCGCCGCGCGGCACCAGCGGATCGTCGACGTCCTCGACCGGCACCCGGTCGCCTCGCAGTCCGACCTGCTGGAGCACCTGGCGCGGGACGGCATCACCGTCACGCAGGCCACCCTCTCGAGAGACCTGCTGGAGCTCGGTGCCGTCAAGGTGCGCCAGGGGCGTGGCCAGGTGTATGCCGTGCCCGCCCAGGGCGGCGACCAGTCCCTCCGGCCGGCGTCAGCTGAGGACGGCACGCGGCTTGCCCGGCTCTGCGAGGAGCTGCTGGTCTCGGCCCGGGCGACCGGCAACCAGGTAGTGCTGCGAACGCCGCCCGGCGCGGCGCAGTATCTCGCCTCCGCCATCGACCGCAGCGACAACCCCGACGTGCTGGGCACGATCGCCGGCGACGACACGATCCTGGTGATTACCCTGGACCCGAACGGCGGCGAGCAGG
>JAAYYA010000533.1 GCA_012515595.1 Actinomycetales bacterium
ACGACCCGCGGGCGCTCCATCGCCTCGCGGAAGCCCTCCATGCCGGGGTCCTGCGCCTCCGCGGTCCAGGCCAGCGTCCCCGCGGCGGCGAGCCGGTTGAGCTGGATGAACCGTTCGTCGTCGCTGAGATCCTCGAACCCCTCGAGCTCGGCCTCGGCGAACATCTGGCAGCTCAGCTCGGCCGACTCCTCGGCCGTCGCGCTGACCGTGTCGTCCCCACGCGGCCACACGAGCAGGATCAGCAGGATGAGCGAGAGGACCGCGAAGGCGATCGCCAGGATCGGCCAGAGCCGCCCCACGGCGTTGAGCGCCGGCTTCGGCGTCTGGGGCGGTTCCACCCCTGGGAACGTGCTGGACTGACTCATCTTCTCTCTCCTCCCCGGCGGGCGGCCATCGCTCCCCGTGGCCACGCCGCCCGATCGTACGCCAGCGGGTGGATGGGCGGGCGCGGCCTGCCACTCACTCCCGGGCGGTGGACCCCGCGCAGACGCGCAAGGTCTCTTCGACAGCCGCACTGAACTCCGGCCCCTCCGGGACCCCCTGCCGGGCGAGCAGGATGGGCTCGTCGAGGGCGGCCTGCAGCTCGGCTGCGGCCGCGTCCTCGAGGACCGCCGCCCGGGCCAGGCTCTCGACCGCGCTCAACCGGTGGAGGGTGAGCATCCCGGCGTCCTGACCCGACGCGGACACCTCCTGTTCGTGCACCCTCTGGAGTACCTCGCACGCCAGATCCGGGGCCGAGGCCTCGTCATACGACGTTGCAGCCTCCGGCCGCAGCAGGATGAAGGCCAGCACCGCGGAGAGCACGGCGAACCCGGCGGTGACGACCTGCCACAGCCGGGTCCGGTCCCGCCACTGCTCGGCCGGAGGCTCCCAGGTCGCCGAGGCAGACGCGTCGTTCGGCGGCACGGCACCAGCAGGCACCGGGTCACCCGGCACGCGGTTCTCCGGCGGGACGGTCATGACCCCTCCGTCCGGGTCTCGGCGCAGGCCTGCTGAGCACCGGTCAACGCTTCGACGAACTGCCGGCGGGTGAGTGTCCCTATGGGGGCGCCGTCGTCAGGCTCTCCCAAAGTCATTCGCATCCCGGTGACCGGCGCGTCCAGGGCGTCGCGCAGCATGACGTACGACTCGTCCTGTAGCGCGGCGACCCACGCCATGCTCTGCGCCGCACTCACCCACTCGAGACCGACGAGCGCGCTGTCCCGCTCCGCCGGGTCGAGGAAGGTGTTCACGTCCAGGTTCGCGATCATCGCGCAGGACATCGTGGCCGCCCTGACACCCGGGTCGGGTTCGGCCGCGTCGGTCCGCAGCAGGAAACCCAGGACGAGGGCGACGGCCGCGGACCCGACGGCGGCGACCTGCCACACCCGGGCACGCGTACGGCGCGCCTCCAGTGTCTGACTCTGGACGGATGAGGGGGTGGGGGTCGGGGTGCCGGACCCGGCATCCTGGGCAGGCAGGTCTGACTCGTCGCCGCTCCACGTCGGAGTCGTCATCGGACCTCCGCCCGTCACGGGCCCGAGCTGCTCCCGGAGCCCGTGACCGCAGAGCATAGCGAGGCAGGGCCGTCTCCGCGAGGGGCGAAGAGCCGCCCGGAGGGCAGCCCGTCGCCGGGCTGGCACTACCATCGGGGGCGCACGCGCTCGTGGTGGAACTGGCAGACACGCAGGATTTAGGTTCCTGTGCCTTCGGGTGTGCGGGTTCAAGTCCCGCCGAGCGCACTCTGGTCAGCCCCCGAGCCGGGTTCTCCACCTCACGCCGCGCAGCCTGTCTCCGCACACGCCGCGCCGGCTGTCTCAGCGCACCAGCGTCGTCGGCTCGTGCTCCACCGGGAAGTTGACGGACGAGGCGATGAAGCAGGCCTGGCTCGCCTCGTGATGCAGCTGCGGGACCAGGTCCACGTGCGCCCGGTCGGCGATCGTGACCGACGGCCGCAGCAGCACGCGGGTGAAGTGCCCGCCGATGCCCTCCTGCACCATCGTCCCGACGGGGGTGTCGGTGTACTCCACCACGGTCACGCCGTGGGTCACGGCCACGTGCAGGAAGGACAGCAGGTGGCACTCACTCAGCGCCGCGACCAGCAGCTGCTCGGGGTTCCACTTGCTCGGGTCGCCCCGGAACGGCTTGTCGGCCGAGAGCTCCAGCCGCGGGCGTCCCGCGCTGCCGACCTGCACCGAACGGTCGTAGTCCCGGTAGCCGGACGTCCCGCTCCCCCGGTCCCCCGTCCAGGTGACCTGCAGCTCGTAGGTGTGCTCCGTCATACTGCCTCCTCGATCTTGCGCACCATGACGGCCAGGCCGTCCCGGGCGGACTGCTCGGCGACGCGCACCCGCTCCTGCATCGCCTGCGCGGCCTCCAGGTTGGCGACCGCCCTCTGCTCCGCCTCGCGGCAGGCCTCGAGGCCGCGGGTGCGCTGGTGCTCGGCGGCCTCGCGGTCGTTGCGGTATCCCTGCACCTCGCCCGCCGCCAGCTCCGCCGCGCGGTCCACGAGGAACCGGTAGGAGGCGCGCAGCTTCTTGGGCGTGGTCTTGCGCTCCAGCCCGTCGACCT
The DNA here is from genome assembly GCA_012515595.1 of Actinomycetales bacterium. Classification (GTDB taxonomy): domain Bacteria; phylum Actinomycetota; class Actinomycetes; order Actinomycetales; family Dermatophilaceae; genus Ornithinicoccus. The sequence continues at coordinate 2,551 of JAAYYA010000533.1, forward strand.
CCTCGGCCATCGAGGCGCGCATGAACACCAGCGGGTCGGACTGGTAGCGCCGGGTCGTCTCGGCCCGCTCGGCGCTCGCCAGCGCCTCCCGTGCCTCCTCCAGCTCCCGCTCGGCCGCCCGGACCTCGCTGGCGGCGGCCTCGAGGTGGTCGGCGAAACGCGTCTCCAGCGCGTAGACCAGCTGTTCGCGCTCACCAGGCTCCAGACCCTCCGCGGAGCCCTGACCTGCCGAGACCTGTCCGTCGCGTTGCGCCATTCCTGCACCTCACCTTGCTTCCTGCGGAGCCTCCACTCTCTCATCCGTGGCAACCAACGACCGACCACGGCATACTCGGCCGCCGGAGGACTGATGGAGCTGCACCCGAGCGGATACCCGTGGGCCGAGCCGGCGCGCACCGGCCGGCTCGGTGACGGTGGGTTTGCCGAGGGTCCTCAGGGCGACCTCGCGGAACGGGTGCCCGTGGTCGCAGTGGGGTCGAACGCCTCGCCCGTCGTCCTGGCCGGCAAGCTGGGCGGACTGCTCGGTCCCGGCCTCCCGATGGCTGCGGCGGAGGTCCACGGGCTCGCCGTCGGTCACTCGGCGCACGTCAGCGCACGGGGATACGTCGCCGCGGCGCCGGTCCGCGCCGAGGGGGTGCGGCCCCTGACCGTCTGCTGGTTCGACGAGGCGCAGCTCGCGACGCTGGACGCGACCGAGCCGAACTACCGCCGGGTGCAACTGCCCGGCCGTATGCCGTGTGTCATCGGCGGCGCGCCCCTCACCGGCGTCGAGGTGTATGAGTCAGTGCACGGCGTGCTCGGCGAGAGCGGGACGCCGCTCGAGCTCCGCGACCAGGCGGGGGTCCTCGACTGGCTGTCCACGCGCCTGCCGGGTCTCGGCGGGCTGGACCACGACCGGCTGACCGACGAGTCTCTGCGCGAGCGGGTGCGCGAGGCCCTGATCGTGGCGGACCTGGTGCTGCCGTCTGGCCTCTCAACCGCCCCTGGACATGCCTGAAGGCCCGGCCGTGGTGGCCGGGCTTCGGGGCAGGGTCCTCACACGTGCCAGGTCACGACGGACCCGGCCACGGTGGCCAT
>JAAYYA010000534.1 GCA_012515595.1 Actinomycetales bacterium
GAGAGCGACGCCCCGTGCGCTCGGTCGCCCCTGAGAGCGACGCCCCGTGCGCTCGGTCGCCCCTGAGAGCGACGCCCCGTGCGCTCGGTCGCCCCTGAGAGCGACGCCCCGTGCGCTCGGTCGCCCCGTGAGTCAGGCCGGTGTGCGACCGGTGCGGCGCTCGAAGGACTCGGCCAGCTGCGCGAACTCCTCGCCGGCGAGCACACCGGAGGCGAGGACCCGCTCGACGAGGTCCAGGTCGCCGGTCAGCGCCCGGAACATCTGGGGCACGGTGAGGCCGTGGTCCGGCACCGCACGCACGGTGAGCGGGTCGTCGGCGCGGACCTCCCCCGGCTCGACCACGGCACAGTAGGCGCCGGTCAGCCCGTGGTGCGAGAACCGCTTGATCCACTGCTTCTCACCGAGATGCCCGGCGAAGGTGCGGCACGGGATGCGCGGCCCCGCCACCCGCAGCACCACCGCGGGCGCGTCGGGGTCGCCCACCGCGATCAGCGACCCCACGACCAGACCGTCGACGTCGAGCCCGGTCGTAGTGAGGTTCTCGCCGAAGATCCCCGAGCGCAGCGGGCGGTCCAGCTCGACCTCCCACCAGTCGAGCTCCTCGCGGGCGAAGAGGTAGACCGCCTTGTTGTCCCCGCCGTGGAACCGCCGGTCGCCGATGTGGTCGCCCACGACCCCGCTGCCCAGGCCGCCCACCTTCGGGCCGGGCGCACGGACGCTCAGCGAGCTCACGGCATACTTGTCGATCCCGGTCGTCCCGGTGGGGGCGCTGGTGTGGTCGGTGGGGACGGCCTTCCCGACGTTGACGGACAGGACACGGGCAGGCTGAGGCATGCGCATAACCTACGGGTCCGCACCGGCGGATCAGGAGGGGAGTATGCCGTAGGCGTGGGTCGCCGTCACCGTGAGCACCAGGCGCTGCTCGGCCACCATGGCCGTGCGGTACTCCTCCCAGTCCGGGTGCTCGCCCGCCAGGGTGCGGTAGAGGTCGACGAGGGCATCCCCCGCGGCGTCGTGCGGGTCGGTCGTGATCTCCCCGAGGTGGGCGTCCCCGTCGACCACGAGGTACTCCCACCGCCCGCCGGCCACCAGGAAGGTGGCACGCGGGTCGCGGCGCAGGTTCTTGTACTTCGCACGGCTGCCGGTGATCGAGACGCGGAAGGTGTCGGTCGCGGGGTCGAAGTGGTAGCCCACCTGGGACAGCTGCGGCCGGCCGTCCCGCTTGATGGTGGCCAGGCTCGCCAGGCCGTGGGCGGACAGGAACTCGCGTTGGGCGTCGGTGAGGGACATGGCCCAACGCTAGCCGCCGGGGCCGGTGCGGCCGCACCGGGAAAGCGCGTGGCCGGGGCCGTTGCGCGTGGGATAGCGTCAGCCCGTGACCGAGACCACGAGCCGCCCCCAGACCGAGATCGACCGCGTCGCCGAGGCGCACCTGCAGGCCAGCGTCGAGCTGAGCCCGATGGCCGCCACCTACCTGGGCATGCCGGGCCGCACCGACGAGATCGATGACCTGTCCTTCGACGGCCTGCGCGCCCACCGCGACCTCAACCGGCGCACGCTGGACGCGCTGGCGACCCTGGAGCCGACCGACGACGTCGACAAGGTGACGCTGGCAGCGATGCGCGAGCGCCTGTCGCTGGAGGTCGAGGGGATCGATCGCACGCTCGAGGGCAAGGACCCGATGGAGCTCAACGTCATCGCCTGCCCGGTGCAGTCCGTGCGTGACGTCTTCGACATCATGCCCAAGGGCTCCGCGGAGGACTGGGGCACGATCACCGCTCGCCTGCGTGCCGTGGGGCCGGCCTTCGAGCAGTATGCCGAGTCCCTCGCCTCCTCCGCCGCCCACGGAGCGGTCTCCCCGCGCCGCCAGGTGGAGAAGGTGGCTGAGCAGTGCGCGGACCAGGCGGGGGACGCCTCCACCTTCGGGGCGCTGCTGACGGAGGCGGAGGAGCAGCCGGAGGAGCTGCGCCAGGATCTCGCCTCGGCGGTCGAGGAGGCCAAGGCGGCCTTCGGGCGGCTGGGCACCTACCTGACCGAGGAGATCCTGCCGCAGGCGCCGGAGTCCGACGCGGCTGGCGTGGAGCGCTACCGGATCGCCTCGCGCCAGTTCCTGGGTGCGCAGATCGACCTGGCCGAGACCTACGCGTGGGGGCTGGAGGAGGTCGCACGGATCGACGCGCTGATGCTCGAGACGGCGCAGGCCATCAAGCCGGGGTCGACGGTCAAGGAGGCCATCGCGGTGCTGGACGCCGACCCGGCCTACCAGCTCAAGGGGACGGACGCGCTGCGCGAGTGGATGCAGGGCAAGGCCGACGAGGCGGTCGCGAACCTGGCCGACACCCACTTCGACGTGCCGGAGCCGGTGCGCACCATCGAGTGCATGATCGCGCCGAGCCAGACCGGCGGCGTCTACTACACCGGCCCCAGCGAGGACTTCTCCCGGCCGGGCCGCATGTGGTGGTCGGTGCCCAAGGGCGTCACCGAGTTCACCACCTGGCGGGAGCTGACCACCGTCTACCACGAGGGCGTCCCGGGCCACCACCTGCAGATCGGGCAGACCGTCTACCGCGGCGAGCTGCTCAACCGCTGGCGCCGGATGGCGTCGTGGACCTCCGGGCACGGCGAGGGTTGGGCGCTCTACTCCGAGTGGCTGATGGCCGACCTGGGCTACATGGACGACCCGGGCAACCGGATGGGGCTGCTCGACGGGCAGGCGCTGCGGGCCACCCGCGTGGTCCTCGACATCGGCATCCACTGCGGCTTCGAGGCCCCCGAGGAGGTCGGCGGCGGTGAGTGGACCTACGACAAAGCGTGGGAGTTCCTCAACAACCACACCAACATGGACGAGGGCTTCGCCCGCTTCGAGCTGGACCGCTACCTCGGCTGGCCCGGCCAGGCGCCGGCCTACAAGATCGGCGAGCGCCTCTGGCTGCAGCTGCGCGACCAGGTGCGCGAGGCCGAGGGCGATGACTTCGACCTCAAGGCCTTCCACCGCCGCGCCCTCGACATCGGCGGCGTCGGCCTGGACACCCTGCGCCAGGCGGTCCTCGGCGAGCTCTGAGCTGTCCCTCCGAGGAGCCGTGCCAGCTCAGAGCAGTTCCTCCGAGGAGCCGTGCGACTAAAGGGGCGCCGTGCGACGTCCAGGACGTCGCGTGGCGCCCATCTGGTCGCATCGTTCGGTGATCCGCCAACCGACCCTCAGCCGAGCCAGTGCTTGAGCAGGAGCCCCAGCGGCACCAGGACGACCGCCGACGCACCGATGGCCGCGACGAAGAGTGCGCCCTTGGCCTCCGCGCCCCAGGCCGGCTTGGCCCAGCCGGCCCGCTCGAGGACGGCCGCCAGTGGGCGGTCGAGGTCTGCGGTGTTGAAGGTGTAGTCCACCGCCCTGGACAGACCGTCCCGACCGGTGCCGAGCTCGATGCGC
>JAAYYA010000015.1 GCA_012515595.1 Actinomycetales bacterium
CTGGTCGGGAAGCTGATGGACGTCGGGATCGACGGGCTCGGCCCCCTGGACTCGGTCGCCAAGGTCGTCGACGATGCCCTGGAGAAGCGGAGCGACCCGGAGAAGGCGATCAACGGGATCGTCCGCACCCACATCAAGATGAGCGCGGTCGGCGGCTTCGTCACCGGCTTCGGGGGCATCTTCACCCTCGTGGTGTCGCTGCCGGCCAATATCGTCGAGTTCTACGTGCTGGCCACCCGGATGGTCGGCAGCATCGCCCGGATCCGCGGCTACGACCTGACCCGGCCCGAGGTGCGGGCTGCGGTCATGCTGACCCTCGTCGGTGCGGACAGCCAGGACCTGCTGGCCAAGGCCGGTGTCGCCGGGTCCGGCCGCCTCGCCCAGGTGGCGATGCAGCGGCTGCCCAAGGCCGCGGTCATGGTGATCAACAAGGGCGTCGGCTTCCGGCTGGCCACCAAGATGGGCGCCCGGTCGCTGAGCAAGTTCACCAGGGCCGTGCCCGTCGTGGGTGGCGCGATCGGCGCGGGGCTGGACTCCTTCCTCATGCACCGCATCGCCGACCAGGCACGTCAGGAGTTCCCGGCCCGCGAGCCGGCGCAGATCGAGGCCTGACCCGCCTCCGTCCACCGGGGCGGATCGGCCCCGCCAGCTGTCCACAACCTGTCCCGCGCAGGTGACCTCCGGGTGACGCGGTCCGATCGTGAGGCCATGACGACCCCACAGATCCGAGTCCGCGGCGTGGCCGAGCTGATCGCCACCCTGCCCCATCAACTGGGCTACCACCCCGAGGACAGCCTGGTCCTCGTGCTGCTCGACGGCGTCGAGGAGGGCGACGGGACCCGCAAGCCCTCGGGCGCCATCCAGATGATGTGCCGCCTCGACCTGCCCAAGGACGCGGGCGGCTACGAGGAGGTGCTCGCCATGGTCGGCGCCCTGGTGCAGCGGGAGCGGCCCGCCGTGGTGGAGGTGATCGCCTTCGAGGACGGCGACGACGCCACGGAGGTGCTGCTGGCCGTGGGCCGGGTCTGCACGGCCGAGCATGCGGTGGTGGACCGGCTGGCCCGGGTGCGGGGCGGGCGGTGGCTGGCCGTCACCCCGGACGGTGCCGACCCGGACGTATGGCGTGCGCTCCCGGCCGTCGACAAGGTCCCGGCCGTCGCCGATCTCGTCGTGCGGGGGATCGCCCCGGGGCCGGGCCGATCGGAGCTGGTCGCCCGGATCCGGGGTGCCGGGCGGGCGCGTGCGCGGGAGGTCGGCGAGGAGCTGGCCGCGGTGATGGCGACCTACCTGCGGGCGGCGGGGGACGACACCTCGGCGGACGACTCGGGGGACAACGACTCAGCGGCCGACGACTCGGGGGACAACGACTCAGGGGGCGACGACTCGGGGGGCGACTCACGTGCAGGTGACGGCGGACGTGCCTACCGCCGGTTCCTCGAGCGAGGGGCCCGGGCGTGGCGCCGGGTGCTGGACACGAGCCGGGGGGCGCCGCGGGTGGATGACCTGCCGCCCGCGGTCGTCGCCCAGGGGCTGGCGCTGCTCTGGGACCGTGAGCTCCGCGACGCGCTCATCGCCTGGGTGGCACCGGGGCAGCTGGGTCCGGGCATGCTCCCGGCGGAGGCGATGGCCGCGTTCGTCCGGCACCTGCCGCCGTCGCGGCTGCGAGACCACGGCCGGCTGGACCGCCTCGTCGAGCTGTGTGCGCTGGTGCCGGACGAGTGGGCGGCCCCGGTGCTGACGGTGACGGCGCAAGCGGCGTGGGCGCTGAACAACGGGACCATGGCCAACATCGCGATCGACCGCGCCCTGGAGGCGGACCCGGACTACTACCTGGCGAGGCTGACCGACGAGCTGCTGCGCCACGCCGTGCCGCCGCCCGGCGGTCCGTTCGCGTCCGCCGCCTGACCGACCTGCAGGCGGCTGACCTGCAGGGTGCCTCACACTGCACCCCCGTGGGCGTGTAGCCTCCCTCTCGAGAGCGCAGCACGACTGACATGGAGTGTGACGACATGAGCATCATCGTTGGATATGTGCCCACCAAGGAGGGCCGCGCCGCCCTGCGTCGTGCGGCCCAGGAGGCCTCGCTGCGGCACCTCAAGCTGATCGTGGTGAACTCCCACCGCGGCGGTCGCGACTTCGACGCCAAGGAGGCCCAGCGCTTCGAGGCCGAGTTGGGCCGGGTCCAGGAGCAGCTCGACGCCGAGGGCATCGAGCACGAGGTCCGGGCCCTGGTCCGCGGCAACGAGCCGAGCGAGGACCTGATCGCCATCGCCGAGGAGTCCGGGGCCGAGTTCATTGTCATCGGCCTGCGCCGCCGCACTCCGGTGGGCAAACTGATCCTGGGTTCCAACGCCCAGCGGATCCTGCTGGACGCCTCCTGCCCGGTGCTGGCCGTCAAGGCCGACGACGAGGACGAGTGACCCGCGGGGCGACTCGCCCCGCCTGACCGCGCGCCCCTGACCGTGGGCGACTGACCGTGGGCGACTGACCCGCGCGTCGCGTCCGCGACCCTCGCGTCCGGGCACCTCTTGGTCCTATGCTGACCGGCAGAACCCCCTGTTCTGCCACCGGAAGACGCGGCATGACCAAGCCTGCCATCCTGACCGTCGACGACGACCCGATGGTCTCCGCCGCGATCACGCGCGACCTGCGTGAGCAGTACGGCGCGGACTACCGGGTGGTCGGCGCGACCTCGGGGGAGGAGGCCCTCAACGCCCTCGACCGGCTCCTGCTCCGGGAGCAGCCGGTGGCGCTGATCGTCACCGACCAGCGGATGCCCGCGATCACCGGCATCGAGCTGCTCGAGCGGGCGCGGCCCCTGGCGCCGACGGCCAAGCAACTGCTCCTCACGGCCTACGCCGACACCGACGCGGCGATCCGCGCGATCAACGACATCGGCCTGGACCACTACCTCCTCAAGCCCTGGGACCCGCCCGCCGACCGGCTCTACCCCGTCGTCGACGACCTGCTCGACGACTGGCAGCGGGCCCACCCCGACCTCACCTCCGAGGTGCGCGTGGTGGGGCACCGCTGGTCCGAGAGCACGCACACCACCAAGACCTTCCTGGTCCGCAACCACGTGCCCTACCGCTGGGTCGACGTCGAGCAGGACGCGGAGGGGGAGCGGCTGCTCGCGGCGGCCGGGGCCGCGCCGGGCGACCTGCCGTTGGTGCTGCTGCCGGACGGCACCGTCCTGCGGACGCCCTCGAACGTCGACCTCGCCGCCTCCCTCGGCCTGCGGACCCGTGCCGAACAGCCGCTGTATGACGTGTGCATCGTCGGTGGGGGACCCGCCGGTCTCGCATCGGCCGTGTACGCGGCCTCCGAGGGGCTGAGGACCGTCATCGTCGAGCGCGAGGCCCCCGGAGGGCAGGCGGGGCAGAGCGCCGCCATCGAGAACTACCTGGGCTTCCCGCGCGGGCTCAGCGGAGCGGACCTGACCCAGCGGGCCGTCGCCCAGGTCGTCCGGTTCGGCGCCGAGATGGTGGTGGCCCGCGACGTGGTCGGGCTGCAGCAGCGCGGTCCCGGGCGGGCGGTGCTGCTCGACGGCGAGGGGGAGATCGAGGCCCGGTCCCTCATCGTCACGACAGGTGTCTCCTATCGGCGGCTGGGGGCCGCGGACGTCGACGCCTTCGCCGGGCGCGGCGTCTACTACGGCGCGACGGCCAGCGAGGCCAGCCAGTGCGAGGGGGACGACGTCTACGTGGTCGGCGCGGCCAACTCCGCCGGCCAGGCCGCCCTCAACCTGTCGCGCCACGCCAACAAGGTGGTGATGCTGGTCCGTGGCGAGTCGCTGGAGGCGACGATGTCGCAGTACCTGGTGGACCGGATCGTGGCCTGCCCCACCATCGAGGTGCGGCTGCGGACCGAGGTGGTCGGCGGCGGCGGCGACGGGCACCTGGAGACCATCACCCTGCGCCACCGGGACACCGGCGAGGTCGAGGAGGTCGAGACCAGCTGGGTGTTCGTGTTCATCGGGGCGGTCCCGCACACGGAGTGGCTCGGGGACCTCGTGGCCCGGGACGACAAGGGGTTCATCCTCACCGGCCCCGACATGCTGCAGGGGGCCGCCCGGGCGTGGACCCTGCCACGGGTGCCCTTCGCGCTGGAGACGAGCCTGCCGGGGGTGTTCGCCGCCGGCGATGTGCGACTGGACTCCATGAAGCGCGTCGCCTCGGCCGTGGGGGAGGGCGCCATGGCCGTCCACTTCGTCCACCGCTATCTCGCGACCACCTAGGAGCAGCCTGTGCACGTCGAGGACCTGCGCCCGATCGAGCTCTTCGCCGGGCTCAGCGACGACCAGCTCGCCGAGCTCATCGACGCCGCGGAGGAGGTCGCCTTCCAGCCGGGTGAGGTCCTCTGGGTCGAGGGCGACCGCGCGGACGACTGGTGGGTGATCATCGACGGCGTCATCGACCTGGTGCGCCGCACCGAGCGCGAGGACATGGTCGTCGGGCGGATGGACGCCCCCGGCCGGTGGGCCGGTGGGTTCCGCGCCTGGGTCGAGACCGGCCGCTACCTGGCCGGCGCTCGCGGACTGGAGCCCGGCCGGGTGCTCCGGGTGCCGGCCACGTCGCTGCGCGACCTCGCGGAGAAGTGGTTCCCGTTCGGCAGCCACCTGATCAAGGGCGTCTACGGCATGGCGCTGTATGTCGAGTCGACCGCCCGCCAGCGGGACGCCCTGGCCACCCTGGGCAAGTTGGCCGCCGGCCTGGCCCACGAGATCAACAACCCGGCCGCCGCGGCGACCCGCGCCACGGCCGCCCTCGGCGCGGCCGACGACACGTTGTTCGCGTCGCTGAGCGTGCTGGCCAGGAACGGCATCACCGCGCAGCAGTTCACCGCGCTGGACGAGCTGCGCCGCGACCTGGCCGCCCGCCCCGCCCCCGCGTATGTCGACCTGGCTGAGATCGAGGACGCCCTCGCCGAGCGACTGGAGGCCAGCGGGGTGGACCGCAGCTGGGTGGCGGCGCCGGTGCTGGCCTCGGCCAACGCCGACAGCGCCTGGTGCGACCGGCTCGCCGACGTCGTGGACGAGGACTCGCTGCAGGCGGGGCTCGACTGGGTGGTGGCCAGCCTGCAGGGCACGGTGCTGCGCGCCGAGATCACGGAGTCGACCCGGCGCATCTCCGAGCTGGTTGCCGCCGTTCGCTCCTACTCCCAGGTCGACCGGGCGGCCATCCAGCACCTGGCGGTCGCTGAGGGCCTCGAGAGCACCCTGCTGGTGCTGGGCCACCGCCTCCGGGACGGCACTATCGAGGTGCTCAAGGACTACGGCGACGTGCCGCGCATCGAGGGCTACACCGGCGAGCTCAACCAGGTGTGGACCAACCTCATCGGCAACGCCCTCGACGCGATGGCCGGCAGCGGCACCCTCCGCGTCACGACGCGTCCCGGCGACGACGGTGGGGTCGTCGTCGAGATCGGCGACTCCGGCCCCGGGCTACCACCCGAGGTCGCGGAGCGCGCGTTCGAGGCGTTCTTCACCACCAAGCCGGTGGGCCAGGGGACCGGCCTGGGCCTGGACATCGCGCGCAGGATCGTGGTCGAGCGCCACGGCGGCACCATCGACGTCACCTCGGAGCCCGGCGACACGGTCTTCCGCGTGGCCCTGCCGCCCGCCCCACCCGCCACCTAACGACCGAGCGCACCGGGTGGTGAAATTCCACCCCACCGAGCGCACGGTGTTGCGGAAATCTGGGCCACCGGGCGCGTCGCGTTGCAGGGTTTCTGGGTCACCGGCGCGCCTAGGCGGTGGGTTGGCGTGAACCGGGAGCGACCTAGCATCGGGGGATGCCGTTCCTGACGTTCCTTGGCCTGACCCGCGCCCAGCTGTTGCCCGGCTATCGCCGCTCCGAGCGGGCCGGGTTGATGCCCGTCTGTCAAGAGTGCGGTGCACTGGTGGCCGCCGAGTCCCAGGCGCTCCACACGTCATGGCATGACTCGGGAGCTCCCTGACGGTTGACGGGCCGGCCCCCGTGGCCCGGGCTCGACGCGAGGCCGTCCCATCAGGGGACGATCAGGCCTGTTCGCAGACCCAGCCCTGCGGCATCTGGCCCTCGAGGATGAAGTCGTGCAGGTCCTGCTTGACGTCCGGGGCCAGCACGACGTCGCCCTGGGGGTAGATGATCGGCTCCTCCTTGGCGTTGTGCTCGGCCAGGATCTCCAGCAGGTCGCGGCAGGTGTCCGCCGCCTCGCCCGAGCCCGCGACGGGGTGCTCACCCACGTCCGGGCCGACCGTCTCCTTGAGCCGGTTCGCCTCCACCTCCAGTGCGTCGAGGGTGCGCCAGATCTCGCCGTGCTCGCGCAGCATGACGAGGACCGGTGGCAGCATCCCGGCCGCTCGCAGCGGTGGGAAGAGGAACTCTTCCTCAAGGTAGATGTGGCGCCGCAGCGCCGTCGCGGCCCGGGACAGATCGTCCTCGCGGAAGGTGCCCGCGGCGAGCCCCTCGGCGAAGGCCTCCAGACCCGCGTCGATCTCGTCGTGCTCCCGCTCGAGGGCCTCGGTCAGCGTGTTCTCCACGTCCGCTCATCTCCGCTCGTCTGGTCGGTGGCCCGCGGCCGGCCGTCGCGTGTCGGCCGCGCCTCTTGTTTCTCCAAAACCTATCGTGAAATAGTGGTGGCGTGAAGACCGAGCTCCAGGAGGGAACGCCGTGACGTACGTGATCGCCCAGCCCTGCATCGACGTCGTGGACCGCGCCTGCGTCGAGGAATGCCCGGTCGACTGCATCTATGAGGGCACCCGAGCGCTCTACATCCACCCCGACGAGTGCGTGGACTGCGGGGCCTGCGAGCCGGTGTGTCCGGTCGAGGCGATCTACTACGAGGACGACCTGCCGACCGAGTGGATGCCCTACCTGCAGGACAACGCGGACTTCTTCTTCGAGACCCTGGACGGCCGCGACGCACCCCTGGACTCCCCGGGCGGTGCGGCCAAGTTCGGCGCGATCGGCGTCGACACCCCGCTCGTCGCGGGGCACCCGCCCCAGGCCTGAGC
>JAAYYA010000535.1 GCA_012515595.1 Actinomycetales bacterium
AGCTGGGCACACAGTGGCTCGGGAACATCCGTCGGCGCGCAGGTCACGATGATGCCGTCGAAGGGAGCTACCTCGGGCCAGCCGAGGTAGCCATCGCCCGAGCGCACCGTGACGTTCGAGTACCCGAGCTCGGCCAGCCGAGCGGCGGCTGTCTCGGCGAGTTCGGGCAGTATCTCGATGGTGTAGACATGCTGGACGACCTCCGCGAGCACGGCAGCTTGGTAGCCTGAGCCGGTCCCGACCTCGAGCACACGGTCGTCGACTGAGACATTGAGCAACTGAGTCATCCGGGCGACGACACCCGGCGCCGAGATGGCCTGGCCGGAACTCAGGGGCAGAGGCGTGTCGCGGTAAGCCACATGGCGGTGCTCATCGGGCACGAAGAGGTGGCGCGGCGTACGCTCCATGGCGTCGAGAACGTGTGGCTCCAGACCGAGCCCGCTGGCGGCAAGCGCACGGACCATCTGCTCACGCCGGGCGGCGTGGACGTCATCGTCAGAGGCGGGGCCCTTGCCAGGACCGAACATGGCGATCCCACCCGTCATGGTGAGGAGCACGCTGCAGGTCGTCATCGCGGCGATGGCTGCGAGAACCAAGAGCAGATAGCTTGCCCTGCGGGGCTCCATGGAGTTCTCCCCCAGAGGCTACGCGCCTTGATCTCCCTCAGTGGTCAGGTTAGCAGCATCGACGCATCGTGTCACGGCATACCAGCCCTTGCGCTTACAGGCCGAACGTCCAAGTGCCGCCCGGTGGCGAGGTGTCGGTCGACTTCCGGTTCGAGTAGCCCCCGCTAGAGCCACTTCCGCAGGAAGGACCAGGCCGGCGGGCCGAACCACTCGTGGGTTCCCTCGGCGTCGATGAACTCGAACCGGTCGCCCAGCCCTAGCTCCTCCCAGTGGCGGCGTGCCTTGGGGGCCGCGGCCCGGGCGCCCTCGACGGGGAACAGGTCGTCGGACACACCCACCTGTACCTGTAGCGGCCGAGGGCAGATCAATGCCGCCACGTCGGCGTCATCGATGAGCCGGCCCGCGCCAAGGTAGGACATGTCCTCCCAGCCGTGGGGCTCCGCCGCGGCCAACACCGAGGCGCGGTCGTTGAAGAAGCAGGACGAGACCGCCACCTTGATGCGGGGCTCCAGGGCGGCCGTGTAGAGGGTGTAGAAGCCGCCGTAGGAGAGCCCGACCATGCCGACGCGCTCAGGGGTCACCTCGGGCTGGCGGAGGACCGCGGTCAACGCCGTGGTGATGGCGGTGATCTCGACGGCAGCGAGGGTGGTGCCGGCCCGCCGGGCGCGAGCGTCCAATAGCGACCGGATCCCCTGGGGCAGCAACTCACCGTCGCCAAAGGTGTTGAACACGAGGGCAGGCGCCCAGGCCACATAGCCCTCCGACACGGCGCCGCGCACCATGTCGTGGTAGTTCGCTCCACCCGCGAATGTCGCCACCTCGGGGGTGCCCCCGCCACCGTGCTGAGTGATGACGAGTGGCGCGGGACTGTCGATCCCCTTGGGCACGATGAACAGCGAGTAGAGCTCGACGCCCTCGAAGACCTGGATCCACATTCGGGAGTAGGTCGCCACGTCGTCCTCGGCCACTTGCTCGCGCCGAACCGACGGCTCTGCTAGGGCGCCGGGCGATGGGTAACCCATCCGCGCACGCAACTCGCCGACCAGAGGGGCGGTCGAGGCCGCATAGGCGTCGATCGAGCCGTATTTGGGCGTCCAGAGGGGACTCA
>JAAYYA010000536.1 GCA_012515595.1 Actinomycetales bacterium
CGGAACGCCCGCACGAGGCGCAGGACCCGCAGCAGCGGGATCGCGATGAAGATCAGCTGCCACCAGTTGCGCCGGAAGAAGCGCCAGGTGTTCGGGGCGACAACCATCCGGGCGACGAACTCCATCAGGAAGAGGCCCCACAGCGTCCAGCTGACCCACGACAACGCGGTCGCCACGCCGCTGCCGGGCCTGGCCAGCTGCTCGCCGAGGATGACCAGGACGAGGATGACACCCAGCGCACTCATCATCGGCGTCAGCCGGTCGAGCAGCTCCTCGGCGAGCTGCTCCCGCTCGCTGGGCGGGCGCTTCAGCGGAGTCGTCACGGATTCGACGGTAGACCACCGAGCCTGGTCGAGCGCCTCGCGCGCAGTGGACGGCCGGGTGTTGACTGGGACCGTGATCGACCCTGCCGCGCTCCGGGCGCTCTGGGACTTCTCCGACCCCGCCGGGTCCGAGCGACGGTTCCGCGAGCGGCGCAGCGCCTCCGCAGATCCGCAGGAGGCGGCCGTGCTGACCACCCAGGTCGCCCGGGCGCTGGGACTGCAGGAGCAGTATGCCGAGGCGCACGCCGAGCTCGACGCCCTCACCTCCGCGGAGGGCGAGGTAGGCACGCGGGCCGCGCTCGAGCGCGGCCGGCTGCTGCGCGACGCCGGTGACCCGGTGGCCGCGGCCACCTGCTTCACCCGGGCACGGGTTCTGGCCGATGAGGGCGGGCGACCGGGGCTGGGCCTCGACGCGCTCCACATGCTCGCCCTGCTCCCCGAGGCCCCGGCGGAGCAGGAGCGCCTGACCCGGGAAGCGCTGGACGTGGCCCGGGCCAGCGCGGATCCGGAGGCGAAGCGCTGGGTCGCGCCGCTGCTCAACAACCAGGGGATGGTCCTGCACGACGCGGGCGACCTGGCCGCCGCGCTGGAGACGTTCGAGGAGGCGGTGCGGGTGCGCAACGCCCAGGGGGACGCGGCCGAGACCGCGATCGCCCGCTGGATGGTCGGCTGGACCCTGCGGCTGCTGGGCCGGGCGGACGAGGCGCTCGCGCTACAGCAGGAGCTGGCCCGGACCAACGAGGAGGCGGGGCGACCCGACCCCTACGTCCACGACGAGCTGGCCCTGCTGCACGCGGAACGGGGCGAACCGGACCTCGCCGCCCACCACGAGCGCAAGGCCGCCCGGCTGCGTCGGGTCAGTGCTGATAGGTCCCGTGGATGATCGCCCGCCCCAGCGTCTTGAACGCCAGGTGGAAGGAGACGACCGCGGGCGAGGCCTCCGGGGTGACACCCAGCGACTCCTCGCTCACCGCGTGCACCACGAAGTAGTAGCGGTGCACCTGGTCGCCCTGCGGCGGCGCGGCACCCCCGAAGCCCGCATCGCCCCCGTCGTTGCGCACGTGGAAGGCCTTGCCCGGCAGCTCGCCGGCCGCAGCGCCGGTGTCCAGCGAGGTCACGTCCGCGGGCAGGTCGACCAGGACCCAGTGCCAGTAGCCCGACGGCGTCGGCGCGTCCGGGTCGTAGCAGGTCACGACGAAGGACTTGGTGCCCTCCGGCACATCGGACCAGCTCAGCTGCGGTGAGACGTTGTTTCCCAAGGCAGCGACCTGGTCGTCCTTGAGCGGCTGACCGTCGGTGACGTCGGTGCTGGTGACCGTGAACGACGGCACCGCCGGCAGCAGGTCGTAGGGGTTGGGGGTGACGGGGCGATCGAGGCTCATGGCTGCGAGGCTATCGAGACTCGCCGTCAGTGGCCACGTGGCGTCCCGATAGCCTGCTGGCGTGAGACCCGGCACCGAGGACACCATCCGGCACGCGTGGGCCCTGTTGCTCGGCGAGGAGGGGAGCCCGCTCGAGGGCCTGATGGCCGGGGGTGACCGGCTGGTGCGCGTGCAGGAGTCCGCGGAGACCGTCTCGTTCGTGCGGCTCTTCGGCCAGGGCATCCTCAGCGGGCCGCCGTGGGCTCTGGACCGCGCGGCGGACGTCCCTGACGACCAGCTGGCCCTGCTCCCGGTCCTCATGAGCCTCACCTCCGACCACGGCGCCCGGCCGCTCGGCGCCGCCGAGCTGTCCTACACCGACGAGCTCGTCGAGCACGCGGACCTGCCGACCACGCAAGACGAGGCGGCCGTCGCCACGCTGGAAGCCGCCTGCTCCGACGAGGACGTCGCCGAGGTCGAACTGGGCCGTATGTCGCACCGCTGGGTTCTCCTCGACCGTCCTGTCGGTGATGCCGACGGCGAGGCGCAGGGTGAGCCGCTGGC
>JAAYYA010000537.1 GCA_012515595.1 Actinomycetales bacterium
ACCAGGCCCTGTCCTACCGGCCCGGCCGCCCCCGGCTCACCGCCGGGGAGGACGAACCCTACGGCGATGAGACCTTCCCCGCCTGGGACACCATCCGCCTGACCCGCCGCAACCCCACCACCGGCCGGAAGATCAACGGCCCCAACCCCGACATCGTCAAGGCCGAACAAGCCCGCCACGCCCGCGCCGCAGACCCCGAGGGGACCAACGACCAGGCAGCCAGCGCGGACGACGCGGCCAACACGGACAGCACAGGCGGCACGGACAGTGGGACGCCGGGGAAGGACACCCCCGAGCAAGGCCCGTGGGCCACCCCCGACGACACCCCACCACCCTTCTGAACCGTGCTGGTGGACGGGGAGTAGGCAGAGTTCAGTCAGGCGTCACCCAGGCGAGTGCGGCGTCCGGATGGTGGTCGCGATGGGGGATGCAGCCGGATGCGCTCTCGAGGTGGTCAGCGCGCAGGCTTGATCCGGACAGCAGACCAGACTTCGTCGAGCGCGACATTCGCCGTGGCGGTCCAGCCGACCTCCTCGGCCCGCCGCCAGATGCTGTCCCGGTTGATGTCCGTCCGGTTGCCCTTCGGGTAGGCGATCCACACGGCACGGGCATCATTCAGACGCCGCAGGCGGGACGACAGGTGATCGTCGAGGGCTCGGCGGTCCTGCGTGAAGAGCACCGCGACGCCCGTCGTCCCCTGAGTGGCATCCTCCACGGACTGCACCCCCTCGGGCAGTGCCCCCAGCAGCGCGTGATGGCTGGGCTCGCCGACGAACAGGAGTTCCTGCCCCGGCTTGATCTGAAGTTTCGCCGCGGTCGTCCGTGCCATGGTCCGACCCTACGCGTCCCGACCCTACGCGTCCCGACCCCACGGCGTCCCGACCCCACGGCGTCCCGACCCACGGCATCCGACCCCTCAGGGATGAGCGCACCCCACCTGGTCAGCCCGGGAAGGTCACCAGGCTCGGCCCGCGGCTGGACTGCAGCTGGCGGGCGACAGCCTCTGCGTCCCGCAGGGTGCGCAGCACGTTGCCGCCGGCCAGCTTGACCAGATCCGCATCGGACCAGCCGCGGTCGGCCAGGGCTGCCAACAGTCGCGGGTAGCCCGAGACGTCCTCCAGCCCCACCGGGAGGCTGGACACTCCGTCATAGTCGCCTCCCACCCCGACGTGGTCCACGCCGGCGACCTCGCGCAGGTGCTCGACGTGGGTGACCACCTGTTCCAGGGTCGCCCGAGGTTGCGGGTGCGTGACGGCATACTGCTCGGCCCACGGCTCGAACAGGACCAGGTCGGTCGAGGCGATCCCCACCTCGGCCGCGGCGGCCGCGGCCTCGACCTTCCACTCCCAGACCTCCGGTGAGACGAACTGTGGCGCGAAGACCGCCATGCAGGTGCCCCCGTTGGCGGCAAGGGACTCCAGCACGTCGTCCGGGACGTTGCGCGGGCTCGGGCACACCGCACGGGCCGAGCTGTGCGAGAAGATGACCGGCGACTCGGACACCGCGAGGGCGTCGCGCATCGTGTCCGCCGAGACGTGCGACAGGTCGACGAGCATGCCGAGCCGGTTCATCTCCCGCACGACCTCGCGGCCGAAGTCGGACAGCCCGCCGAGGACCGGCTCGTCGGTCGCGGAGTCGGCCCAGGGCACGTTGTCGTTGTGGGTGAGGGTCAGGTAGCGCACGCCGAGCCGGTGCAGCATGCGGAGCGCTCCCAGCGAGCAGCCGATCGAGTGGCCGCCCTCGGCTCCCATGAGGGACGCGATGCGCCCGGAGGCGAAGACGGCGTCGACCTCGTCGGCAGTGGTGGCCAGCTCGAGCCGCTCGGAGTAGCGGTCCAGCATGGCGTAGACCGCGTCGATCTGCTCGAGAGTCTGGATCACGGCCTGGTCCGGAGGCAGGTTCGACGGGACGAAGACGGACCAGAACTGGGCCCCGACCCCGCCGGCGTCCAACCGCGGGAGGTCGGTGTGGTTCGGCGTGCTGCCCGCGATGTCCAGCGCATCCCAGTCGTAGCCGACCAGGTCGCGGGCCCGCCACGGGAGGTCGTTGTGGCCGTCGACCAGCGGGTGGTGGCGCAGCAGGTCGCGAAGGCGTTCTGGGGTGTTCACCCGATGAGTCTTACCACTGTCGGCGGTCCGTTCTAGTGTCGGGAGTCCGGAGCCTTCGCGGGACGGCCGCCCTGGCACGGTTCACCACGACGGTCTTGAGAGGGCCGTCCATATCGAAGGAGCGATCATGGCGATTCACCTGGAGAGCTGGCCGGCCGGAACCCCGTGCTGGGTCGACATCTCGGTCAGCGACCCCGAGGCCAGCCGCACGTTCTACGCGGACGTGCTCGGCTGGGAGTTCACCGAGTCCACCGAGGAGTTCGGTGGCTACTTCATGGCGCTGGTCGACGGGCAGCCGGCCGCAGGGCTGGCCCCGCCGATGCCCGGGATGGACGACCCGGGTCACTACTGGACCACCTACCTGGGCACGCAGGACATCGATGCCGTTGCCTCTTCGGTCGCCGAGCACGGTGGGACCGTACTCTTCCCGCCGATGCAGCTCGAGGCGCTCGGGTCGATGAGCGTGTTCACCGATCCCACCGGCGCCACCTTCGGTGCCTGGCAGTATGGCGAGCACACCGGTTTCAATGTTGCCGACAGTCCCGGGTCGGTCTCGTGGTGCGAGGCGATGGTCGGCGACTTCGAGCAGGGCAAGGAGTTCTACGCGAAGGTCTTCGGGTTCACCTACGAGGACATGTCGAGCGAGGGGATGTCGTACGCCATGTTCAGCGTGCCCGGGGGTGAGCGGCCGGCCGGCGGGGTCGGAGTGGTCGACGAGGGGCAGCCGGCGTACTGGTCGGTGACGTTCAACGTCGCGGACCTGGATGCCACCCTGCAGCGCGCGGCGGCTGCCGGCTCCCAGGTGGTGATGGAGCCCTATGCGTTCGAGTTCGGTCGGGTGGCGGTGATCACCGGGCCGGACGGCGAGGCCTTCGGAGTTATCGAGCCGCCGGCCGACGCGCCACCGATGTAGTCAGGACCAGCACACCGTGGCGTGCGCGCGACGGCGCACCCACCACGCCGTGGCGCACCCTTGCCCTGGCGCACCTCACCACACCGTGGCGCACCCCTGCGCCGACGCACCTCACGAGCGCCCCTGATTTCGTTCTACAGAGGTATATGCATCGGTAAAGATTAGGTCTACGCTCGGTTAAATGAAGACCAAGGGGGTCGTCCTGTCGACCCTGGCTGCCGTGGTACTCGCTGTTGCTCCCGGTGTGGCTGCTTTCGGCGGTCCCGCCAGCGGTTCCGATCCCCTGACGCCGTTGCGGGCTGCACCTGGTGTCGTCGCAGCCGCCGACACCTTGGCCGGCTCCGTGGGGATCTCCGTCAACGAGCTCGCCTACACCGGTACGGCCTTGACCGCGGTCACTGCAGCGGTCCCTCCGGCGGTTCCGGCAGCGACCAAGGCGCGGCTCGCCGGCCTCGACCGCTACGGCACCTCGGTGTCGCTCTCCAAGTGGACCTTCAAGAACCCAGGGGACGCCCAGCGCGTCTACCTGGCCCGCGCGGACGTGTTCGACGACGCGCTGACCGCCGGCGTCCTCACGGACGGGCCGATCCTCCTGGTCCCCGGGGCCTGCGGCAATCCCCCCGCGGTCGTCCGAGCCGAGGTCGACCGGCTGGACCCGCCGATGGTCGTGGCCCTTGGCGGCGACCAGGCGGTCTGCGAGTCCCAGCTCGAGGTGGCGGCCAACGGCCGGGCGACCGACCGGCTGGCCGGGGCGGATCGGGCCGGGACCGCGGCAGCTATCGGGCTCTACCAGTTCAGTGGGGGCGCCAGCACCGTCTACCTGGCGCGCGGCAACAGCTCCCCGGACGCGATGGTCGGCGGCGTCCTGACCGATGGCCCGATCCTGCTGCTCAACTCCGCGGGCAACCACGTGCCGCAGGTGACCCGCGACGCGATCGCGGCGCTGGACCCCGACCGGGTGATCGCCCTCGGAGGCACGACTGCGGTCAGTACCAGCAGACTGCTCGAGGCCGCCGACGGGCGCGAGACGGGCCGGCTGGCTGGCTCGACCCGCTACGGAACGTCCGTGGAGGTAGCGCAGCGAGCCTTCCCCTCCGGCAGCGCCCGGGTCTACATCGCACGGGGCGACGGAAGCAACCTGGCCGACGCCGTCGCCTCCGGAGTGCTCACCGACGGGCCGGTGCTGCTGGTCAACGGTCCCTGCGTGAGGGTGCCGGACGTCGTGCGGGACTACCTGGCGGACACCCAGCCCGACCGGGTGGTGGCGCTCGGCGGCCTGAGCGCGGTCTGCACCCAGCTGCTGGACGATGCCGTCGCCGCGGCGACACCCCCGCCGCCACCCCCGCCCGGCCCGGACTGCGACGTCGTCAAGTGCGTGGCGCTGACCTTCGACGACGGCCCGTCCGCCTACACCAGCCAGCTCGTGGACACGCTGGACGCCCTCGACGTCCCGGCGACGTTCTTCGTCCTCGGCCAGCAGTCCAACAGCCGGCCCAACACGGTCAGGCGCACCTTTGACCACGGCTATCAGGTCGAGAACCACTCCTGGGACCACCCGCAGATGACCACGCTCACGCTGGCTCAGCAGCGCAGCCAGTTCACCTCGACGAGAGACCTGCTGACCAGTCTCGGCATCGCGCCGACCGACATGCTGCGCCCGCCCTACGGGGCGTGGAACTCCAACACCCGCAACCTCGGTGTCCCGCTCATCCTGTGGAGCATCGACACGCGCGACTGGGAGAGCCAGAACACCGAGCAGATCAGGACGCACGTCCGCACCCACATCCACAACGGGGCGATCGTGCTGCAGCACGACACGATCTCCCAGTCGGTGGCGGCGGTCCCGGGCATCGTCGCGGACCTCCGAGCGCGCGACTACCACTTCGTCACCGTCGAGGACCTGGTTCCCTGGGCCGGCCCCGGCGACCTCGTCTACTCCCGCGGGCAGGTGATCGACGCCTCCGTCGAGGCGGTGCCCGAGGTCTTCGACGGCGCCGAGTACGTCCCACCCCTCGACGCCGCGGAGCTGCCGCAGGGGTGACTGCGCCACTGGCGGGGGGCAGGGGTGACTGCGCCACTGGCGGTGGTTGGGCCGCGGTGACTCCGGCCGCTCGTGGTGAGCAGGGTGATTTCGGCCGCCGTCTGTCGGTGGTGGGGTGGATGCTGTCCGTATGCAGCTCGCCCGGGTGATCGAGACATCGGCAGCGGTCGCCGGCACCAGGTCCCGGACGGCCAAGGTGGCGGCGCTCGCGGAGACGCTGCGGGAGGCCTCGCCGGAGGAGGTCGGGGTGGTCACCGACTACCTCGCGGGCCGACTGCCCCAGCGGACGGTCGGCGTGGGGTGGCGCGGCCTGCAGGCCCTTCCCGATCCCGCCGACGCGTCGAGCCTGACTGTCCACGAGGTCGACGTGTCGCTGAGCCGGCTGAGAGCCTTCGCCGGGGCGGGCTCGACGGCCGAGCGCGGCGCGGAGCTGGCCGCCCTGTTCGGCCGGGCCACGGCCGAGGAGCAGGACTGGCTGGTGGGCCTGATCACCGGGGAGCTGCGCCAGGGCGCCGGCGACGGTGTCATGCTCAAGGCCATCGCGGAGGCGGCGGAGGTGTCTGAGGCGGACGTCCGCCGTGCGGTGATGCTCGCGGGCTTCGCGGGGCCGGTTGCCGAGGCGGCCCTGGCTGCGGGTGACGGTGAGGCCGCCGCTGCCGCTCTCGCGCGCACCGGGCTCGAGGTGGGCCGTCCGCTGCGGCCGATGCTCGCCGGGTCCGCACCGGAGGTCGGCGAGGTGGTGGACGGCAGCACGCCGGTCGCCGTCGAGACCAAGGTCGACGGCATCCGGTTGCAGGCGCATCTCGACGAAGGGAAGGTACGCCTCTTCACCCGCACCCTGGAGGAGGTGAGCGACCGGATGCCCGAGGTGGTCGAGGAGGTCCGGGCCCTGCCCGCCCGCCGGGCGGTCCTCGACGGGGAGGTCATCGCCCTGGCCGCGGATGGTCGCCCCGAGCCGTTCCAGGTGACCGGCGCCCGGACCGCGAGCACCGCCGACCCCGCGTCGCTGCGCACACGCGTGCCCTTGACGACCTTCCTGTTCGACCTGCTGCACGTCGACGGCCGGGACCTCGTGGACGAGCCGGCCCGGGACCGGTGGGCGGCGCTGCGCGACCTGGCCCCCGACCTGCTGGTCCCCAGCACGGTGACCGCCGACCCGGAGGTGGCCCGGGCGTTCTTCGGCGACCAGGTCTCGGCCGGACACGAGGGGGTCGTCGTGAAGCAGCTGGACGCGCCCTACGCCGCCGGTCGCAGGGGCGCAGGCTGGGTGAAGGTCAAGCCGCGGCACACCCTCGACCTGGTCGTCCTGGCGATCGAGTGGGGCAGCGGGCGGCGCAGGGGCTGGCTCTCCAACATCCACCTCGGGGCCAGGCACGCCGAGTCCGGTGAGCTGGTCATGGTCGGCAAGACGTTCAAGGGGATGACCGACGAGATGCTCGAGTGGCAGACCCGACGCTTCCTGGAACTGGAGACCCACCGCGAGGGCCACGTCGTCTTCGTCCGCCCCGAGCAGGTCGTCGAGATCGCCTACGACGGCGTGCAGCGGTCGACCCGCTACCCCGGCGGGGTCGCGCTGCGCTTCGCCCGGGTGCTGCGCTACCGCGAGGACAAGCCCGCCGACGAGGCCGACACGATCCAGGCGGTCAGGGCCCACCTCGGCTGACCGGCGTCGAGGGTAAGCGCCGTGGGTGGCGTGCACCCCACGCGGGCGTGGGCCTGCTCAGTGGGTTGCCGCGCTGCCGGCGCAGGAGCGGGCCGGCTCAGTGGGTGTCGCGCTCGCGGTGCATCCGCCGGGTCAGCAGCTCGGTGTCCTCGGCCCCGTCGGCTCCCGCGTCGTAGGTGTCGTCATACTCCGGGTCGTAGCCCGCGTCGTCGTAGCCAGCCCCGTCGCCGGCAGGCCGCGGGGTGCGGGACCCGCCCAGAGTGAGGAAGGCCCCGAGGGCCAGGAGCGCCAGGCCGGCCACCAGACCGATCCAGGTGAGGTGGTCGCGGATGATGGCGAGCGTGGAGCCGGACGACCCGAACTCGTCGGCGTTCGCGGCCACCGTCTCGTCGGTGTAGCCGATCGTGCCGACGGTGATCGGCACGGTCGGCAGGCTCGTGTCGCGCGGCGCGAAGTGGACGTTCTGCTCCTCGAGCCCCTTGATGATCGCTCCCGTGTTGGGCTCGACCCACAGGGTGCGGGTGTTCTGGTAGATGCGCCCGGCGTCGACCGGCTCGTCGGTGCCGAACAGGGCGCCCGGCAGCCCCTCGCTCTCCGAGACCTCCTCCGGTCCCAGGGCCATGACGAACTTGTAGGTGGAGGCGCCCTCGATGGTCTCCTCACCCTGGAACTCGGCGGTCACCGACCGGCCGAGCGCGCCGTCCCAGTAGGGGTAGTCCTCCTGCTGGGTGTCGAAGGGGAACTTGAAGAACAGCCCGTCGTGCTGGATCGGCTGGCGCTCCGCCTCCTCGTCTGGCGCCGCAGCGTCGCCGACCGCGATGTAGTCGCCGCAGCAGTTCGTGGCCATCGCCGTGGTCCGGTCGAGGGATACGCCCTCGTCGGACAGCGTCAGCAGCGGGCCGTCCTCGACCTCGGAGCGCACCGTCGTCTGCCAGAAGGCGTTGTTGCCCTCGGCCAGGCCGGGGATGCCCACCACCCGGCGGGTCGAGAGCAGCGTGACGCCCTCGAGTTTCGCGACGCCGTCGGCCGAGACCTGCAGGGCCTGCATGTTCTCCCCGCGGGAGATCGAGGTGGAGTCCTGGTCCAGGGCGACCTTGGTGAGGCTGGGATAGATCACGGGCTTGGCCAGCAGGCCGAGCAGCAGCGCGAACGCGCCGAGGATCAGGCTGAGAATGCCGAGGGTACGGCGCATCGGGGCTCCTTTGCCGACAGGACTGACGCGGAGCCTACCAGCGAGTAACGCCTGCGCGACAGCGAACGGCGGCACGGGCTCCAGGGTGTCGTAGAGTCAGCGCGTCATGACCGCACCCGCACGTGAACCCGCCGCCGTCGGTGCTCCCGGGCCCGCCGGACGCTCCGCCGG
>JAAYYA010000083.1 GCA_012515595.1 Actinomycetales bacterium
CAGCCCCAGGCACTCGGTGCCCCCGTCCTCGGCGGACCGCTCGAAGAGGAGCTGCATCCCGAGGCAGACGCCGAGCAGCGGCTGCCCGACCTGGCGCAGCACGTCGACCAGACCGCTGTCGTGCAGGCGGCTCATGCCGGCGGCGGCGGCCCCGACCCCGGGCAGGATCACCCCGTCAGCAGCCAGTATGTCGTCAGCCGAGCTGGTCAGCCGGGCGTCGGCACCGAGCCGGTCCAGGGCGTAGCGGACCGACCCGATGTTGGTGCCGCCGGAGTCGACGAGGGCGACCTTCGGCCTGGACTGTGGCCTGGTCTGGGGCCTGGTCACGGCTCAGAGCACGCCCTTGGTCGAGGGGAGCTCGGTGCCCTCGACGCGGATCGCCTGGCGCAGCGCCCGCGCCACGGCCTTGAAGCCCACCTCGATCTTGTGGTGGGCGTTGTCCCCGGTGACCGACAGGTGCAGGGTGGCCCGCAGCGCCTCGGCGAAGGACCGCCAGAAGTGCTCGACCATCTCGGTCGGCAGGTCGCCCACCATCTCGCGGTCGAAGTCACACTCGAACTTCAGGAACGGCCGGCCCGACAGGTCGAGCGCCGCGCTGGCCTGCGCCTCGTCCATCGGTGCGGTGAAGCCGTAGCGACCGATGCCCCGTCGGTCGCCGAGCGCCTCGTCCAAGGCCTGGCCGATCGCCAGCGCGGTGTCCTCGGTGGTGTGGTGCTCGTCGATGTGCAGGTCGCCCTCGCAGGTCACCTTCATCGAGAAGCCGCCGTGCTTGGCGAGCTGGTCCAGCATGTGGTCCAGGAAGCCCAGGCCGGTCGAGACCTCGATGTCGCCGGTGCGGTCCAGGTCGACCTCGACGTGGATCTTCGTCTCGGAGGTGTTCCGATCCACGACCGCGACCCGGGGGCGGTTGGCCAGCTCGTGGGCGATCTGCTCCCAGGTCACGGCGTCGTCGCCGCCCTGTCCCATGGAGCTCTGCAGCAGGTAGGTCCCGATCCCCAGGTTGTCACCGAACTGCCGGTCGGTCTGCCGGTCGCCGACCATCATCGAGCGGTCCCAGTCGATGGTCCGGTCCTTGAGGAGGTGCCGCACCATGCCGATCCCCGGTTTGCGGGTGTCCGGCTGGTTCGGGCCCGGCGGGTGCGGGTCGACGTGCACCTCCTTGAAGGTGATGCCCTGGCTCTCCAGGATGTGCAGCAGCAGGTCGTGCGGCCCCTGGAACGTCTCGACCGGGAAGTTCGGACCGCCCAGGTCGTTCTGGTTGGAGACCATGACGAAGTCCCAGCCCGCGTCGCGCAGCCGTGCCAGGGCCGGCATGACCCCTGGCACCAGCCGCAGCTTCTCGTAGGAGTCGATCTGGCAGTCGGCGGGTTCCTCGATGATCGTGCCGTCCCGGTCGATGAAGAGGACGGGGCGCTGGGTGCTCATGTGGTGGGTTCCTCGATGCTGGTGTGGGTGGGTCGCGGTCAGGGGTTCGGGCAGGGAGTATGTCGTGTGGTTTTAGGAGGCGTCCGGCTCCGGTTGCGCATCGGTCGCCGGGGTAGGTGCCGTTGCCTTCGTGGTGAGGGCCGCACGCACCGCGTCGATCTCCTCGGGACTGCCCACGGTCACACGCAGGGCGTCGGTCAGCAGGTGTCGCATGTCGCGGACCACGATGCCATGCGCCCTCAGGTCGGTGAGCAGGGACTCCGCCCCGGGCCCGCGGACCAGCAGGAAGTTGGCCTCGCTGGCGTAGACCGTGGTGAGCCTCGGATCCGCGCCCAGGATCTCGGCCAGGAGCTCCCGACCGGTCCGGGTCTCCGCGACCCGCGCCTCCACCGACCGTCGGACCGAGCCCGCGAGGGCGCTGACGGCCAGCTCGGCGACCGGCACCGGGATCGGGTAGGGCGCCTGGACCCGGCGCAGCACGGCGGCCAGGTCCGGGTGGCTCAGCGCCACACCGACGCGGACCCCGGCCAGCCCGTGGGCCTTGGACAGGGTGCGCAGGACCACCAGGTTGGGGTGGGCCTCGAGCAGGGTGGCGGCACTCGGGGGTGCGGCGAACTCCTGGTAGGCCTCGTCCACGACGACGACGGCCCGGTCCTCCAGCGCGCGGGCGAGCTCGGCGATCCGGTCCAGGGGCACCACGGCCCCGGTCGGGTTCCCCGGGCTGGCCAGGAAGACCACGCGGGCCCCCTGCTCCACCGCGGCGTCCCGCACGGCCTCGGTGTCCACCTCCCAGAGGTCCCCGAGGTCCCGCTGGGGGACGTCGACGAGCGGCACGCCGTGGAGCCGGGCGGACACGGCATACATCCCGAAGGTCGGCGACGTCTGCAGGACCGCGTCCCCGCTCCCCGGTGCGCACAGGGCGCGGACCAGCAGGTCGATGCACTCGTCGCTCCCCCGGCCGACCACGACCCGGTCCGGGGTCACGCCGTAGGCGTCCGCCAGGGCCTCCACGAGCGGCGCCGGCTGCGGGTCCGGGTAGCGCCGCTGCGCGCCCTCGGGGTCCACCGCGCTGGGCGTGGCCGCCTCGTTGGCGTTGAGCCAGATCGTGGCCGGCGCCCCGGTGTCGCTGGTGCGCGCCGAGGAGTAGCCGGCGAAGTCCCGCAGGTCCTCCCGGATCAGATCCGCACGGAACCCCCCCAATTTTGATAGGGGTTCCGCACGCCCTCCGCACATTTTCGTAGCGGTTCCGTCCGGTGTCGCCTCGTCCGCCGTCATGACCTCACCCCGCCTGCCGAGGAGGTCTGGGCGTCCGTCGAGGACGCACGGGCCAGGCGCCGGGTGACGGCTGCCTGGTGACCGATAAGCCCCTCGGCCCCGGAGAGCTCGACCGCGGTCGGCCCGATCCCGGCCAGCCCGGCAGGGGTCACCCGCTGGACGGTCATCGCGATCTGAAAGCTGGCGACGTTGACCCCGCCGGTCCAGCGCGCGGCGCCGGCCGTCGGCAGCACGTGGTTGGTGCCGCTGCAGTAGTCGCCGAGCGTCTCCGGAGCCCAGTCGCCGAGGAAGACCGACCCGGCGCGCTCGACCCGGTCGACCCACTCCTGGGGCTCACGGAGCGCCAGGATGAGGTGCTCGGGGGCGTAGTCGTTGCTGATCCCGAAGGCCTCCTCGATGTCCTCGGTGATCACGATCGCGCTCCCGTCGAGCGCCTTGGCCGCGATGTCGGCACGGGGCAGTATGCCGAGCTGCTGGGTGATCTCGTCGGCGACGGCCGAGGCGAGGGCCGGGTCATCGGTGAGCAGGAGCGCCTGGGAGTCCGGGCCGTGCTCGGCCTGGGAGAGCAGGTCGGCGGCGACGAACTCGGGGTCCGCTCCCCCGTCGGCGATGACCAGCACCTCGGACGGCCCGGCCGGCATGTCGATGCCGGGGCCGCCCTCCGCGGTGCTGACCTGGCGCTTGGCCTCGGTGACCCAGGCGTTGCCCGGCCCGAAGATCTTGTCGCAGCGCGGCACCGACTCGGTGCCGTAGGCCATCGCGGCGATCGCCTGCGCTCCCCCGGTGACGAAGATCTGGGTGATGCCGCACTCGGCGGCGGCGGCCAGCACGGTGGCGTCCGCCCGGCCGTCCTCCCCCGGCGGGGTGCACAGGACCACCTCGGGGCAGCCCGCGAGCTGCGCCGGCACGCCCAGCATGAGCGCCGTCGAGGGCAGCGGGGCGGAGCCCGCGGGGACGTAGAGACCGACCCGCCGGATCGGGCGCACGACCCGGGCGCAGGTCACACCCGGTGCGGTCTCGACCTCGTAGTCGCTGGTCATGCCGGCCTCGTGGAAGGCGCGGATGTTCCGGGCCGCGTCCCGGATCGCGGTGCGCAGCGCCTCCGGCAGCTCCCGGACCGCACGCTCGATCTCCTCCCCCGACACCACGAGGGACCGGGCGGGTGCGCGGTCGAAGCGCTCGGCATACTCCTGCAGTGCGGCGTCGCCGCCCTCCCGCACCCCGGCGAGGATGTCGGCAACCCCCGAGGTGACCTGCGGGCCGGCGGCCGCGGTGGTCCGGGACAGGACCTCGTCCCGAGAGGCCTCGTCCAGCGCGGACCAGGTGACGGTCCTCATGCGAGCATCCCCTCGACCGGGAGCACCATGATCGTGTGGGCGCCGGCGCGCTTGAGCTCCTCGAGCCGCGGCCACGGCACGGCGTTGTGGCACAGGAGCTGGACCGAGACCTCGTCCCGGCCGTCCACGGCCAGCACCGTCGGCTCGCCGCCGGCGGGCAGCCGCTTGAGCACCTCGGGCAGGACGTCGCGGCCGGCCCGCAGCATGAGCAGGCGGGTCTCCTTGAGGCGCAGCGCGCCGTCCATCCGGCGCAGCAGCAGGTCGGCGATCTCCTCGCGGCCGTCCTCCAGCGGCGCGGTCGGGCCGGCGATGACGGCCTCGGAGTGCAGCAGCGTCTCGACCGGCTTGAGCGCGTTGGCCGCCAGGGTGCCGCCGGTCGAGACCAGGTCGCAGACCACGTCGGCCTGTCCCAGGCGCGGTGCGATCTCGACCGAGCCGGACAGGGTGACGACCTGGGCGTCCACACCCTTCTCGTCGAGCCAGCGGCTGAGCGTGCGGGGATAGCTGGTGGCGATCCGCTGACCGGCCAGCTGCTGCGGCCCCGTCCACTGCTCGTCGTCGTTGATCGCGATGTCCAGGCGGCATACGCCCCAGCCGAGCTGGCGCCACTCCTTCAGGCCTGCCGTCTGACCGTTGGCCGTGCGGGCCAGGTCGTGCTCGACCAGCACGTTGCGGCCGACGACCCCCAGGTCGCAGACGCCGTCGGCGATGAGGCCGGGGATGTCGTCGTCGCGCACGAGCAGCAGGTCGACGGGCAGCGACTCGCCGTAGCAGAAGAGCTTGTCGCGGCTCTCCCGCCAGGTGAGCCCGCAGGAGGCGAGCAGGTCACGGGCCGGCTCGGCGAGGCGGCCGGACTTCTGGATCGCCACGCGCAGGCGGTCGCGGGTGGTGGCAGGCGGGGTCATGGTGACCTTCCGGGTCTGGGCCCGTGCGGGCCCGGTGGTTCAGGGGCGGGCGCGTCGTCGCGCCAGGTCTGGGCCGGTGCGCTCAGCCGCGGGTCGGCTGCGCACCGCGCGTATGCGCGAGCACCTCGCGATAACCCCCCGTGCCATGGTCCAGGCACCGGGCCACCCGCCCGACGGTCGTGACGCTGACGCCAGTCTGCTCGTGGACCTGCCGGTAGGAGACGCCGTCGGCCAGCAGCGGCACCACGCTCCAGCGGTCCGCCAGCGCCTCGAGCTCGGCGGGCGTGCAGAGGTCGGTCAGGAAAGCGGCCATCCGCTCCGGGTCCTCCACCGAGGCCAGCGCTCGCGCCAGCTCGGCCTGCGCCAGCTCGCGACGCGACAACTCGTCGGCGGCGCTGGCCGGCTGGCCGGTGTCTCGGCGCTTCATCAGGGCTCCAGGGCTGCCGGAATGCACCGGCGGATCGGGGTAGGTGTATTAACGCGCTATTACGCTAACACAGCCGCGTGCTCTGGCCGAACCGAGGCAGGTAGGTGGCCCGCCCAGTCCGCGTCGCGCCCTCAGTCGTCCTGCGGCAGGTCCAGCGGCTGGGCCAGTTCGACCCGCAGGGCACGCACCGCCTCGTCCCGTGCCACCGTGAACTGGTCCTGGCGCCGCAGGTCCTTGATGGTGACGGTGCCGGCCTCGACCTCCTGCTCCCCCAGGATGGCGACGAACCGGATGC
>JAAYYA010000084.1 GCA_012515595.1 Actinomycetales bacterium
CGGGTGATGGGGCGATCGGTCAGGGGAGGTACAACGTGAAGTAGGCGTGGCCGTCCGGGCCGTAGCAGGCGCCCGCCGCCGCGGACTCGGGGTCGAACGGGGTGACGTAGCACTCCCAGCCCGTCGGGGTGATCCACGGGATCGTCCAGGACGGCTCGGCGTTGGCCTCGGCCAGCTCCCACTCGGCGGTGGCCTCGACGCAGGTGACGCCGATGAGCTCGGCGTGCGTGTCGCCATACAGGTTGGTGTTGATGACACAGGCCGGCTGCGGCGGCGCCGTCGTCGGAGGTGCCGTCGTCGGAGGTGCCGTCGTCGGGGGCGCGGTGGTCGGGGGTGCGGTGGTCGGCGGGGCCGTGGGCGTCAGCTCGTCGCACCGAGGCAGCAGCTTGGCGATCGAGGGGGGTGCCCCGCGTGCCGCCAGGTCCTCGCTGCACACCGGGTCGCCGATGGCGACCGCGTGGAACCAGCGGCCGTCCACCCGCTGGGCGATGAACTCCGGTGCGCCCGGCGCGTCGGGGTAGGACGCGAAGGCCCAGTCGCCGTCGCAGAAGTAGACGTGCACCCCGCCCGGGAAGCCCAGGATGTCCTGGCTCAGCTGGTCACCGGTGCACGCCCCGGTGCTCGGGGCCGGCCCCGGAGCGCCGGAGGTCGGTGCCGGGGCAGGGGTCGTGGCAGCGGCCGTGGTCGGCGTCGGCTCAGCCGGGGCAGCGGGGGTGCTCGTGACCTCGGCGGTGTCCGGGGTCGCGGTCGCGGTGACGCGGTCGGTGTCCGCCACGGCGGTCGTCGGTGCCACGTCGGCCGGCGCCGAGGTCACCGGGTCGGACGGGGCCGGGTTGTCGGCGTCCCCGCACCCGGACAGCAGCAGGGCGCAGAGCGCGGCGGCACCGAGCAGTCGACGCATCGTGGGGCCTTTCGGGTGGTCGGACCAAGCACAGCAGGGGACCGGGCCGTCTGCCGTGTGGACACGGTTCCGGTAGGTCGCGGCCGGGGTGGGAGGATGGTCCCATGCCTCAGCCAGACAGCATGACGCTCCCGCAGGGACTGCGGGAGGACATTGAGCATGCAGGGTATCTGCCCGCCCTCGTCGCGGACGTCGTCGCCACGGCGGTTGCGGGTGACGACATCGTCGCGCACCTGGTGCACCAGGAGACGACGCTGGACGAGGAGGCGGTCCGGCGGCACGTCACCGTGCTGGTGCTGACCCCGCACCGGCTGGTCATCGGCCACGCCGACGACCACGAGACCGGCGAGCCGCAGGGGCACTTCGCGACCGCGACCACCGAGACGGTCCCGCTGCGGGCGGTGCGCGGTGTGATGATGACGCACGTGCTGCCCGACCCCGCGGCATACTCCGGTGGCCTGGCCGGGCGCGCGCTGACGCTCACCCTGGGCTGGGGCACCGTCTCCCGACTCGACCTGGTGCCGGCCGTCTGCGCCGACCCCAACTGCGAGGGCGACCACGGCTACGAGGGGACCGTGGCCTCGGACGACATCTCGCTGCGGATCACCTCCGAGGCCGACGGTCCCGAGGCGCTGTCCCGCGCCATCGACTTCGCCCGGGAGCTCTCGGCCCGCCTGGGCCGGTGAACCGGCGGTGGTGAGCCTGCCACCCGAGTTCCTCGAGGTGGAGTATGCCGGGTCGCTGGCCACCGTGCTGCCCGCGGTTGCGCGGAGCCTGGGTGTGTCCGCGGACCCCGGCGCCTTCCTGGGGGTGGAGCCGCCGTTCGTGCTCCCGCCCGCGCGGAGCGCCGTCGTGGCACTCATCGACGGGCTGGGGGCCGAGCAACTGCGGCGGCGTGGCGGCCACGCCCCGTTCCTCCGTTCGCTGGACAGTCCGGCACCCGCCCTGACCTGCGGCTTCCCCGCCACCACGGCGACCAGCCTGGGCAGCCTCGGGACGGGTCTGCCCCCCGGCGCGCACGGCATCGTCGGCTGGCAGGTGCTGATGCCCGAGCACGACCGGCTGCTCAACCACCTGTCCTGGGACGACGGGCCGGTGCCCGAGGACTGGCAGCCGCACCGCACCCTCTTCCAGGAACTGGAGGCCGCCGGGGTGCGCGTCACCCGGATCGGGCCGGGCTACTTCGACGGGTCCGGGATGACCCGCGCTGCCCAGCGCGGCGGGTCCTTCGCCGCCGCGAAGGCGCTCCCGGAGCGGGTCGACGCGGCCGTCGCCGCCCTGCACGCGTCGCCGCGCAGCTTCGTCTACCTCTACTGGGGCGAGGTCGACAAGGTCGGCCACGTCCACGGGCCGGACTCGTGGCAGTGGGGCGAGGAGGTCGAGCGGACCGACGCCGCTCTGGCCGACCTGGCCAGCCGGCTGCCGGCGGGCACCTCCCTGACGGTCACCGCCGACCACGGCATGGTCGAGGCACCCGAGATCCTGCGCCGGGACCTGGCGTGGGAGCCGGACCTGGCCCACGGCATACGGCATCTGGGTGGTGACCCCCGCGTGCCGCAGCCGTACTGCGAGCCCGGCGCCGCGCCCGAGGTGCTGGCCGCCTGGACCGAGCTGCTCGGCGACACCGCGCTGGTCGTCAGCCGCGAGGAGGCCGTCGACCAGGGCTGGTTCGGATCGGTCGCGGAAGGGGTGCTGCCGCGCATCGGCGACCTCGTGGTGGCCATGCGCGGACACGCCACCGTGCTCGACTCCCGGGCCCAGCGCCCCGAGTTCCTGGCGCTGCAGGGGCACCACGGCTCGCTGACACGCGAGGAGATGGCGATCCCGCTGCTCCACCTGCCCGCCGTTACGTAGACTGCACGCCGTGGCCGAGCTTGTCTTCTTCACCGGAACGATGGACTGCGGCAAGTCGACCCTCGCGCTCCAGATGGACCACAACCACGCCGCCCGCGGACGCGGCGGGCTGATCTTCTCCAAGCACGACCGGGCGGGGGAGTCGGTGCTGTCCTCCCGGCTCGGCCTGGCGCGCGAGGCCATCGAGGTCACCGACGACCTGGACTTCTGGGACTTCGTGGTCGAGCAGGCCACCAGCGGCCGCCGCGTCGACTACCTGATCTGTGACGAGGCCCAGTTCTACACCCCCGTCCAGGTCGAGCAGCTGGCCCGGCTCGTCGACGAGATGGGGCTGGACGTCTTCGCCTTCGGCATCAGCGCCGACTTCCGGACCGAGCTGTTCCCCGGGTCCCGGCGCCTCATCGAGCTGGCCGACCGCACCGAGGTGCTGCAGGTCGAGGCGCTGTGCTGGTGCGGACGGACCGCCACCCACAACGCCCGCGTGGTGGACGGCGTGATGGTGGTCGAGGGCGACCAGATCGTCGTGGGCGACGTGGGCGAGGGTGACCAGACGGAGGAGTATGCCGGGGCGCAGGTCATCGAGTACGAGGTGCTCTGCCGTCGCCACTACATGCGCCGGATGACCTCGCACGCCGCCCGGGCCGCCGCGCTGTCGCCCGAGGTGCTCCCCTTCGACCTCGACGTCTGCCCGGTGCCGCAGCGATGACCGACCGCAGACGCGGCCCCGAGGCGGGTTCCTCGCCGGGCCACGAGGACCGGACGCGACCCGTCGAGCCACCGACCGGCGCGGTGGGCAGGGAGTCCTGGGACGAGCCGGAGACGCTGGCCGAGCAGGAGCGCTGGCGCGAGACCCACCCGCTGGGGGAGGGCCGGGCGTACGGTCCGATCGCCGGGGTCTCGGCCCGGCCCAAGCCCTCGCCCGCCGCCAAGGTGGCGCAGGCGGGCGTGACGGTGGGCCACGGCCTGAGCAGGTCGGCCAAGGCGGTGGCGCACGGCACCGGCGTCGCCGGCGCCACGGCATACCGCGCCACCCGCAAGGCGACCCACGCCGGAGGTGCGGGGGAGAGCGGCCTGTCCCGGCTCATCGAGATCCACGGCCTGCACAACGCCGGTGACGCCGTCGTGGCCATCTCGCTCGCCGGCACGCTGTTCTTCTCGGTGCCGACGGGGGAGGCGCGCGGGCAGGTGGCGCTGTTCCTGCTGCTCACCCTGCTGCCGTTCAGCATCATCGCGCCGTTCGTCGGGCCGTTCCTGGACCGCTTCCGGCAGGGGCGGCGTTGGGCGATCGGGTCGACGATGGCGATCCGGGCGGTGCTGTGCCTGGTGCTGGCCAGTTCCTTGGACACCTCGGCGTGGTGGCAGTTCCCGATGGCGCTGGGCATCCTCGTGGCGTCCAAGGCCTACAACGTGACCCGCTCGGCCGCCACGCCGCGGCTGCTGCCGGAGGGGATGACGCTGGTCAAGGCCAACGGCCGGATGTCCCTGGCCGGGACGGCCGGTGCGACCCTGGCGGCCCCGGTGGCGGTCGGCCTGGCGTACTTCGGGGCGGAGTGGTCGCTGCGCTTCGCCTTCCTGATCTTCGCCACGGGCACGGTCCTGGCCATCCTGCTGTCGCCCCGGGTGGACTCGGCCAAGGGCGAGACAGAGGTGCCGATCGGCGAGGTCGCCGGCCGGTCGAGCCGGTGGGTGCCGGCGCCGGTGGTCACGGCCCTGCGCGCCAACGTGGGCCTGAGGATGCTCTCGGGCTTCCTCACCATCTTCCTGGCCTTCCTGCTGCGCGAGTCGCCTCCGCCGGGGTGGGGCGGGGTCGACAACTACCCGCTGCTGCTGGGCGTGGTCGTGGCCGCGGCGGGCGTCGGGTCGGCCCTGGGTACGCTGCTGGGGTCGCTGGCCAAGATGCTGCCGCCGCGGGCCCTGGTGCGGATCACGCTGATCGTCGACGTCGTCGCAGCGGTGATCACCGCCATCAACTTCGGCATGGTCACTGTGGTGATGCTCTCGCTGGTGGTCGGGCTGTGCCAGCAGGTCGGGAAACTGGCCCTGGACGCGGTGATCCAGGAGACGGTGCCCGAGCACATGCGGACCTCGGTCTTCGGGCGCTCGGAGACCCTGATCCAGCTCTCGTGGGTGATCGGCGGCGGACTGGCCGTGGCGCTGCCCACCGACGCGACGATCGGGATGACCGTCATCGCGGTCGTGCTCGTCGCGTGGCTGCTGGTCGTGCTGCTGCCGGGCAAGAAGGGTCTGCCGCTGCCGACCGGGCGCACCCCGTCGGACTGACGGTTCGGCCGTCCGCCCCGCCCGTCCGCCCCGCCCGTCTCGCGCCCCCGGTTCACCCGCGCCCCGTGCGCCCACCCGCCGCCCAGTGTGCCGACTTTTGACGGCCTCCCGTGGACTGGCGTCAATAGTCGGCACACTCGGCGCGTGACTGGTCGGCACGTGCATGGGTTCTACCCAGAATGTGCCGACCCGTCGGGTATTTCCCGGGCACGTGTCTCCACGCCTGCGCCTAGCGGCGGCGGTGAGGCCCGGTCAGGGGCTGGGCTGATCCGGGAGAACGTGGTCGAGTCCGTCGCAGGCACCTGGCCACGCCGGCGCGGCCCTGCTGATCGAGGCGGGCTGACTACTTGCGGTCCTTGGCGCCGAACATGATGTCGTCCCAGCTCGGGACGCCGGGGCGCCCGTCCTTGCGGCGTTTGGCGCCGGGTTGGGAAGAGTCCCGCGCGGGCGAGGAGTCTGCCGCGGTGTCGTCGGCGGTCTCAGCATCCTCGTCGGTGGTCCCAACGCTCGCGTCGGCGTCGGTGTCCTCGACCTCGGTGGGTCCGACGCCTCCAGCCTGGGCGCGCTGGGCGTCCTCGGGCTTGGCGTCCTCGGGCTCGACGTCCCCGGGCTCGGCGGGCTCGGGCGCGGTGGCTGCGGCGTCCGCGTCGGCGTCGGCGGGCTCTGGCGCGGTGGCTCCGGCGTCCGGGTCGTCGTTGTCGTTGTCGAAGGTGAGGCCCTCGGCGGCCGCGGGAGCGGAGCCCGGCTCCACGGCCGGGGGAGTGGGGGCGGCTGCAGCGGGCGCGTCGGAGTCGTCGCCGTGGTCCTCGAAATCGTCCTCGTCGAGGTAGTCGTCGGCGGGCACCTCGTCGGGAGCCGGGTCGCCCGGGCCGAACAGGTCGGCCAGCGTCGCCTCCTGGGGCCGCGGGTCCACCTCGTAGTTCTCGTCGAAGTCGAGCTCGACCTCATAGCTGGTCGCCCCCGCGCCGGCGTCTGCGGGTGCTGCTGGCTCGGGGGCGGGCGGTGCCGCGGTGGTGGGCTGCTCCGGCGGGGTCGGGCTCGGTCGGGGGGACTTGGCGCGACCGGCCCGGGACCGTGCCGTCCTGGAGCGTCGCCCCTTGGTGGAGCCCGAGGCGGCCCGGTCGGACGCCTCACGCTCCGGGTCGCTCCCGGCGGCAGCACCCTCGCGGCGGCGGGCCGTGGGGTCCTCGGCGGCCGTCCGGCCGTCGGTGGCCGTCCGGCCGTCGGTGGCCGACCGGTCCTCGGTGGCTGCCGCGTCCGCAGGGGGCGCACCCTCCTGGCCCGCGTCCACGTCCTCCAGCGGCAGCACGTCATCGGGGGTCTGCTGCACGGCGGGGGCCGCGCCCTGCGCCTCGCGCGGGGCGGCCGGCTTCTTGCGCCGGCTACGGGTGCGACTGCGTTCCCGCATGCTGGTGACCAGGTCGACCTCCTCGGAGGCGCCGTGGGTGCCCAGGAGCTGCCGGCCGGCGGCGCTGCCCGGGAGCGCCTGCTCGTCTTCGCTCAGCCAACGGGCCTCGTCGTCCAGCGCCTCGACCGTGCGGTCTGCCGGCTCGAACCGCCAGGCCGCGGCACGCTGCCGCTGACCGGCGACGAAGTTGACGACGACCGTCCACGGGCCACCCGCCGGACGGGTCGCGTCCCAGCTGGTGTTGTCCGGGTCGACGCCGCGGGCCGCGAGACGCTCCAGCACCCGGGCCTCCAGGGTCGGCACGACCCCCTCCACGCTTCGTCCGCGCACGTGGGCGGCGCGCGCCAGCCCGGCGACGTGCTCGCGCTCGGCGGTGATGGGCGCCTCGAACCGGACCACCCGGTCGACCGCCCAGCCGGTGATCTCGGCTACCTCCTCGGCGGTCTGCCCGGCCCGGATCATCGCCTGCACGTCGCGGGGGCTCAGCTGGGTCGCGGGCACGTCGGCCGCGGGTCCGCGGCTGCGCAGCGCCGACCTCAGCCGTTCGTCGATGGGGAGCCGGAACTCGGTGCCGTCGGGGGACGACAGGACCAGGTGTTGGCCATCCTCATGGACAGCAGTGAACTGCAGCTGTTCCATCCGCTTCTCCTCACATCGACCCGCTGCGCACGACTGTGCCACTTCTCACCCACCCTGGGCATGAGGCCACGCCGCAGACCGGGCTACCTTAGGCAGAACCATGGTGACCCAGGACTCCGACCTCCAGCTGCTTCTCGACATTCTCGGGGTCTTCGTCTTCGCGCTCTCCGGCGGACTGGTCGGTGTCCGCAAGGGTCTGGACCTCATCGGCATCGTCGTCCTGGCCTGGGTGGCGGGGCTCGGTGGCGGCATCATCCGGGACGTCTTCCTCGGCGACGTCCCGCCGGTCGGCATCAGCGACTGGCGCCTCTTCGCCCCGGCGCTGGTGGCCGGGCTGCTCACCTTCCTCTGGTACCGCCGGCTGCGCGAAGCGCTCCGGCTGCGGCCCGGCTCCCGCGCCCGGGTCCTCGGCTCCTCCGTGCGGGTGCTGGACGCCTGCGGGCTCGCCCTCTTCGCCGTGAGCGGCTCCCTCAAGGCGCTGGACTTCGACGCGGGCGCCCTCGCCGCGGTCTTCCTCGGCGTGATCACGGCCGTCGGGGGCGGTGCCCTGCGCGACGTCCTCGCCGGGCAGGTCCCCGAGGTCCTCCGACGCGAGCTGTATGCCGTGCCCGCCCTGGTCGGTGCGATCCTGATCGTGGTCGCCGACTGGCAGGGCTTCCTCACCCCACTCCTCATCTGGGGCGCCGTCGCGCTGGTCTTCGCCATCCGCATGACCGCCGTCGCCCTGGACCTCAATGCCCCAACCGCTCTGCGCACGACAGGAGACAGCAGATGAGCAACCCGATCGCCGACCCCACCGACCCAGGTCAGGGTGCGGCCGACCACACGCCGACCGCAGGGGGAACGCCGACGGACGAGGCGGCATACTCCCCTGACGCCCTGGCCGACCTGGAACGGGAGGTGACCACGGAACGGGCGGGGGAGACCGATCCCTACGACGCGGTCGTGCTGGTCAGCTTCGGCGGGCCGGAGGCTCCCGAGGAGGTCATGCCCTTCCTGCGGCGGGTGACCCGCGGGCGCGGGATCCCGGACGAGCGGCTCGCCGAGGTGGCCGAGCACTACCACGCCTTCGGCGGGAAGAGCCCGATCAACGACCAGAACCGGGCCCTGCTGGCGGCGCTGGGCGAGGAGTTCGCGCGGCGCGGGATCACGACCCCGCTGCTGTGGGGCAACCGCAACTCCGAGCCCTTCCTCACCGACGTCCTGCGCGGCGCGGCCGAGGAGGGCATGACGCGGGTCCTGGCGGTCACCACCAGCGCCTACTCCTCCTACAGCTCCTGCCGGCAGTACCGCGAGGACATCGCCGAGTCCATCGGGGAGCTCGCCGAGGAGGGGTCGCCGGTGCGCGTCGACAAGATCCGGCAGTACTGGAACCACCCCGGCTTCTCCTCCACCAACGCCCGGCTGGTCACCGAGGCTGCGCGGCAGCTGAGGGACTCCTCCGGGATCCTGCCGCACCTGGTCTTCGTGACCCACTCGATCCCCGACGCCATGGACGACACCTCCGGTCCCGGGGACGGTGACGGCAACGTCTACAGCGCCCAGCACCAGGCGCTGACCCAGGCGATCACGACGGAGGCGCGCGCGACGCTGGGGGAGGAGCTGGTCGGTGAGCTGACCTACTGCTCCCGCTCCGGCC
Source organism: Actinomycetales bacterium (assembly GCA_012515595.1). Taxonomy (GTDB): domain Bacteria; phylum Actinomycetota; class Actinomycetes; order Actinomycetales; family Dermatophilaceae; genus Ornithinicoccus. The sequence continues at coordinate 8,722 of JAAYYA010000084.1, forward strand.
CGCCCAGCCAGCCGTGGCTGGAGCCGGACGTCAACGACCGGCTGCGCGAGCTGGCCGCCGAGGGGGTCACCCATGTGGTGCTGGCCCCGATCGGCTTCGTCTCCGACCACATGGAGGTCGTCTTCGACCTGGACACCGAGGCCCAGGAGACCGCCGCCGAGGTGGGGATCCAGGTGCTGCGGGTGCCGACCGTCGGGATCGATCCGCAGTTCGTCTCCGGGGTGGTGGACCTGGTAGTCGAGCGTGCGGCGCAGGAGCGCGGGGAGTCCCCGGAGCAGCCCGCGTGGCCGGTGGGCCAGCCCTGGCCGTCGGTCTGCGCGCCCGGCTGCTGCCCGAACCTGCGGACGGCGAAACCGGCCGCCTGCGGGGCGGACTGACCCCCCGGCTCGACGGGACCACCCGACATACGGCACAATCCCCGCGAACACCTGCGTTTCCGGTGTCTGTGCGGGTGCGGCAGCGTCGCCGTGGGCCGCACGGTCCGGGCTGGGCAAACGCGTCCCCGGGATCGGGCACAAAACCGGCACGTCCAGCGTTCACACCGAGACAATTCGCACACCGCAGGATCAGCCAGACCCTGCGACACCAGCTCACGAGAGGAAGAGGACCGTCATGGCCACCGACTACGACGCCCCTCGCAAGTCCGAGGACGACATTAATGAAGACTCTCTGGAGGAGCTGAAGGCACGGCGGGCGGACAAGAGCTCCTCGAGCGTCGACGTCGACGAGACCGAGCACGCCGAGGGTTTCGAGCTCCCGGGGGCAGACCTGTCGGGTGAAGAGCTGTCGGTGCGGGTCCTCCCGCGTCAGGCCGATGAGTTCACCTGCTCGCGCTGCTTCCTGGTCCACCACCGCAGCCAGCTCGCCAAGGAGGTCGGTGGACTGCCCGTGTGCACCGAGTGCGCGGCCTGACCACCGATATGGGGGACCCGCGTTCAGCGGGTACCCTCTGACCACGTGACCACCCAACCTGTCCCGGTGCTGCTGCACCGGCTCGACGACGCCCTGCCGGTCCCCGGCAGGGCGCATCCGGGTGACGCCGGGGTCGACCTGCACGCCCGTGGGGACGTCACCCTGGCCCCGGGCCAGCGGGCCCTCGTCGGGACAGGTGTCGCGATCGCGCTGCCGGACGGGTATGCCGCGTTCACCCACCCGCGCTCGGGCCTGGCCGCGCGGCACGGGATCACCATCGTCAACGCCCCCGGGACGATCGACGCGGGCTACCGCGGCGAGATCATGATCAACCTGCTCAACACCGACGCCACGGCGCCGTTCACGGTGCGACGGGGCGACCGGATCGCCCAGCTCATCGTGCAGCCGGTCTCCGTGGTCGCGTTCACCGAGGTCAGTGCGTTGCCCGGCAGTGACCGCGGCACCAGCGGGCACGGGGCCTCCGGCGGGTTCGGGTCCGCCACCACCACGACCACCACCATGCAGAAGGACTGACACACCGTGGGCATCTTCGGCCGCAGCAAGAAGAACCAGACCGCCGAGCCGGTCGAGGACACCACCCCGGCCAAGCCGGAGGGGGAGCCGGGCGTCGACCGGGACTGGGAGCGCGCCTTCGACGGCCCCTATGACGCGTCCGAGCGCACCGAGCTCAACGGTCGGATCGACCTCGGGGCGCTGCGCGTGCCGGCGGTGCCGGGCATGGAGATGCGGCTCGACGTCGAGAAGGAGTCCTCCAAGATCGTCGGGCTGACCTGCACGATCCAGGGGTCCAAGCTGCAGATCCAGGCCTTCGCCGCCCCGCGCAGCGAGGGTCTGTGGGATGACATCCGCCAGGGTCTGGCCGAGGGGGTCAAGCAGGCCGGGGGCTCCTCGGCGATCGACAGCAAGGGCGTGATGGGCAAGGAGCTGCTCGCCCGGGTGCCTGGCCAGGACGCCGCGGGACGGGTGGCCTTCGCGACCAACCGGTTCATCGGGGTCGACGGCCCCCGCTGGTTCCTGCGCGCGGTCATCAACGGTCCGGCCGCCACCGAGGGCAGGCAGCTGGAGGTCGTCCGCAAGTTCCTGCGCCAGGTCGTCGTGGACCGGGGCAGCGATCCGCGTCCGCCGCGCGAGGTGCTCCCGCTGACCGCCCCGAAGGGGGTCGTCGAGGAGGCGACCAGGCGTCGGGCAGCGGCCCGGGCGGCCGCAGCGGCGAAGGCCGCGGCCGCGCCCCAGACTCCCGCCGC
>JAAYYA010000085.1 GCA_012515595.1 Actinomycetales bacterium
GAGTCGCACCAGTAGCGCAGGTAGGACCGCATCCCCGCGCGCACCAGGTCCTCGAGCTCCTCGTCGGTGAGCTCGGGCCGGATCCGGGCGTAGTTCGAGCGCATCCGGTCCACGCCGTGACCGCCCCGCCGGTACATGCCGTCGGCGACCCGGTCGAACAGCCGGTAGGCGGCGCTGGCCGGCAGGGTGCGGGTCGTGCGCCACCCCAACCGGTAGACGAGCAGCGAGATGTTCTCGGAGAAGGCCATCTGGGTCTCCGCCATGGTCACGACCCCACCGGGCGCGCCAGCGCCTGGGTCCGGACGGTCAGGATGCGCTGGAAGACCGTGATGAGGCTGGCGACGGCCAGCAGCGCCAGCACCGTGGTCAGCACCCACATCGGCAGGAACAGCCCGACGAAGCCGGTGGTGACCAGGGTGGCGACCAGCCGGTCGGCCCGTTCGGCGATGCCGACGTCGCAGGTGAAGCCGAGGGACTCCGCGCGGGCCTTGGCGTAGCTCACGACGAAGCCGAGGATCAGGCAGGCCAGCGCCAGCGCCGCGTTGAGGTCGTGGTCGCCCCGGCCGGTGAAGTACAGGATGAGCCCGCTGAAGACCGCGGCGTCGCCGATGCGGTCCAGGGTCGAGTCGAGGAAGGCCCCCCACGAGCTGGTGCGCCCCGACATACGGGCCATCGTGCCGTCCAGCAGGTCGGTGAAGACGAAGGCCGTGATGAACAGGGTGCCCCACCACAGCTCCCCGCGGGGATAGAACCAGAGGGCACCGAAGGTCACCCCCGCCGTCCCCACGACCGTCACGGCATCAGGACTCACCCGAAGGCGCAGCAGAAGCCGAGCGATCGGGGTGAAGATGGCGGTGAAGAACGCCCGGGCGTACTTGTTGAGCATCGTGGGACAGGGTACTGACTGCCGCAGCCTGGCGGTCAGGACCCCCACGTGGCCAGGAGGGCCTGACGGGTGTCCTCCAGCAGGGTGGGCAGGGCCTTGGTCTGCCCGATCACCGGCAGGAAGTTCATGTCGCCGGCCCAGCGGGGCACCACGTGCTGGTGCAGGTGGGCGGCGACGCCGGCCCCGGCGACCTCGCCCTGGTTCATCCCGATGTTGAAGCCGCCCGGCTCCGAGGCGCGCCGTAGGGCCCTGATCGCGTCCTGGGTCAGCGCGGTGAACTCTGCGGTCTCCTCGGCCGTGAGATCGGTGTAGAGCGGCACGTGCCGGTAGGGGCAGACGAGCAGGTGGCCCGGGTTGTACGGGAACAGGTTGAGCACCACGTAGCAGGTCGTGCCGCGGTGCACGATGAGCCCCTCGGCGTCGTCCTTGTCCGGCGCCGCGCAGAACGGGCAGTTGGTGCCCGCTTCCTCGTCCTCCGCCGGGCGGTCGCCGAGGATGTAGGCCATCCGGTGGGGCGTCCAGAGCCGCTGGAACCCGTCCGGCACGCCCGCAAAGTCCCCCGCGTCCTCGACCTCCGCCATGCCGCGATCCTAACCCGCAAAAGTTCAGGGGTTCCGTACGCCTCCCGCACAAAAGTTCAGGGGTTCCGTACACCTACCGCACAAAAGTTCAGGGGTTCCGTACACCTCCCACACAACTTCGTAGGGGTGCCGTACGCCCTCCACGCAACCGCGTATCGGTTCCGGTCCCCCAGACGCTCGTCTCGGAACAGACGAGTCGCCCTGCGGGTTGCTACTCCCATGACTGATGCCACTGACGGACGCACCGACTACATTCAGCCCGCCACGGAGTGGGTGCGCAAGCAACTCGACGCGATCGACGCCGCCGGGGGCGACACGTCGGCGGCCACGATCCAGGGTCGCCCGGTCGTGGTGGTGACGATGCTCGGCGCTAAGTCCGGGCGACCGCGCCGGGTGCCCCTGATGCGAGTTGAGCACGAGGGCAGCTACCTCGCCGTGGCGAGCAAGGGCGGCGCGCCCGACCACCCGCAGTGGGTGGCGAACCTCCGCAAGCACCCGGACTCTGTCAGCGTGCTGGATGGCACCACCGAGACCCCCATGACCAGCCGGGAGCTGACCGGCGCGGAGCGCGCCACCTGGTGGGACCGCGGTGTCGAGGCCTTTCCCTCCTACGCCGACTACCAGGCCAAGACCGAGCGCACCATCCCGGTCTTCCTGCTCGAACCCCGCTAAGCCGTATGCCGTCACGCACCGGTCGCTAGCGACCTCACCCCGGTCTGTGGTCCGATCAGTGGGTGATGTTCTCCAACGCCGACCTGGAGCGGATCGTCAGCGGTGAGATCGACCTGGCCTTCCGGGTGTGGCGGCGACCCATGCACACGGTCGGTGGGCGCCAGCGCACCCGGGCCGGCGTCGTCGGCTTCACCTCGGTTGAACCGGTCGACTCCGCGCACCTCACGGAGGTGGAGGCGGCCCGCGCCGGCCGCACCCTGGCCGATTTCAAGGCCTTCCTCGACCGCAAGGAGGGCACGGTCTATCGGGTCGGCCTGCAGTTCCTCGGGGCCGACGAGCGTGTCGCTCTCCGGGAGCAGCACGCCCTGACTCCGCAGGAGCTCCAGGAGATCACAGACCAACTCGCCGGCTTGGACACGCGCAGTTCCCGCGGTCCGTGGACCCGGCAGTTCCTGGAGGTCATCGAGGCTCGACCGGCCGAGCTCGCCGAGACCATCGGCACCTCCATCGGGTGGGAGCGCACACCGTTCAAGGCGACGGTCCGCAGGCTCAAGGAGCTGGGCCTCACCGAGAGCCTGCCGACCGGCTATCGCCTCTCCCCGCGTGGGGTCGTGGTGCTCGCCCACCTGCGCGGCCAGACCTGACACCTCGCGCCCGGATGACCGTACGAAACCGCTCCATTCTCGTGCGGAGGGCGAACGGGACCGCTACAATTTTTGGGGTCAGACCTGGACGCGGTCGCGGATGGCGGTCGCGATCTCCTCGACGGCCTCGGCGATCGGGACCCCGTTCTTCTGGGAGCCGTCGCGGTAGCGGAAGGACACCGCACCGGCGTCGCGGTCCTCGCCGCCGGCGATGAGGATGAACGGCACCTTCGACTTGCTGGCGTTGCGGATCTTCTTCGGGAACCGGTCGTCGGACAGGTCCAGCTCCACCCGCACCCCTGCGGCCAGCAGCCGGGACTCCACCTCGCGCAGGTAGTCGTCAAACTCCTCGGCGACCGGGACGCCGAGCACCTGCACCGGCGCGAGCCACGGCGGGAACATCCCGGCGTAGTGCTCCACGAGCACCCCGATGAAGCGCTCGATCGAGCCGAACTTGGCCGAGTGGATCATCACCGGCTGCTGCCGGGTGCCGTCGGCCGCGGAGAACTCCAGCTCGAAGCGCTCGGGCTGGTTGAAGTCGTACTGGATGGTCGACATCTGCCAGGTCCGCCCGATGGCGTCCTTGGCCTGGACCGAGATCTTCGGGCCGTAGTAGGCCGCGCCACCCGGGTCCGGCACCAGGTCCAGCCCGGACTCCCGGCCCACCTGCTCCAGGATCGCGGTCGCCTCTGCCCACTGCTCGTCCGAGCCGATGAACTTGTCCTTCTTGTCGCCGTCCTCGTCGCGGGTCGACAGCTCCAGGTAGTAGTCGTCCAGCCCGAAGTCGCTCAGGAGCTTGGTCACGAAGTCCAGCAGGTGCTTGATCTCCCCCGGCGCCTGCTCCCGCGTGACGTAGGAGTGGCTGTCGTCCTGAGTGATCATCCGGACCCGGGTGAGCCCCTGCAGCACGCCGGACTTCTCGTTGCGGTAGACGGTGCCAAACTCGAAAAAGCGCAGCGGCAGCTCACGGTAGGACCGGCCCCGGCTGCGGAAGATCAGGTTGTGCATCGGGCAGTTCATCGCCTTGAGGCGGTAGGGCTGCCCGTCGTCGTCGATCGGCGGGAACATCCCGTCGGCGTAGTAGGGCAGGTGCCCGGAGGTGTGGAACAGCCCCTCCTTGGAGATGTGGGGCGTCCCGACGTACTGGAAGCCGGCGTCGATGTGCGCCTGCCGGACGTAGTCCTCCATCACCCGCTTGAGCACACCGCCCCGCGGGTGGAAGACCGGCAGCCCCGGGCCGATCTCCTCCGGGAAGGAGTAGAGGTCCATCTCCGCGCCCAGCTTGCGGTGGTCCCGCCGCTCGGCCTCGGCGAGCCGGTCCAGGTAGGCCTTCAACTCGTCCTTGGTCGGCCAGGCAGTCCCGTAGATGCGCTGCAGCTGGGGGTTCTTCTCCGAGCCGCGCCAGTATGCCGCGGCGCTGCGACTGAGTTTGAAGGCGTTGCCGATGATCTTGGTGCTGGGCAGGTGCGGGCCGCGGCAGAGGTCGCCCCACACCACCTGGCCGGTGCGGTCGCAGTTGTCGTAGATGGTCAGCTGCGAGCCGCCGACCTCGACAGAGGCGCCCTCGGCCGCGTCCTCGGCGGAGCCCCCCTTGAGCCCGATGAGCTCGAGCTTGTACGGCTCCTGGGAGAGCTCTCGGCGCGCCTCGTCGTCGGAGACCGCACGTCGGTGGAAGGTCTGCCCCTGGTTGATGATGCGCTGCATCACCTTCTCGAGCTTCTTGAGGTCCTCGGGGGTGAACGGCTCGGCCACGTCGAAGTCGTAGTAGAAGCCGTCGCGGATCGGCGGGCCGATGCCGAGCTTCGCCTGCGGGTTGACCTCCTGCACGGCCTGGGCGAGCACGTGGGCGCACGAGTGCCGCAGCACGTCGAGCCCGTCGGGCTCGCTGACCAGCACGGGCTCCACCACGTCGCCGTCGGACAGCACGGACGCCAGGTCGCGCAGCTCACCGCCGACCCGGGCCACGACGACGGCCCGGTCGTCGGCGAACAGGTCGCCGGCGGTAGTGCCCTGATCGACCGATCGCTCGCTCCCGGCGATGGTGATGGTGATCTGGGCGGACACGTGGGCTCCTCGGGGTGGGACGGCGTTATTTCTCCGCAGGTCGCGGCTATGAAAGCCTAACGGTGTGAGCAAGCCCAACAGACCACCGCGGCCCCAGGCCGTCCTGACCGTCCTGTCCTCGGAGTGGATCTCCCCCAGCACCGTCCGCCTCGTGGCCGGCGGCGAAGGATTCTCGGTCCTCAACCTCAACGAGTTCACCGACGCCTACGTCAAGCTGGTCTTCGTCAAGCCGGAGCTGGGCCTGACCCCGCCGTATGACGAGGCCGCGCTCCGCGAGCAGCTCGCCCCCGAGGACCTGCCGGTGCGGCGCACCTACACGCTGCGCTGGGTGGACCGGGTGAACGAGCAGGTGGCGATCGACTTCGTGGTCCACGGCGACGAGGGAATCGCCGCACCGTGGGCCCGGGCCGCGCAGCCCGGCGACCGGTTCGTGGCCTCTGGCGCCGGCGGCGCCTACGCCCCCGACCCCGCGGCCGACTGGCACCTCTTCATTGGCGACGAGTCCGCCCTGCCCGCGATCGCCGCGGCCCTGGAGGCGCTGCCCGCCGACGCCCGAGGGCTGGCCTACCTCCAGGTCGGCGAGGAATCCGGGCGCTACGAGATCACCGGACCGCACGGCATACACCAGCAGTGGATCACCGGCGGGGGCGACCAGTCCTCCCTGCTGTCCGAGGCCGTCGCCGCCGGCCCCTGGCCGGAGGGTCGGGTGCAGGTCTTCGCCCACGGTGAGCGGGAGGCGATGAAGGCGGTCCGGGCCGTGCTGAAGGAGCGCGAGGTGCCCCGGGAGGACCTGTCGCTGTCCGGCTACTGGGCCTTCGGCCGCACCGAGGACCGGTTCCAGGCGGAGAAGCGGGAGCCAATCGGCCAGATCCTGGTCTGACTGCTGCCTCTAGGAGGGCATGACCACGACGTGGCGGCGATCCTTCGGGGCGAGCCACGACGGGATGGCTGCGTCGAAGGTGGCGAGCACCCCACCCTGCCGCGCCACCAGGTTGACCAGGTGCAGGTCCGTGACCTGGCGGTGTCCCATGAGGACGGAGGTGTCGACCAGCGGATCTGCCAACGACGTCGAGTCCTCCAGGAAGGTCCAGCGCGGATCGGTACGGATACCTGCGAGGATGCCGGCGATATCGGCTGCCATTCGCTGAGAGCCGGTGATCCGCGGGTTCAGCAGCAGCCTGAAGAGACCGGCCTCGGTCAGACCCGTGGTCGCCCATGCGCCGTCGAGCCCCGCCAGGAATCGGTGTGCCACACGGTGGTGCTGGTGGCTGGTCAGCGTCAAGGCTACGAGCGCGTTGACGTCGAAGAGTGTGGTGGTCGACGACGGCTCAGTCATCACGCAGTTCCGCAACGAGCTCATCCGTCACGAGGACCGCTTCATCCCCCACCATCACCGGAAATGGGCTGTAGTGCGTGTCAAGCCTGCCCTCAACCGCCGGCGTCAGACCGCGGCGAGCCAGCTCCGAGACGGCAGCGCCGAGTGAGATCCCGCGGCTGCGCGCCAGGGACCGTGCCGCAGCCAATACCTGGTCGTCGATCTCCAACGTGGTGCGCATGGGTGCATGATAACATCGTGATGCGCTGATGTCATGGCACAGTCCCTGATGTGAAGGCCACACCAGTGCCGGGTCACGTCGAGGTCGTCTGCGGGCCGATGTTCGCCGGCAAGACCGAGGAACTGCTGCGCCGGGTGCGCCGGGCCCGCCTGGCCGGCCTCGACGTCGAGGTGGTCAACCACGCGCTGGACGACCGCCGCGGGCCGGGGCTGGTGTCCTCGCACGACGGGGTCAGCGAGGCGTCCAGGAGCGCGCCCGACGCCGCCGGCGTCCGCGCCCTGCTGACCAACCACTCCCCCGACCTCGTGGCGATCGACGAGGCGCAGTTCTTCGGGCCCGACCTGGTCGGAGTCGTGGACGAGCTCGCCGCCCGGGGCGTCACCGTGGTGGTCAGCGGCCTGTCAGTGACCTTCGACGGGCGCCCGTTCGAGCCGTTGCCGACCTTGATGGCGACCGCGGAGCGGGTGACCCGGTTGACGGCCGTCTGCGCGGTCTGCGGGGGCGACGCGGCTTTCCACCAGCGCGTGGATCCACGTCCTCCAGCGGACGCGCTCACTCCCCTGGTCGAGCACGTGGGCGGCATCGAGGCCTACCAGGCGCGCTGCCGGCACCACCGCGACTCGCTTCACCCTGCCGACTAGTTTCCCCCTGCCCTTTCCAAGGTATACCCGATGGGGGGCCTTGCCGCAAGGCCCCCCATCCGGTTCACAATAGGTGTCTTCGTCGACCAAAACGGCAGGTCAGAGGGGGTTTCGACCAGACCTGCCGACCCCTGGAAAACCTCCGTGACCCCTGCTGCCTCCAGGAGCTGATGCCGCCCATGACCGACCTGACGACCTCACCCTTCGACCTTCCTGACACCCTGGCCGCCAAGGCCGACCGCGCGCTCATCGCCGACGACGAGCGCCACCTCGCCGCCATCGCGGCAGCCCTGGACCACCAGACCGCCGTCACGGCCGAGCGCCTCGCCGAGCAACGCCGGGCCCCCGCGGGCAGCGGGCAGGTCGCGCTCGCACGCGACCAGGAGATCCACCGGCTCACCGCCCAGCTGCGGGTCCTCCAGCGCTACGGGCTCGACCTGTGCCTCGGCCGGGTCGTGCGCGCCGACGACCCGGAGCCGATCTACATCGGCCGCACCGGGCTCACCGACGCCGCCGGCGACCGCCTGCTCATCGACTGGCGGGCCCCGGCGGCCGAGCCGTACTTCGCGGCGACCCACGCCGACCCGATGGGTCTGGCCAGCCGGCGCCGCTACCGCTGGACCCGGGACGGGAGGGTCGCCGACTACTGGGACGAGGTCTTCGGTGCCGAGGACCTCAGCGGTCACGCCGCCCTCGACGACCAGTCCGCCTTCATCGCCAGCCTGGGCGGCAGCCGCTCGGCCCGCATGCAGGACGTGCTGAGCACGATCCAGGCCGACCAGGACGCGATCATCCGCGCCGGCTCCCGAGGTGCCCTCGTCGTCGACGGTGGACCCGGCACAGGCAAGACGGTGGTGGCCCTGCACCGCACGGCATACCTGCTGTATGCCGATCCGCGCCTTGGTCACCACCGTGGCGGGGTGCTGTTCGTGGGCCCGCACGAGCCCTACCTGGACTACGTCGGGGACGTGCTGCCCAGCCTGGGTGAGGAGGGCGTGCAGACGGTGACCCTGCGCGACCTGCTGCCCGAGGGTGCCACCGCCGCCCCCGAGAAGGACCCGGAGGTGGCACGGATGAAGTCCTCGGTCGCCATGGTGGAGGCGATCGAGCCGGCGGTGCGGTTCTACGAGGAGGCGCCCACCACCGCCCTGCGGTTCACGGTCGACGGGATGGACCTGCGGCTGTCCGTCCGGGACTGGGCGGAGGCGTTCGCCTCCCCCGAGGCTGGCGTGAACCACAACGACGCGCGGGAGCAGGTGTGGGAGGCGCTGGTCCAGATCCTGCTCGACCAGGTCGAGGTGGAGGACGACGAGGACTTCTCCGAGGCCGACCTGCGACGCGCCCTGGCCGACCACGAGGACCTCTCCGCCATCTTCAACGGTGCCTGGCCGCTGCTGGAGCCCGACGACGTGGTGGCCGACCTGTGGTCGGTGCCGGCGTACCTCCGGCTCGCCGCCCCGTGGCTCACCCCCGCGCAGGTGCGGGTCCTGCAGCGTCGCGAGGCGCGCGGGTGGACCGACGCCGACCTGCCCCTCCTCGATGCCGCGCGTGCGCGGGTGGGCGATCCCGGTGGTGCCCGCCGGCGCCGACGGCGGCACGAGGTCCTCGCGGCGGAGCGGGAGCGGCGCCAGGAGGTCGTGGACCACCTGATCGAGCACGACGACTCGGAGATGGCCGTCATGTCGATGCTCCGCGGCGAGGACCTGCGCGAGGCGCTCGACGACGAGTCGGGGCTGCCGGCGGCAGGACGGGACCTGCTGCTGGGCCCGTTCGCGCACGTCGTCGTGGACGAGGCCCAGGAGCTCACGGACGCCGAGTGGCAGATGGTGCTCAGCCGCTGCCCCTCGCGCAGCCTCACCATCGTCGGCGACCGCGCCCAGGCCCGGCACGGCTTCTCCGAGTCGTGGCAGGAACGCCTCGCCCGGATCGGCCTGGACCGGGTGGACATCGCCACCCTGAGCATCAACTACCGCACCCCGCAGGAGGTGATGGCCGAGGCGGAGCCGGTGATCCGCGCCGCGATCCCCGACGCCAACGTGCCCACCTCGGTGCGCGAGACCGGGCGGCCGGTCCTCCACGGCTCGCGGAGCGACCTGGACCGGATCCTCGGCGACTGGCTGGCCGAGCATGGCGAAGGGGTTGCCTGCGTGGTCGCCACCGAGCCGGTCACCGTGCCCGACCGCGTGCGATGCCTCACGCCGGTGCTCGCCAAGGGGCTCGAGTTCGACCTCGTCGTCCTGCTCGACCCCGAGTCCTTCGGGGACGGCATCGAGGGAGCAGTGGACCGCTACGTGGCGATGACCCGCGCGACCCAGCAGCTCGTCATCCTGACGGGGAGCTGATCGATCAGGCAACGGAAACTGGCCGAGGTGCGCGACCCTGCGCGATGCTCGCCACGGCGGGCCTGATCGGAGACATGCCCACAGATCGCCCCAGACCAGGCAACACAACGGATAGAGTTTGCAGCCTGCCCGCTCACAAGGGAGTGCCATGCTGCAGGACGCCGCGGTGCTCCTGACCGTGGGCGGGACCGACGTCCCCCGGCTGGCGGCCGGCATAGCCGCCCTTCGCGCGGCTCGGTCCGACCTGCAGGTGGTGATTGTTGCGGACGAGGACCTCCGCGAAGACCTCATTGCCGGGCTCGACTGCGTCCAGGGCATCCCGGTGATCGGTGTCGGGAACTTGGCCGAGGGCAGAGATGGGCTCGAGTGGAACGTCGTGACCGGTTCCGTGTCCGCGCCGGTCATCACCGCCATCCCGCTCACGGTGTTGGAGAGCCTCACGGACGTCCGCCGTGCGCTTGCTGCGACTGCCGCCGACGCACCGACAGGCAGCCACCGCCACCCCACCCTGGCTCCATATCCGGGAACGCCACGCTGGGTGATCGCTTCCTACGTGCGAGAGGTCCTTCGCGCCCCGGCCGAAGATCCCGTGAGGCTCGCGCACGCCGGCAGGCTTGTCATGTCCGCGGCGCGCCTGACCGCAGAAGCCGTCGACCCGCTCGGCCACCAGATCCGGCTCACCACACGTGTGAGCATGCCTGACGGCCTACAGCAACGACCACCGTGGCAGTTCCGCCTGGGAGTCCACCGTCCGGACGGTGCCTCGGCCTGGTCGCCGCCCACCACGTTGCGCCCCCGCACCGACTGGGCCGGCCAGGGGCAGTGGGAACTCCTGATCGCCGACATCCCGCTGGACCAGCTGCCGACGGGCGACTACGAGCTCGCGATCGAGATCGTCGGAGACCCGCACCTCGAACCACGGGCGCTTCGCCCCAGCATCGGCTCGGTCACGCCGGGGCGAACCCGGAAGATCACGTGGACTGTCCGAGGGCAGCAGGGCAGCACCCGGTATCTGCCGTTCAGCACCGCCTCCGCCCGGATCACTCGGCTCGCGGTGCAGCAAGACGCCCGCGGACGGCGTGCGGCCCTGGCCTGGTCACTGCGACGGCTGCGCCAGGACCTCCGGCAGGTCGTCCGCGGTAAGGGCGGGCGCCGGTTGCGGCTGACCTTGCTCATCCGGCTCCTCACCCGCCCACTGTTCGGCCGTCAGATCTGGCTCGTCGGCGAGCGGCATGACGTCGCCCAGGACAACGGTCTGCACTTCTTCTGCTTCATCCGTCGCAGCCATCCACAACGGCACGTCTACTACGTGATCGACCGGGACAGCCCGGAGTACCGCAAGCTCCGTCGGCTCGGCCACGTCGTGGCGCACTCGTCGTGGCGCCATCAGCTGCTCATGCTCCACGCGGACGTGCTGGCCGACGCCTTTTCGATCCCGTACCTCATCCCACGTTCGTGGGACCGCTCCGGCTACAGGTATCACCTTGCGTGGCGGATCGGCGCGTTGCGGGTGTTCCTGCAGCATGGCGTGCACAGCAGTCCCGCGGCCCTGCAACGCATGACGACGGGATACGACATGGTCATTACCAGCGCAGCCCGGGAGACACAGGCGCTGCGCGAGGTCACCGGCTACGACGAGCAGCTCGCCGAGACCGGGATGGCGCGGTTCGACGCGCTCGCACCCGGCCCGGGCAGCCGGACCATACTGTTCATCACCACGTGGCGGCGGTACCTGCCCTCCCGGGTCTTCGCCGGGCAGGGACGGCGGACTGACGAGTTCGAGGGCTCCGCATACCAGCGGTTCACCTCAAGCCTCCTGCAGAGCACGCGGTTGCACCAGATCCTGGAGCGCCACGACCACCAGCTGCTGTTCCTGCCCCACCACAACCTCGCCGACCAGTTCCACCACGTGCGTCCCGCCAGTGACCGCGTCCAGGTGCTGGAGCCCACGGGCGATGACATCCAGCGGCTGGTGCGCACCTGCGACGTGTTCCTAACCGACCACTCCTCGGTCCACTTCGACGCGGCCTACCTCGGCAAGCCCGTGATCTATGCCAGGTTCGACCGGGAGGAGTACGAGTCGCGCCACGCCGCTCCGTCCTGGTTCGACGTCGAGCGCGAAGGCTACGGTCCGGTCACCGAGACCCTCGAAGGGACCCTCGACGAGTTGGAGCGCGTCCTGACCGGGGGTTGCGTTCAGGAGCAGGTGTACCGCGAGCGCATCGAACGACTCCTGACCTACCACGACCACCAGAATGCCCAGCGGCTGTTGGAAGCGATCGAGGCCCGACTTGCCGAGCGCGCGGAGGCGCTGCGGTGAACGGGGCCGTTTCGGTCACTTCTTCTCGTAGGAGCTCCGGTTCGGGAAGTACGACGCGAGCAGTCCGCGGGTGCGAAGATCGACGACCCGAGGATCGGTGTCGTGGGCACCGGTGTCGTTGAGGCAGAAGACGGCGAACGGTGTCCGGGTCAGGGCACGTAGGCGTGCATCGGCCGTTGGACTGTCGACGTTGATGTACCGGTAGTGCAACCGTGACGTCACCGCACGCCCGGTAGCCAGGGCGTAGTACATGTGAAGTGCGCCGGAGAGAGTCACGTCTCCCATCCGCCGGAACACCGAGCGGGCCGTCTCCTGCACCTCGGTTGCGCATCGCGCCGAGATCTCCTCCGAGATCGACCGGCGCAGTGCGAACGGGGCATGGAAGAGCTTGGTGCGGATCCTGCGCCCGACGAGGTCCTCAATGATCGCCCGGGCGTTCTTGCCGGCGGACTCGGAGGCGATCTCACCAGGCCTTGGCGCACCGTCCGGGACCAAGGCCCGGGACTGGAAGAGGCGTTGGATGCCGTTGCCCTCGAAGAACATCTCGGGTCCACAGTCCCGGCCGAGGAACACGTCGTCGTTGAAGTAGACGAAGTGCTCGGTGAGTCCCTCGATGCGGTGCAGGTGAGCCTCAATGGCGTGGGAGTTGAACGTCGGCAACGTGCCCTCATCGCTCCAGATCTCCTGATGGGAGACCACCGTCACCTTGGGGTGGTCGGTATCGAGCCAGTCCGGCACCTGGTTGGCGGTGACGATCCAGATGTGGTTGACCCACGGCGCGTGTCGCTCCAGCGACCGCAGCGAGTAACGCAGCTCGTCGTGCTGGCGGAACCGAGCCTCTGCCGTAGCCGCCTCGGTGAACTGCTCGGGGTCGCTCACCCTGAGTGCCGCTGCCCGGGAGCGCTGCCATTGCTCGTCGCTGCCGTCAACCCAGGTGTAGACGACGTCGACCGGGAAGTCGACGTCGGTGATGCTCGGGACACTCATCGTCCGCAGCGTAGGAAGCTCGCCCACGACCGTGGCCAGGGGCGCCAGCCTCTGCTCCTCGGGTGGCACTCGTTCGACGTGGGAGTTCTTGCGCGCCGGGAGCCACGCACCGTCGTCCTCGTCGGTCAGCCAGCACTGCACGTCGATGCCCAGTCCCGGGCCGTAGGCGAAGCCGTCGCCAGCTATGACGGCGAACAGCCGGAAGACGCTCCGCGCGGGCACCCCGCGCTGGGGGACGGCAACTCCCCCCGGTAGCCGGGAGTCCAGAGCCGCGACGTAGTGACCGGGCTCGCTGGTCAGCTGTGCCACGGCGCGAGCCAGGGCCGGGTCGTCAGGGGCAGCGACGACAGCGACAGTCCGTGGGAGCCGGGTCCGGTGGGGAAGCACGAACGCGGTCAGCCCCTGTGCCTCGAAGGCGCCCAGCGTCAACCGCAGCAGGCCGAGGCGGTGCTCCGCGGGGGTGCGGTAGGTCTGGCCGGAGCCCACCAGCCGTCGGCCGTCGACCGCGACGATCTTCTCGCCCGGTCCGGCGGTCCAGCGCGCTACCGCGTCACTGTAGGCCGTCCGCTGCCGGGTCCACTCCAGCTGCACCTCACTCTTGGTGTCACTGACCCGGACGATCTTGCGGGCCAGGCGCGTCGTCACCTTCCCCAGGTGCCGGGTCAGCCGAACGGCACGGCCGACCTGCTGGCGCACGGAGACTCCTCTCATGACCGGTGTGGATTCGCCAGTATGCCGCACGAAGCAGGGCGCACCGGCCGAGTACGCGGGCCGTGCAGGTGCGGGCCGACTGCTCAAACGTCCTGTATACATGGGTCGGTGCCTATACCTACACGAGGAGAACGGTAGTGAAGTTCGAGGCCCGCCTGCTGGTCACTGCGTCACGGCGCGCGTCGCGGCGGATCTCATCTCGCGAACGACGGCGCGTCGAGAGCGCACCAGCCGCCCCGCCACCGCAGCCCCGCGAGCCCCAGGCCCCCCGCCAGCTCTGCTGGAACTGGCGGCCTCGGCGGGCGAGCGTGAGGTCACCACCCACCGGGGACGCTTCGTCGTGTCACGTCTGCAGGCGGATGTCTCGGTATGGCGCCTGGCCGCCGATACGGCGACCGCGGTCGCCGCCGCGCTGGACTCGGCAGGCGTGCAGTACTTCGCCATGCATCTTCCCTACACTCGGGTGGCGCAATGGGGGGTGCGGCGCGACCAGTTCAGTGCCGCGATGCGAGCCATCGGACAGACACTCGGTGATCAGGGGTTCTACTACTTCGATGGAGATCGGAGCCGTCCTCCACGTCTGGTCACCGAGGACCTGGACCCCGCCCAGCTGGAGTCCCTCGGCGGCCTCACCGTGTTTCAGTACGTGCGCTGCACCACGACTCAGAGGCTGTACGGGACACCCGACGGTTGTCGCATCGCGGTCTGGGACCACAGCCCCGAACGCCCCACCCTGGTAGCACCAGATCGCACGGGAACGGTCCATGAGATCGACGACCACCGCCCGCTCACGGTGGCGACCCGCCAACGTTGGGACTCTCGGAGCGAGCCGATCATCGAGGGCACCGCCCGTGGTGCCTCGGCCATCGAGTTCCCCGTCGACGCCGTCTACATGTGGGTGGACGACTCAGACCCGTCGTGGCGGGCGAAACGAGCGGCGGTCCGCACCAGGCTCGGCCTGGACACGTCCACGGAGGAGGCTGCCGGACCCATGGCATCTCATTACTTCCGGGACCGTGGCGAGCTCCGCGCCTCGATGCGATCCCTTGAGATGTATGCGCCCTGGATCCGCCACATCTACTTGGTCACTGACGACCAGTGCCCTCCCTGGCTCGATGCGCAGCACGGCCGCGTCACGGTTGTCGACCACACGGAGATCTTCACTTCCCCCGACGTCCTGCCCACCTACAACTCACACGCCATCGGCTCCCAGGTCCACCGGATCCCAGGCTTGTCGGACCACTACCTCCTCATGAACGACGACGTCATGTTCAACAGTCCCGTGACGCCCTACGACTTCTTCACCAGCACCGGACAGCTCAAGGTCTTCTTCTCCCGCAGTCGCCGCCCCGACATCTCGCGAGAGCACCAGAGTCCTCTTGAGGAGGCGCGCACCAACTCCGCTGAGCTCATCGAACGAGACTTCGGGCGCCGGGCCTCTGAGCTCTTTGCCCATGTCCCAATCCCTCAGCGGCGCGATATCGCGACCGAGGTGGCCGAGCGATACGCCCGGGAGATCAGTGCCACGGTCAACAGCCCGTTCCGATCCGCGAGCGACGTCGAGGCCAACTCGTGGCTGCATCTGTACACCGCACTCTTCACCGGGCGAGGCACACGCGCGGCGATCCGCTTCGGCTACTACGCAACCGGAGACCCGCAGGTCCGCGCACGACTCGACGAGTCCGCCCAAACCCCCAAAATCAAGGTCATCTGCCTGAACGACGTGCCCCCAACGGGTGCGGAGGACGACGCCGACACCCAGTGGCTGACCGCCTGGCTGGACCGGAGGTTCCCCATCCGAACGTCGTTCGAGACCACGACGATGCAGCAGCAGGCAGAGCCAACCGTGCCGGAAGGTGTCGCGGCCGGACACCCCGTCGGCGCGGGGCGATCTTGAGATGAACACAACCGCTACGTGGTGATGACTCGGGCAAGCCAGCAGCTCGTCATACTGACCCAGGACTGAGCCCGACGCTCAGGTCCGTGCGACCCACGACTCCAGCGCACGGATGAGTCCGCCGACGAAGGAGCGGACCTGGGCGAGGTCGACCCACTCGTCGATCGCGTGGAGCCCGCCGCCCGAGGGACCGCAGATCGCCGTCGGGCAGATCTGCTGCCAGAGCGGGGCCTCCATCCAGTAGGGGGCGTCGAAGGTCGGCCCGGTGCCGAGCGCCTCCCCGATCGCGGCCGACAGGGTGGCGGCGGCACCGGTGTCGTCCAGACGCCAGGCAGGCCGGTGCGCCAGCACCTCGGCCGTCGCGTCCCAGGCGGGATCCAGCAGGGCGAGTACCTCTGGCAGCGGGTCGCGCTGGTCGCCCGGAGCGATGCGCAGCTCGACCACGCACTCGGCGTGATCGGGGATGACGAACTGGGACTCTCCTCCGCTGACCAGGGTTGCCATCAGGTCGCCGCCGGCGCTCCTCACCTCCTCCGCGCGCACATCGACCGCGTGCAGGAACCGGCCGAGGTGGGTTACCGCGTTGAGGCCCAGCTCGGCCTGCGAGCTGTGCGCGGCCCGCCCGGCGAAGTGCACCCGGACGACGGCGAACCCGCGCAGCGAACGGCCCAGGGCCAGGTCGGTGGGCTCGGCGATCACACAGACGTCCGGCCGCACGCCCAGGTCGGGCAGCGCGGCGATCACGGCCTCGCTGCCCAGGCTGGCGTCCTCCTCGTCCGCCACCAGCGCCAGGACGATGCGCACCGGAACCCGCGAGGCAGCCAGGTGCGCGGCCGCAGTCACGATCCCCGCGATGCCGCCCTTCATGTCCGCTGCGCCGCGCGCGTAGAGGCGGTCACCCTCGACGCGCGGCGTGAACGGGTCACCCATGCCGGCGACGCCCACCGTGTCCAGGTGACCGTTCAGGACGACCGTCGGAGCACCGGCTGGCGCCGGGGAGATCGCGACGAGGCTCGGGCGGTCAGCCGCTCCCCCGGCGGGGACGACGTGGGTGTCGAACCCCGACCCCTGCAGCCGGGTGATGAGGTGTTCGACGATCTGCCGCTCACCGGCCGCCCCGGCCACCAGGCCGGGGTTCACGCTGTCGATCGCCACGAGCTCAGAAAGCAGCGTGACGGTCTCTTCTCCGGGTCGCACCATGCCGAGATCGTAGGGTCCGGGGCGGGTGCCCCACGCGGAGGGTCACGAAGGACACGAGCCACGCGGCGCAGCCTCCGCACACGCTAGGTTGTGTTATCTCGCGGTGGAGGTGCCGTATGGGTCAGGTCGTCATGTACGGCTCGGTGTCGGTGGACGGCTTTATCGCGGACGAGGACGACCAGCCCGGACCGCTGTTCGCGTGGCTGGTCAGCGGGGACGTCCCGCTGGACGAGAGCGGCGAGCTGAAGGTGTCCCAGGCCTCCTACGACCACGTCCGGCCGTACTGGGACCAGATCGGCGTGACCATCGTGGGCCGCCACGTCTTCGACCTGACGGACGGCTGGGGCGGGACGCCTCCGAGCGGGGTCGACCACGTCGTGGTCGTGACGCACCGGCCCGAGCCCGAGGGCTGGGATCCCCGGGCGCCGTTTCACTTCGTCGACGACATCGGGACTGCTGTGGCCAGAGCGCAGGAGCTCGCCGGTGACCGCCTGGTCGAGGTTGCCGCCGGCGATGTCGGCGGCCAGGTCTTCGCCGCAGGTCTGGTGGAGGAGGTGCGCATGGACGTCGCCCCCGTCGTGCTCGGGTCCGGCAAACGGTTCTTCGGATCGATCCACGCCGCGCACCAGCTCGAGGACCCGGACGTGGTGATTCAGGGCGACCGGGTGCTCCACCTGTGCTTCCGGGTGCGCCGTTGACCGCCTGACCGCCCGGCGGCAGTGGCGGGTGACCCCGCTCAGTGGGGCTTGCGCGAACGTCTGAGACCCGTTCACCTGCACGGATCGTTCACGC
>JAAYYA010000086.1 GCA_012515595.1 Actinomycetales bacterium
AGTGCGGCACCCGTGACGAGGCCGACGAGTGGCTCGAGCGCTACCCCGACGACGCGAGCGTGATGGCCTATATCGGCCGGTCGGGCTGGAACACGCTGCGTCGGGACGGCGCGATCACCGACGAGGAACTGTGCGAGGCGATCGCCGACAGCTACACGATGGTCGTGGGCAAGCTGCCGAGGAAGCACCGGCCGGAGGGATGGGACGCATGAGTATGCCGAGTGGCAACCCGGATCAGCCACGTGACGGGGAGGTCGGGGCTGAGTCCGAGACCGAGGCGCTGGAGCGGGAGCGCCGGACGCAGGCGCAGCAGGCACGCCCGCGGATGAACGTCCAGCAGATCCACTCGTGGGTGGACCTGGAGATCGAGCAGGCGCTGCGGCGCGGCGAGTTCGACAACCTGCCCGGCGCGGGCAAGCCGATCAAGAACCTGGAGCAGAACGACCCCGACTGGTGGGTCAAGGGACTCATCGAGCGGGAGAAGCTCGACCTCAGCTCCGCACTGCCGACGGTGATGGCGCTGCGCCAGGAGCGGCGCGGCTTCCCTGAGTCGCTGGCCGGGATCTCCGACGAGGTGGCGGTGCGGGAGCGGCTGGAAGACTACAACCAGCGGGTGCTGGAGGATCGCCGCAAGCCGGTGGTCGGGCCGAACCCGCCGGCCGTCGCGGGTCGCGTCGACGTGGACGAGTTGGTGGCGCAGTGGCGGCAGCTGCGGACCGACCGGGAGCAGCGGATCTCCGACCCGGGGGAGCCGGGGCTGCCACGGGCCGGCGAGCCTTCGCCGGAACCCGCGTTTGGCCCGCGGTCGGCATGGATGATCGCCATCGTGGCTCTGCTGGTCCTCGCCGTGGTTGTCTGGGCGATGTTCTGAGCTGCGCCTGGCCGGTGCTGGATCTGTCGGTCGATGGGAGGTTCCGAATTAGCGGTCGAAGAGCACCTCGAGCGGGGGCTCGGTCTCACAATGCTGTAGGACGTCGCTCATGATCTCGGCCTCTTGTCCGGGGGGGAGGGCGTCGGCGAAGAAGTTCACTTCTCCGGTTGCCCGGTAGTTCTCGATGAAGGTGGGAAGAGTGGGTGGGTCGGCAACCGGGTGCCCCCGCTCGCGCATGCACGTCACTGGATGCTCCAGGAGCCAGTCGTAGTAGATCGCTAACTGGTCGGCGGACAGTTCCTCCGAATGCCGGGGGTCGAGGGGGTACTGAGCCATGCAGACATACACCGCTAAGTCGTAGGCAGAGGTCTGATCTGGGGATGCGAAGTCCATGCCGACGGCGCCGGTTTCATCGATATACGCCGGAAACCCTGCCTCGTTCAGGCAATCTACCCGCACGCTGGCCCACTCGTCGAGAGTCACGATGCGTATCCGATCCACCGGGGGTGGATCCGCGATACCGGCCATGGCGGCGAAATCGTCGAGCGTCTTTTGGTGGGAGCTGGAAGCGTCATGCTCGCCCGCGGTCGCTTCCTGCGGGGCTTGGTCGGCCGGGAGGGCCGCCGAGGCTGTCTCGGAAGCGCCTTTCTCGGCAGGGTCGGAGCATGCAACTAGCATGGCGCAACCTACTGCGATGAGAGGCAGCGCGCAGGGAACGGGACGCATGGTCACGCCTGAATCAATGAGGATGGCAGGATCGGGCTACGGCCACGACCCTCAGTTCCTGCAGGTTTGAGACCAGCTTTGCAACGTCGTTGGCGCCCAATAGGTGGTTGCCGCTACAGCCCAGGGGCCGGTCGTCTGGACGATTGAGCCTGCTGCGTCCCGGTAGGTCGTGGATCCAGTCGTTGCGATGTATGTGTGCCGTTGCACGGTGGACCCGTCTGCTCGGGAATACGCGGAAACGTAGTCTCCGTATGTCACGGGACGGCAGTCGTGATATCCCAAGTGTCGTGTGTCGGCAAGCGCCCCCGTGCTGGTTGCGAGAACAAGCATCAAGGCTGCAATCGCTGCGGGAATAGCTTGTCGCATCGTTCGCTCCGATCATCTCGGTGACGCCCCCCCCGGCTGGTCGACGTCGACGACGTGACCATACTCGCCATCTACCTAGTTCGTCTACGGGCGCGCGGCCTGCATCAAGGTAGATGTCGGCATGAGGGTGACGGACCGACGGAAGTAGAATAGGTTAGCCTTACCTAAGTCATCGTCGATCTGGAGTTCCTCACATGCCCGATGTGCGCCTGTTCGTCTCGGATGACACCGACCTGCCGCTGCTGCGTGAGGCGCTCGGTGGACTGTCGGCCGACGCCTACGGCCAGGTCTTCGTCGAGACCGACGTTGAGCAGCGGGACGAGCTGCGACGGCCGCCGGGGGTGGCGGTCACCTGGTTGGTGCGCGACCCGGACGCGGACGACCCGCGTCCAGCGGGCTCGTTGGCTGCCGTCGTCGCCGGAGCCTGGGCGTCGGAGTGGATGATCGGCTCGGCGTCGCCCTCGCGCCGCATCTTCGTATGGGTAGGCCCCTCGGTGCGGGCGACGGTCCAGGCGCTGATCGAGGAGCAGGGCTGCCCCTGTCGCCGCGACCAGCACGTGGAGCACGGGCCCACACAGCGCCGCGACGACCACTCCTGACGCCGCCACAACATGGGCACGCCTGTTTGAGCAACGAGCGGGATATACCCGTAGGACCGCCCTGAGAAGCGTGCCCAGGTCCGAGTCAGGACAGCACCTGCAGTCATAGGCCGAGCACACGGCATACTCCCTCCATGCCCGAGACCAGCCAGCAGTGGTTCGACCGTGTCTCCCACCAGATCGAGAGCGTGGGTCACCGGGCCACGGACTGGGGGCAGTGGTCGAGCTGGCCGTTCGAGGGGGAGCTGCGGCCGAAGCCGTTGCAGCCGCCGGCCGAGGAACCGCCGCGCAGGGGCCTCGGCGGCGTCGACTGCTTCGTCTGCGACAAGCTCGCGGCGGGAGACCGGTCCTACG
>JAAYYA010000538.1 GCA_012515595.1 Actinomycetales bacterium
CTCATGGTCGGCTACACCGCCCGCGTCTCCAGCACGTCCCTGACCCTCGACCCCGTCGAGATCGTCGAGGCCGCCTGGTTCACCCGGGGCGAGCTGTCCCACGCCGCCCGCTCCGGCGAGCTCGGCCTGCCCCCGCGGGTGTCGATCGCCCGGCACCTCATCGAGCACTGGCACGGCGGTCCCGTGGAGGCGGCCAGCGACGCCACGGCGCTGACGTTCCCGCGGGCCACCACGTGACGGCGCCCCCGGGGGGCGGGCCGCCCACCTCGGCCGACCAGGTGCTGCAGGGACTCGACCCCGAGCAGCTCGCCGTGGCCGCGGCGCCCACCGGGCCGATGTGCGTCCTCGCTGGCGCCGGCACCGGGAAGACCCGCGCGATCACCCACCGGATCGCGTATGGGGTGTGGTCCGGGGCCTTCCAGCCCCACCAGGTGCTGGCGGTCACCTTCACCGCGCGCGCCGCGGGGGAGATGCGCACCCGCCTGCGCGCGCTCGGCGTCCCCGGGGTGCAGGCCCGCACCTTCCACGCGGCCGCCCTGCGCCAGCTCCAGTACTTCTGGCCCCAGGCCGTCGGGGGCGCCCCACCGGAGGTCATCGCGCAGAAGGCCCCCGCCGTCGCCGAGGCCGCGGGACGGCTGCGGCTGCGCCTCGACCGACCGGCGCTGCGCGACCTCGCCGCCGAGATCGAGTGGGCCAAGGTCAACCTCATCACGCCCCAGGGCTACCCGGAGGCCGTGCGGGGCCGTCGCGACGGGGTCGCGGGCCTGGACCTGACCGCGGTTTCCCGCCTGATGAGCACCTACGAGGACGTCAAGGGGGAGCGTCACGTCATCGACTTCGAGGACGTGCTGCTCCTCATGGTCGGGATCCTGGACGCGCACCCCAGGATCGCCGGGTCGGTGCGCGACCAGTACCGCCACTTCGTCGTCGACGAGTACCAGGACGTCAACCCCGTCCAGCAGCAACTGCTGGACCTGTGGCTCGGGGGCCGCGAGGAGATCTGCGTGGTGGGCGACCCCGCTCAGACCATCTACTCCTTCACCGGAGCCTCCCCCAAGCACCTGCTGGAGTTCCCGCAGCGGCACCCGGACGCGAAGGTGGTGCGGCTGGTGCGCAACTACCGGTCCAGCCCGCAGATCGTCCAGGTCGCCAACCTGGTCCTGGGGAAGACCGCCTCGGGCGGCGTGGAGCTCCGCGCCCAGAACGAGGCGGGCCCGGCGCCGCAGCTCACGGCCTACGCCGACGACGTCGCGGAGGCGGAGGGGGTCGCCGCCTCGATCCAGGACCTCCTCGGCACGGGCACCCCGGCCAGCGAGGTCGCGGTGCTGTTCCGGACCAACGCCCAGTCGGCCGCGGTGGAGTCGGCGCTGGCCGCGCGCGAGGTCCCCTACCTCGTGCGGGGCGGCGAGCGGTTCTTCTCCCGCCAGGAGGTGCGCCAGGCCGTGGTCCTGCTCCGCGGGGCGGTCCGCGGGGACACCGGGAGCCCCCCGTTGGGGCAGGCGGTCCGGGACGTCATCGGTGGCGCCGGGTGGAGCCCCCGGCCACCCGCGGCGGGAGCCGCGAGCCGGGAGCGCTGGGAGTCGCTCGATGCCCTGGCCAACCTGGCTGACGACCTGGCGGCGCTCGATCCGGAGCTGCGCATCGGTGGCTTCGTCACCGAGCTCGACCGACGGGCCTCGGAGCAGCACGCCCCGACGGTGCAGGGGGTGACGCTCGCCTCGCTCCACGCGGCCAAGGGCCTGGAGTGGGACGCCGTCTTCATCATCGGGTGCAGCGAGGGGCTCCTCCCGGTGTCGATGGCCGAGGGGGCGGCGCGGATCGAGGAGGAGCGGCGGCTGCTCTATGTCGGACTGACCCGGGCCCGCCGGGTGCTGCGGCTGAGCTGGGCCGCGGCCCGGGGCGCCGGGGGTCGGGCTGGCCGCAAGCCCTCCCGGTTCCTCCAGCCCGCCGGTCGACTGCTGGGGCTGGGGAAGGGCCCGGAGGGGGCGTCGAGGCCGAAGGCTTCCCGCACCGCCCGCCGGCCGAAGAACTGCCGGACCTGCGGTGCCGTGCTGGAGTCCGCGGCCGAGCGCAAGGTGGGACGCTGCGATCAGTGCCCGCCCACCTACGACGAGGCGACCTTCGAACGCCTCCGGGAGTGGCGGCTGGAGGCCTCACGGGACCAGAACGTGCCGGCCTACGTCGTCTTCACGGACGCGACCCTGACCGCCATCGCGGAGCTGACGCCCCGGACGACGTCGGAGCTCGCGGCGATCCCCGGTGTCGGACCCCGCAAGCTGGAGCTCTACGGCTCCGATGTGCTCGACATACTCGCTGGTCAGGACGTTGTGCGGATATCTCGGAAAGATTCTTGATTAATTGCGTTGCGCGCCCGCGAGGCGCTGCCGTACGGTAGACAACGTCCAACTCACCGGGGGTGACGACCGGTGGGCCAGCAGAGCGAGCGAGAGGAGGCGGAAACGATGATCACGATGATGATCCCCACAGGCGTGGCTGGCACCAAGGGTGCCGTGTGCCCAGTTTCCGTCGGCTCCGTTGAGCTGCTGCGGCGGGAGCGCATCGGCACCGGTGTCTACGGGGCCGATTTTGGCGCCATCACCAACCCTGCCACCGATGTGGCGTTCCCCCTTGTGAGGGCTGTGGTCTAGGACCCAGTTTCCCCTCGCAGGCCGCGGAACCCCATCTGAGGATCCGCGGCCTTTGTGCATCTGCAGCAGGTGCCTGAAGTCCGGGTCCTCGATCGAGGAGCCAGCCATGACTGATCAGGACCGGGCCGAGCGCCCGCACCACCACTGCACACAGCGCGAGGAAGGGAACAGCGTGCACACCCACGCAGGCGTCCAGGACGCCGAGCAGAACGAGTCGTCGATGAACCCCTGGATGGTCGGGGGGACCACCGAGATCGAGGCCGAACTGCCCTGCCGGCAGCACCCCGCGGACCTGTGGTTCGCCGAGCTGCCGGAGGAGGTCGAGGCGGCCAAGGCGCTCTGCGTCGACTGCCCGATCCGGGCCATGTGCCTCGAGCAGGCACTCGAGCGGCGCGAGCCGTGGGGTGTCTGGGGAGGGCAGCTCGTCCTCCAGGGGACCGTCGTGCCGCGCAAGCGGCCCCGCGGCCGTCCCCGCAAGAACCCCGTCGCGGCGTGACGCGGCGAGAGCAACATCACGCTTCGACAACACATCACACTCAAGGAGTCATCATGTACCACCTCATGGAAGAGCAGTTGGCTCGCGCCCAGCACCGCGAGCGGACCGCCGACCTGGAGCTGGAGCACCGGCAGAAGCTGGCCATGAGCCTGCGGCCGACCGCCCTGCGCCAGAACACCCAGCGGTACCTCCTGCAGCGGTGACACCGGCACGTGCCGGGGCGCATTGCCAGGCGCCGCCGCAGCAGCACCCGCCGAAGCGGGGTCGACACCTCACCGTGTGTCGGCCCCGCTTCTGTGTGTCCTGCACGTCCTCGGTGCGTCCTGCACGGCACCGGTCATGTGTGGGTCCTGCACGGCATCGGTCCGGTCATGCCGCCTCGATGTGGCAGTCGCAGGCCGGATGCCGCTCCCACCGGCGTGTGCACACCTCGGGCAGCGGGAGCGCCACGTGCCAGGAGACGCCCGGCGGGCCCCCGGCGGAGTCCAGGCACTCCAGGGTGATCATGGCCACCAGGGCGCCGACCGTGCTCGCCCGGGCCGGTGCGGCGTCCACCCTGCGGGTCAGATCCGGTGTGGGGGAAGTCAGTTGGGAGAGAATCCGGGGCCAGGCCAGATCCCGGTCGCGACGGTGCAGGTCGAGGCAGCGCAGGCAGGCCGAGCGGCCCGGGCGGACCAGAGGACCGATCACGACCTCGCCGTCGCGGAGCACCACGGGAAGCTGCGGCACGCCGGCGTCCTGCCACGCCCGCCCCTGGTCAGGCGCGATCGCGTCCACGGCGCAGAGCACCACCAGGTCGGCCCCCAGACCGGTCGGCTGGTCATGATCGGTGATCACCCGACCCGCACCGACACCGGCGAGCTCCTCGCGGATGCGGTCGATGACGTTGCCCCGGCCAGGGATCGCAAGGCAGCAGCTGTCCGGATCCCTGGGCGTGGCGCCCGCGTCCACCAGCAGGCCGTGCCCACCGAGAGTCATGACGAGCTCGGCCACCCGTTCGGCGGAGACACCGAAGCGCTGGGCGAGCACGTCGTCGCAGGAAGCGCCGGACGTGCCGGCCAGGGAGAGCAGGAGCCGGGCCTCCCGGTCGGTCAGCCCGGCGAGGACGATGCCGTGGGCGGGGGACAGCCCGAACTGCACCTCGCCGGGTCCCCGGCGCACCGGGCGGGCGCCGGGCCGGAGCCGGACTGTCGTGGACATGGGCCGACCCTGCCATGTCGGGCTGGGTGGCGGGCACCGTTGTCCACAGGGCGGGCCACGGCCGGGACGCGGTCACGGGAGGCCAGGTCGGCGCGGCGGAGGGATTCGGCACGGCACCGACACGACAGGAGGGCGGGTCGGTGCAACGGCACCGACCCGCCCTCCGACGGTTGATCTGCGCTCAGGCGCTGGCAGCCTTGCCGAGGATGCGGTTGAGGTTGGTGCCGCACACGGGGCACACACCCTTGGCCATGCGACGGCCGTTGGTCTCCACCACACGCCCCTCAGCCTCGCGCTTCTCCTTGCACTTCACGCAGTAGAACTCGCCCTGGTAGGTCTCGTTGGTCTCAGCCATGGGTCACTCGCTCCTCATCAGTCCGCGGGCCGGGGCCCTGCTGGAGCAGGTCGTCCGACCTGCACTTCGGGTCCACCCTAGACCCACCTGAGCACAAATTCCGCACGATTCGTGCTCAGCGGCCCCTGCGTGTCGGCACCTGTGGACGCGCTCCAGCCACTGTCGGTCCGGGCAGCTAACGTGACGCTCCATGACCGGGACCCCACACGGACACGACACCGCCGGGCCGATGGCCCCGTCCCGACCGGACGTCGAGATCCGCCGCAGCGCGCGGCGTCGCAGGACGATCTCCGCCCGACTGGAGGGCGGCACCTTCGTGGTGCTCATGCCCGCGGGGCTCAGCCGCGAGGAGGAGCAGAAGCACGTCGAAAACCTGCTGGCCCGGCACCTCCGTGCGCAGTCGCGGCGCCGCCTCGAGCGGGAGGACCTGATGGCCCGGGCGCTGCGCCTCTCCGAGCGCTACCTGGACGGCCGGGCCCGGCCAGCCTCGATCACCTGGGTCACCAACCAGCAGAAGCGCTGGGGTTCCTGCAGCACCGCCAGCCGCACCATCCGGTTGTCCACGGAGCTGGAGGGGATGCCCTCCTGGGTGGTCGACAGCGTCATCCTCCACGAGCTGGCCCACCTCCTGGAGCCCAACCACGGGCCTCGGTTCAAGGCGCTCGTGGGACGGTATGCCCGCTACGCCGAGTCGACCGCGTTCCTCCACGGGGTGGCCTTCGCGAAGGGGCGTGAGGTGCCCGAGGACGACGACGGGGACCTGGAGCAGGACTGACGGGTCTTCCGCGCAGTCCGACGACCAGAGATACGAGGTCTGTCCTCGGGGTGGACCCTCAGGGCTCCTCGTCGTTCAGCAGTCTCTCGAGCTCCTCGTCGAGGCTGGTGTCGTCGTCGCTGACGCTGGTCACCCGCTCCACGAAGCCCAGGGGGTCGTCCAGGTCGGCGGCCCCGGGGGCCAGGTCGGGGTGCTCCCAGGCGCGGTCGCGGGCCGCCTGGCCGGCCTCGGACTCCAGCGCCGCCCAGAGGTTCGCGGCGTCCCGGAGCCGGCGGGGGCGCAACTCGAGCCCGACCAGGGAGGCGAACGTCTTCTCCGCCGGGCCACCGGTGGCCCGGCGGCGGCGCACCGCCTCCGCCATGGCCTGGGCATTGGGCAGGTGGGGGCTGGTGGCGCGGCTGGCGACGGTGTCCACCCAGCCCTCGACCAGTGCCAGGTAGGTCTCCAACCGGGTCAGGGCCACGCGCTGTGCCTGGCTGGGCTCGGGGGAGAACAGTGACCCGGAGACGGCTTCCTGCATGGCCTGAGGGTCACTCGGGTCGACCGACCGCAGCGCCTGCTCGATCCCCTCGGTGTCGAAGCGGATGTCCCGCGCGTAGTCCTGCACGGCGGTCAGCAGCTGCGGACCGAGCCACGGCACCCCGGCGAAGAGGCGCACCCGGGCGGCCTCGCGGACCGCCAGGTAGAGGTGGACCTCCCCGGCGTCGATCTGGAGCCCCTCGGCGAAGGCCGCGACGTTCGCGGGTAGGAGTGCCACCACCTCGCCCGGCAGCAGCGGGAGCCCGACCTCG
Organism: Actinomycetales bacterium; assembly: GCA_012515595.1. Taxonomy (GTDB): domain Bacteria; phylum Actinomycetota; class Actinomycetes; order Actinomycetales; family Dermatophilaceae; genus Ornithinicoccus. Next base: position 6,266 of record JAAYYA010000538.1, read on the forward strand.
GTGCCGGAGACGGTCTCGGAGGCCAGTGCCCCCACGGCCTGCCCGACCTGGGCGCCGAACATGCCGGCGCTCATCCGGCGCATCATCGGCTCCATCTGACCCAGCAACGCCCGCGGGTCCATGCCCGCCGGAAGTCCCGGCAGCTGGGGGAGCTCACCGTCCCCGAGGTCTCGGAGCTGGTCCTGCATGGCGGTGGTCATCGCCGTGGCGATGCCGGCCGCGACGGGCTCGGTCAGGGTCTGCCACACGGGCATGCTCAGCTCGACCCACTCGGCGCGGCTCAGGGCACGGACCCGACCCTCCGGTGGGGCCAGGTCGGTGACCTGGTCCAGCCACAGGCTGGCCACCTGAACGACCTGCTCGACGTCCCGCACGGTGGACTCGGAGATGCTCGGGTCCCCCGCGGCGGCCACGACGTTGCGGGCCCCGTCGTCGGCGACCGACATGTTCACCGCGCGCCCGTCGTCGGGGCCGGCCATCATCGCCTGCACCTGCGCCTGGACCATCTGCATCATCGCGGGGTCGACCTGGCCCAGCCCCATGGCCTCCAGCTGCTGACGGAGCTCTGGCGGGAGCTCACCGCCGAACAGCGCACCCAGGGCATCCACGCCCGAGGAGGCGTCGCCCGGTGCGGACCCACCGGCCACGGAGTCACTCGTGCCGGAGTCACTCGCGCCGGAGGCACTTGCTCCCGTGTCCGCCGCACCGGTGTCCGCTGCACCGGTGTCCTCCGGCCCCGTGTCCCCCGACCCGCGGAAGCCCATCGGCTCGCGCCGTCCGTCGTCGTCGCCGGTGTTGCCGGCACCAGGGTTCTTCTCATCCGACACGGCACTGTCCTTCCGTCGCGATCCGCGTGTCCATCATGCCCGTCCTGGGAGGATGGTTCGCGAGGTCGCCCGTGCCGGTGTGCCCGTGCCACCTCGCTATCCCAGTCAACAGGAGGAGTGGGTCGTGAGTTCCCCGGAGGAGGGCTTTCGCTCTCGGCGTACCGACGCCCCACCATCGACGACACCACCGCACGTGCCACGACGGGTCGCGGTCACCCGTGCGGGCACGCCGTTGGGATCGGCCCTGGCGCAACAGCTCCAGGCCGCCGGGCACGAGGTGGTCGGGCTGGGACCACCGCTAGAGAGCTCCGAGATGCCCGGGGAGCCGACCTGGCGGGAGGCCGACCTCACGTCTCCAGGGGTGGTGGACGCGCTCCGGGACCTGGAGACGGTCGTGCACCTGACCCACGGCGCCGACCTGAGCCGGGAGCTCCGTGAGAGCCCCGCGGACCGCCGGTCCCGCCTCGTCCGGGAGATGCAGACGCTGACCGTCGCGTCGGCGGCCGCCGGTGTCGGCCACCTCGTGGTCGTGACCAGCGCCATGGTCTTCGGTGCCCGCCCCGACAATCCGGTGCCGCTGCCGGACGACAGCCCGCTGCGCTCGTCGGACAGCGAGGGCATGGTCGCGGACCTCGTCGAGGTCGAGGACCTCCTGGACCGGGCCCGCGGAGTGCACCCCACCGTCCTGGTGACCTCGGTCCGCCCGGCCGCCCTGGTCGGCCCGGGTGTGGACAGCATCATCACGCGACATTTCGAGGCGCCGCGGCTGCTGGCGCTCAAGGGGGCCGAACCGTCCTGGCAGTTCTGCCACATCGAGGACCTCGGGAGTGCCCTGGTGACCGTCCTGCGTGACCGGCTGGGCCCGGTGGTGACTGTGGGAGCACCCGGGAGCCTGAGCCTGGAGCAGGTCGAGGAGATCTCCGGCCTCCGCCACATCGCGGTCGCACCCGCCGCGGCCCACGCGGCGGCCGACCGCCTCCACCGGCTCGGGGTGCTCCCGCTGCCGGCCTCGGACCTCGCGTACGTGTCGCATCCGTGGGTGGTCGACTCCGGTCGACTGGCCACCCACGGCTGGAGCGCCGCCCGCGACAACGTGGAGTCGTTGCGGATCCTGCTGGAGCTGGCCCGAGATCACGGGGCCCGCCACACCCGTCGCCTCGAGCGCAAGGACGCCGCGCTCGGGGCCGCGGGTGCGGCGAGTGCGGCTGTCGCCGTCGTGGCCACGGCGGCCCTGCTGCGGCGCCGGCGCAAGCGGCCCTGACGGCCGGCGGGCCCGGCCCGCACGTCGGGGAGGTTCAGGCAGTTCCCGGGGGTGTGGGGGATGATGGCGCGGTGAGTGGTGACGAACAGCGGGTTGTCCTGGCCCAGATCGTGGACTCCGGTCCGTCCGTCGACGAGGTGCTGGCCGCGGTCCGGCATCCTGCGGCCGGTGCCGTGGCGATCTTCGTGGGTACGGTACGGGACCATGACGGAGGGCGCGGGGGCGTCGTGCGGCTGGACTACAGCGCACACCCGGACGCGGAGGAGACCCTGGCGGCCGTCGCCGAGGAGATCGGCCGGATGCCGGGGGTCCTGCGCGTCGCCGCCGTCCACCGGCGTGGCGAGCTGGCCGTGGGCGACACCGCGGTGGTGTGTGCCGTGGCCGCCGCCCACCGCGCCGAGTCCTTCGCCGCCGCCCGCGCGCTGATCGAGGAGCTGAAAGCCCGCGTGCCGATCTGGAAGAAGCAGCTGTTCGAGACCGGATCGACCGAGTGGGTCGGCCTGTGACCTACTACGAGGGCCCGCCGTCCGGCCAGCCGGCGGCGCATCCGCCGCACACCAGGATCGGGTGGGGCACCGGGCTCGCGCTCGGCCTGGCGGTGCTGCTGGTGGTGGGCGTGGCGCTGCTCAACCTGGTGACGGTCGACAAGGTGCTCTACCGGCCCGCTGGCGTGCACGACACGCTCGGCGAGATGAACGGGCAGCCCGTGGTGCACGTCGAGGGGCTGGAGACCTACCCGACCTCGGGTTCGCTGGACTTCCTGACGATCCTCATCGACGGCGGCCCCCGGTCGGACGTGACCGCCTGGGACTGGCTGATGGCCAGGATCGACCCGGCGATCGACATCTACGACACCGAGGACGTCTTTCCTCCCGACGTGACGGCCCAGGAGATCCAGGAGGAGAACGTCAGGTTGATGGCGCGGTCGCAGCTCGGGGCCGCCGTGGTGGCGCTGCGTGCGATCGACATCGAGGTGCCGGAGCAGGTCAAGGTCGCGCAGATCATCGTGGACGCCCCCGCGGGCGACACGCTCGAGGTCGATGACCAGATCCTCGAGGTGGGCGGCCAGCCGGTCGCCGTGCCCGGCGACGTCAGCGACATCCTGCAGGAGTTCGAGCCCGGGGACGTGGTCCCGTTCACGCTGGTGCGTGACGGCGAGGAGCTGGACGTCGATGTCCCCACGGGGGAGAGCGAGCCCGACCCGCAGGACCCGGACGCCGACCCGCGCACCATCATCGGCGTCTTCCTGGCCAGCGACTTCGACCTGCCCTACGAGGTGACCATCGACGCCGGCAACGTGGGTGGCCCGTCGGCAGGCATGATGTTCTCCCTGGCGATCTACGACAAGATCACCCCCGGCGAGCTGACCGGCGGTCTGCGGATCGCGGGAACCGGCACGATCAGCTCGGACGGCGCGGTCGGCGGGATCGGCGGCGTGCACCAGAAGATGTGGGCCGCGGAGCGTGCCGGGGTGGACTACTTCCTGGCCCCGGCGGCGAACTGCGACGAGGTGGTCGGGCGGATCCCGGACGGGCTGCAGGTGGCGAAGGTGGAGACCTTCGACCAGGCCAGGGACATCGTGGAGGCGCTGGGCGAGGGCGAGGACGTCGACCTTCCCCAGTGCACGCTGGAGGACTGAGCGCCCCGCGTCAGTCGTGGAGCGTCGCGCGCAGGGCCTCGACCAGCCCCGGGGCGATGTCCGCCCCCACGGCGACCGCGTCGTCACTGTCGTGGTCGCGCTGGCGTAGCAGGCAGATCGACTCGCCGCTGCGGAGTACGGCCGCCAGCAGCCGGACGTCCTTGCGGGCCGGGTGCGCCGCCAGCGCCTCGGTCGCCTCGGTCGGGTGCAGGGGGAGGTCCCGCTCGGCCTCCGGGGGCACCACGATCCGCTCCAGGGCGATCGCCGCGCCGTCGACGCCCTCGGGCCAGGCCAGCGTGCCCAGCATGGTCTCGATGTTGGAGGTCTTGCGCAGCCCCTCCTGCTCGATGGAGGTGAGGGAGTCCGGGGCGGACCCCGCCAGCTGGGCCCGCAGGCCGGGCTCGGCGCTCATCAGGGAGTCGGTCCGCACCAGGGCGAACAGACGGGGGGCCTGGTCCCACCCGAGTCTGGCCACGTGGCGCTCGGTGTCGACGGCGGCCTTGGTGAGGATCTGTGCGAGGTCGGACACCGGCCCATCGTGCCATCCCGCCGACCTGGTCACGCCAGTGAGGTCGCAGTCCGGATCCGGAGGCGGTTCCGCAGCACCCGCTGGGTTAGCGTTGTCGCAGACACTATGAGGACTCGGCCGGACGCACGGCCACGAGGAAGCGGGTTGCAGTGACTGAGCGTGGTGGAACGACTCCGGAGGAGCCGGCTGACGACTCGGGCGCGCCGCGGGAGCGAGGGGCTCACGACCCGTTCGGGTTCGGGATGCGCGGTGACCGTCCGGAGAGTGGTGGCAGCGAGAAGGTGCCGGGACCGGGCGCCGGGGGTGCCGGGGGCGGCCGCGGGCGGACGGGCCTGGGAGGCCGTGGGCGGTTCATCCCGACCGTGCTCATCCTCATCGCCGTGCTCACGGCGGTCACCTGGCTGGCCCAGCTGTGGACCGAGTTCCTCTGGTACGACTCGGTCGGCTACCGGACCGTCCTGACCACGCGGTTGATCACCCAGGTCATCCTGTTCGTGACTGCCGGCGTCGTCACCGCCCTGCTGGTCTGGAGCTCCCTGCACTTCGCCTACCGCAACCGGCCCATCTACGCCCCGAGCAGCCCCGAGCAGATCAACCTGGACCGCTATCGGGCCGCCCTGGAGCCGGTGCGACGGCTGGTCTTCCTGGGTGCGCCGATCCTGCTGGGGCTGTTCGCCGGCTCGGCGATGGCCGCGCAGTGGCAGACGCTGCTGCTGTGGCTGAACCGTCAGCCCTTCCTGGACTCGGCCGGCGAGGCGATCACCGACCCGCAGTTCGGCATCAACGTCGGCTTCTTCGTCTTCACGCTGCCCTGGCTGAACGTGCTGGTCAGCTTCGCCACCCTCACCCTGGGCCTGGCGCTGATCGGCGCGCTGATGACCCACTACATCTACGGCGGGCTGCAGCTGCAGGGGCCGGGTGAGAAGACCACCCGGGCTGCCCGGATCCACCTGTCGATCCTGCTGGCCGTCCTGGTGGGGGTGCGGGCCATCGCCTACTGGCTGGAGCGCTACGGGCTGGCCACCGCGGAGCACGGCCGGATGACCGGCATGACCTACACCGACGTCAACGCGGTGCTCCCGACCCGCGGGGTGCTGGCGATCGCGGCGCTCATCTGCGCACTCCTCTTCCTGTCCACCATCTGGACCCGCACCTGGCGGCTCCCGCTGATCGGTCTGGCCGGTCTCATCGTGGTCGCGCTCCTGGTCGGAGGCGCCTTCCCGGCGCTCATGCAGGAGCTGCGCGTCAAGCCCTCGGAGGCGCAGCTGGAGGAGCCCTTCATCCAGCGCAACATCGACTCGACGCTGGCGGCCTACGGGCTGAACGACATGGATATCACCGACTACGAGGCCGAGACCGAGGCGACCCCGGGCCAGCTGCGGGAGGACGCCGAGACGGTCCCCGGCATCCGCATCGTGGACCCGGCGATCGTCTCGGACACCTTCCGCCAGCTGCAGGGCGTCCGCAACTACTACCAGTTCCCCGACGCGCTGGACGTCGACCGCTACGACGTGGACGGCGAGACGGTCGACACGGTGGTCGCGGTCCGCGAGCTGCGCCTCGACGGCATCCCGGCGGCGCAGCGCAACTGGGTCAACGACCACACCGTCTACACCCACGGCTTCGGTCTGGTGGCCGCTTACGGCAACCAGCGCACCAAGGACGGCGAGCCGATCTTCTACCAGCGCAACATCCCACCGGTCGGCGAGCTGGGCGACTTCGAGCCGCGCGTCTACTTCGGCGAGCACTCCCCGTCATACTCCATCGTCGGCGCGGACGAGGGGACCACCCCGCGCGAGCTGGACTACCCCGACAGCGACAGCGAGTCCGGGGAGACCCGCAACACCTACGCCGGTGGCGGCGGTGTCGAGATGGGAACCTTCGCGCGCCAGCTCGCCTACGCCATCAAGTACCGCCAGGTCGAGATCCTGCTGTCGGACAACGTGGGATCGGAGTCCCGGATGCTGGACCACCGCGAGCCACGGGAACGGGTCGAGCGGGTGGCGCCCTGGCTGCGCCTGGACGGCAACCCGTACCCGGCCGTGGTCGACGGCCGCATCAAGTGGATCGTGGACGGCTACACCGTCTCCTCGCAGTATCCCTACAGTGAGCTGGAGCAGCTCGGCGAGGTGACCACCGACTCCCTCGTCGCGACCTCGCAGAACGTGCGCTCCATCGGGCAGGGCGACGTGAACTACATCCGCAACTCGGTGAAGGCCACCGTCGACGCCTACACCGGTGAGGTCGTGCTCTACGCCTGGGAGGAGGAGGACCCGCTGCTGAAGGCGTGGTCCGCGGCCTTCGAGAACACCGTGCAGCCGATGTCGGAGATCGACAGCGAACTGATGAGCCACCTGCGCTACCCCGAGGACCTGTTCAAGGTGCAGCGCGAGGTCCTGGCCCGCTACCACGTGGACACCGCCGAGGCTTTCTTCGGTGGCCAGGACTTCTGGGAGGTCGCCGCCGATGAGAGCGCGCCCGGCGACACCGAGGTCGCGATGCCGCCCTACTACCTGAGCATCGCGATGCCCGGCCAGGAGGCCCCGACCTTCTCGCTGACCAGCACCTACATCCCTGGTGGCGACCGGCAGAACCTCGTCGGCTACCTGGCGGTCGACGCCGACGCCGGCAACACGGCGGGCGAGAAACGGGAGGGCTACGGCCAGATGCGCCTCCTGGAGCTCCCCCGCAACCTGACGGTGACCGGACCCGGGCAGTTCCAGAACGAGATCGAGTCCTCGAACCAGAACTCCGAGGCGTTCACGCAGACCCTCTCCCAGTTCCTGTCGCTGAACCGGCAGGCCGGCTCGCGGGTCGAGATCGGCAACCTGCTGACCCTCCCGGTCGGTGGCGGGCTCCTGTATGTCGAGCCGATCTACGTCCGGGCCGCGGGCGGTTCTTCGTACCCGCTGCAGCGGCTCGTCGTGGTCTCCTTCGGCAACGAGCTGGCCTGGTCGGACACCCTCGACGGCGCGCTGGACGAGCTGTTCGGCGGCGACTCCGGCGCCACCGCGGCGGATGAGGGGACCGGCACCGACGAACCGGTCACCGACCCCGTCGTCCCGCCCGCCGAGGGTGGGGAGGAGCCGACGGAGGACGAGCCGGCCGGCGACCTGGCCGCCGCCGTCGCTGACATCCAGCAGGCCTACGAGGACGGTCAGGAAGCCCTCCGCAACGGCGACTGGGAAGCCTACGCCGAGGCCCAGGACCGCCTGGACCAGGCCATCAACCGGGCGATCGAGCTCTCGCCCGAGGGTGGGTCGGTCACCGTCGACCCGACGCCGACCGGGGACACCGACGAGGCCACCGCGACGCCCTGACGCGCCGTGACCGGGTCCGCCGGCCTCTGCGAGGGGGCCGGCGGACCTCGGTCGGTCAGGTGGGCCCGACGATTTGGCCGGGGCCGTGCGGTGGCGTAAACTTGAGGGACCAACGCGGGGTGGAGCAGTTCGGTAGCTCGCCGGGCTCATAACCCGGAGGTCGCAGGTTCAAATCCTGCCCCCGCTACCAAGAGATCGAGGTCAGACATCGTCTGGCCTCGATCTGTTTTCTGGGGGGCTACGACGACGCGAGACGTCGACCACAATGCAGTCGCCTGCCCGGGGTTGCACCGATAGCGTTC
>JAAYYA010000539.1 GCA_012515595.1 Actinomycetales bacterium
CGAGGCTGAGGACGGTCGGGCCGGCCTCGCGCTGATCCGCCGCACCCGGCCCGACATCGTCCTGTGCGACATCCGGATGCCGGTGCTCGACGGCCTCGGCCTGCTCCAGGAGGTGGCCGGCGACCCCCACCTGGCCGACGTGCGCGTGGTCGTGCTGACCACCTTCGAGCTGGACGAGTACGTCTTCGAGGCGCTCCGGCTCGGTGCCAGCGGGTTCCTCCTCAAGGACGCCGAGCCGACCGCCCTGCTCGAGGCGGTCCGGGTGGTGGCCGACGGCGGCTCGCTCCTGGCGCCCTCGGTGACCCGGCGCGTCATCGAGCACTTCGGCACCACCTCGCGCGCCACCCGCGTGCACCCCGAACTGCACCACCTCACCGACCGGGAGCGGGAACTCGTGGCCTGGGTGGGCACCGGGCGGTCCAACCAGGAGATCGCCGAGGAGCTCGTCATCAGCCCGGACACGGTCCGCACCCACGTCTCGCGCGCGATGGTCAAGCTGCACGCCCGCGACCGGGCCCAGCTCGTGGTCTTCGCCATCGAGTCGGGGCTGACCCCGCCGGACTGACGGTAGGGGACTGCCGGCACCAGTGGCTTCGCTAGCCGCGCGGCACCCAGCCGGAAGCCCCACACTGGTCAGATGGGTGGCTGCTGCGACCCCCGCGGGTGCGACCGGATGTTCGACCAGCGCTTCGCCGCGCACCGGGCACGCACCTACCGCCAGCACGGTCTGGACCGCCCCCAGGAGCGGATGGTCGACTTCCTGGCCTCGGTCGGCATCGAGGGCCGGTCGGTGCTCGAGATCGGAGGCGGCGTCGGTGAGATCCCGATCGACCTGCTGAGGCGGGGGGCGTCCACCGCCACCAACGTCGAGATCGTCCGGGCCTACGACGAGGAGGCCCGGCAGCTCGCCCGCGAGATGGGCGTCGCCGACCGGATCAGCCAGGTCGTCGGCGACGTCGCTGTCGACCCCGACCTGGTCGCCCCGGCGGATCTTGTGGTCCTGCACCGGGTGGTCTGCTGTTATCCCGACGTCAAGCGGCTGCTCGGAGCCGCCGCGCACCTGACGGGACATGCCCTCGTGCTCAGCCACCCGCCATACAACCTCCTGGCACGAGGTCTCATCCAGATCATCAACCTGGTCGAGCGGATCCGGCGCATGGAGTACCGGTCGTTCGACCACGACCCCGACCTCATGACGGAGGTCCTCCGCGAGGGCGGCCTGTCGGTTGTGCACCGCCGGAGCGGCCTGGTGTGGCAGGTCGTCGGCGCCGTCAGAACCTGAACCGGGTCGCGTCCTTCGGGAAGTCGAACCAGGCCATCGCCCGGCGCGGGGTGATCACCCGCAGGCCGCCACCGTCCTCGCCGGACCACGAGTCCGGCCCGGGCGCGTAGCCGCTGTCCTCGTACTTGCCGAAGGCTGCGGACAGGCGGGCGCCGAGCCCGTCCGCGTCGGCCCGGGTCGCCACGGACTCACCCTCGACGATCACGACCTCGGTCCCGCTCTCCAGCGTGAGCGTCACCGCGGGGTTCTTCTCGACGTTGCGGGTATGCCGTGTGGTCGGGGCGCCGTCGTACCAGAACCGGCCGTCGAGCCAGACTCCCCAGCGCGGCACCGAGTGCGGGGTGCCGTCGGGACGGACGCTGTTGATCCAGTAGTGCTTGGCGGCGACCAGACGCGGCTCGACGTCCGACC
>JAAYYA010000087.1 GCA_012515595.1 Actinomycetales bacterium
TGATCGCGCCGTCCCGACGCAGCGTGTTCCAGCCCGACCGGCCGATATAGGCCATCACGCTCGCGTCGTCGGGGTAGCGCTCGAGCCACTCGTCGGCCTCGTCACGGGTGCCGCACTTGACGCCGACACTCCCGATTCCGAGAAAGGCGAAGATCTTGCCCGCGCCGTCCGGGCCGACCTTGGCGACCCGGTCCCCGTCCCACGGCTCATCCGGCCAGGCACCGGGCATCGCGAGCGCGAACTCGCTGATCCGGTCAGCCACGATGCCTCCCTCCGTGGGACCCTCCAGTCTACAAACCGGTCCGGTGCGCCACCGCGAAGATTCGCCGGAACGGCAGCACTGTCCCGACATCCTGGCGCGGATAGGCCTCGCGAAGCGCCCTCTTGTAGTCCGCCTCGAAGTCCGCTCGCACGTCGTCCGGCAACGCCTGCAGCACCGGCCGCGCGCCGGTCCCGGAGATCCACTCGAACACCGCATCCTCCCCCTGCAGCACGTGCAGGTAGGTCGTCTCCCACGCGTCCACCGCCCACCCTGGCCGGCTGAGCAGCGCGAGGTAGTCGGCGGGGTCCAGGACGGCGGCGCGCGGCCCCAGGTCCTGGGTGAAGCGGGAGTATGCCGTGCGCGCGGCGGTCTCCCACAGGAGCCGGTGGCTGGGCGCGTCGAAGTTGCCAGGCACCTGGAAGGCCAGGGTGCCGCCCGGCGCGATGTGCTCGGTCCAGGGCAGCAGCAGGTCGGCGTGGCCGGGGACCCACTGGAGCATCGCGTTGGAGACCAGGACGTCGAGGGGCTGCTCCGGCTCCCACGACACCGCGTCGGCCACGGCATACTCCGTGAGGGGATCGGTGCTCTGCTCCCGGGCACGGTCGATCATCTCGGGCGAGGAGTCCAGCCCGGTGATGTGGGCCTGCGGCCAGCGCTGCCGGAGCACCGGCGTGAGCTGACCCGGACCGCACCCGAGGTCGACGACGGCCAGCGCCTCGGTCGTGATGCGGGAGACCAGGTCCACGAAGGGCCTGCCGCGCTCGTCCGCGTAGCGCAGGTACTGTCCCGGGTCCCAGGTGGCCGTCGTCATCCCACCAGTCAACCTGACCAGGGCTCGTCGTCCAGCCGGGGGTGTCCAAGGACGTCTGGCAACAGATGGCCTAGCACTCAATGGCGCCGAGCTCAGCCAGACCGGTCAGGTCCCCGTCGCCATACTCGGTCGTGAAGCCCCCGCGCTCGTGCATCAGCTGGCGGGGATCCTCCACATGGCCCAGCCCGACCAGGTGGCCGAACTCGTGGTCGACGACCGCCTGCCGGATGGCGCCGGACCTCATGCGGTCGTAGGCCTCGACGTCGAGGATGACGAAGCCGGTGACATAGCGCTCCCGTCCCCCGCCGAACGGGGACACCCGATAGCTGCCACCCACCCCGGCGATGTCGCCAGCCAGATCGGGGGCCTCGGTCTCGTCGGACCACATCACGAGCACGGGGTCGTCCATGCTCATGTTCTCGAAGTCACGGTCCTGGGTGGTGCCCACGAGCTCGAACTGCAGACCGGTGGCGTCGCTGGTGCGGGCCATCGCCGTCTCGACCAGCTCCTGGTGATCGTCCGGCGCACCCTCGGGGTTGACCGCCACCTCGATGACCTGGCACGGGTTGTAGCCCACCGGCTCGTCCGAGTCGGGCTGGGTGGCCATGAAGCTGAACTCCCCCGGCCCGGTGGGGATGTCGCGCGCCGGCAGCAACCGCTCCGGGCTCGTCCCGAGCAGCTCGTGCACCCGGTCGGGGAAGATCCCTGGCTGCATGGCAAACACCGCCGAGGTGGTCACCGCGCCCAGCACGATCAGCGCGACCACCCCGGACGCCCGCGACGGCTTGCGCGGCGGCGCGGGGGCGTAGGTGCCCATCCCGTAGGTCTGGTCCAGCCAGTCCAGCTCGCGCAGGCGACGCTCCATCTCTCGTTGCCTGCGTCGCCGTGACCCGAACATGGCAGCAGTATGTCGTCTGCACCTGACAGTGCGTCAGTCCCGAGCCACGGCGGCGAGCACCGCCTGCGCCGCCTCCGCGCCGGTCCGGGCCAGGGACCGGTGCTCTCTCACCCACGCGGCGCGCAGCTGACGGTCACCCTCGGATGCCCGCGCCGAGAGCACGCGGACCATGGCCGCGGCAACCGGCCCCACGGCATACTCCACCGCCTCGCCCAGGTCGTGAGTGCGCAGGTCGTCCGCGGCCGGGCCGGGACCGGCGTAGACCACCGGCGTGCCGCACGCCAGGGCGGCGAGCACCTTGGTGGGGTAGGCGAA
>JAAYYA010000540.1 GCA_012515595.1 Actinomycetales bacterium
CTCGTCGACGGGCTGCTCAGCACGCCCGCCTACCGCCAGCTGGTTCGGCTGCGGGGCGACGTGCAGGAGGTGATGCTCGGCTACTCCGACTCCAACAAGCAGGCCGGTGTGCTGACCAGCCAGTGGAGCATCCACCAGGCCCAGCGGGCGCTGCGCGACGTCGCGGCCAAGCACGGGGTGCGGCTGCGCCTGTTCCACGGCCGCGGCGGGTCGGTCGGCCGTGGCGGCGGCCCGACCTACGAGGCGATCCTGGCCCAGCCCCACGGGGTGCTCGAGGGGGAGATCAAGTTCACCGAGCAGGGCGAGGTGATCTCCGACAAGTACTCCCTGCCGGCGCTGGCCAAGGAGAACCTTGAGCTCTCCCTGGCCGCCGTGCTGCGCGCCTCGGCCCTGCACCGGGACCCCCGTCTGAGCGCCGACCAGCTGCAGCGGTGGGGCGCGGTCATGGACCACGCCTCGGACGCGGCCTACCAGACTTACCGGCGGCTGACCGACCACCCCGACCTCCCGGCATACTTCGTGGCCGCCACCCCGGTCGACCAGCTCGGTGCACTGAACATCGGGTCCCGGCCCAGCAAGCGACCCGACGCGGGCAAGGGGCTGGAGGGGCTGCGGGCGATCCCGTGGGTCTTCGGCTGGACCCAGACCCGGCAGATCATCCCCGGGTGGTATGGCGTGGGGTCGGGTCTGCGGGCCGCCCGCGAAGCCGGGCACGGGGAGACCCTTCACGAGATGATGGAGCACTGGCACTTCTTCCGTGCCGTGGTCTCCAACGTCGAGATGACGATCGCCAAGACCGACCTGGACATCGCTGCGCTGTATGTCGAGACGCTCGTCCCGCAGGAGCTGCGCCACCTCTTCGAGGCGATCCGGGAGGAGTTCGCGCTGACCGTCGCCGAACTGCGCGCGCTCACGGGGGAGGAGGACCTGCTCGATGACCAACCGGTGCTCAAGCGCTCACTGGCGGTGCGGGACCAGTACCTCGACCCGATCTCCTACCTGCAGGTCGAGCTGCTGCGGCGGCTGCGCGAGCCGGAGGCCGGCGGCGCGGACGAGGACCAGCTGCAGCGGGCCCTGCTGATCACCGTCAACGGCGTCGCGGCGGGGCTGCGCAACACCGGCTGAGCCCGCCCGACTGGGTGTACGACCCGGTCCACGTGCACGGATCGTTCACGCGCCTCGCCGACCCGTGTGTGAACCATCGGTCCATGTGCACGGATCGTTCACGCGCCTCGCCGACCTGTGTGAACCACCGGTCCACGTGCACGGATCGTTCGCACGGGTCGCGCTCGAGGCCTGTCAGGAGGATGCTGGAAGCCGCCCAATTCCCCCAAGGAGGCGTCAAGGATGACGACAGCACGAGAGGTCATGCACTCGGGAGCGGAGTGCATCAAGGAGGACCAGAGTCTGCTCGAGGCGGCGAAGATGATGCGCGACATGGGCGTCGGCTCACTGCCCATCTGCGGCATGGACGACAAGCTCCACGGCATGCTCACCGATCGCGACATCGTCGTGGGCTGCGTGGCCGAGGGCGGTGACTGCAGCAGCGTCACGGCCGGGTCCATGGCCATGGGCAAGGTCTACTGGGTCGACGTCGACACCGACATCGACGACGCGCTCGCCGTGATGAAGGAGCACCAGGTCAAGCGGCTGCCGGTCATGGAGGACCACCGGCTCGTGGGCATGATCAGCGAGTCCGACATCACCAGCCAGCTCGACAACGCCCGGATCAGTGACTTCGCCCAGGAGGTCTACGCCAAGAACTGAGAGCCAGCGCCGCGCCCCTCGCCTCCTCGGGCGTGGGGCGTGTCCGTGTCGCGCGGGCTACTCGGCCTCGGCCGGCCGGGGGACCGGGTTGCCGACCTGGGCGTCGCCGAAGCAGATGTTGACGCCCGGGTCGAGTCCGTCGATCACGACCTCGTGACCACCTGCGACGAGGGGGACGAAGACCTCGCCGAGACCCTCGACGAACTCCACCTCGCGGGCGGCATCACCGAGGCGGACGGTGCCGGTCGTGCTGCCGTCCGCGAGATAGCCGATCCGGACCAACCAGGACCACTCGTAGGCGGTGTCGGTCAACGGTACGGCGGCGGTGCCGTCACTCGGCTGCCACCCGCACAGGCCCTCGAACGGCGGCGGAGAGGCGAAACCCTCGACCTCCACCGGCTCGAAGGTGCCCTCACGGGTCAGCACCAGCGGTGCCTCGGTGAAGAAGTCGCGGTCGGCCATCGCGGCACGCTGCTCCGCCGTGGCCACTGGTGCGACGAACCGGCTGACGTCGTTGTACTCCATGAACAATGGACCCAGCAGGTCGACCGGGAGGGGCGTGTCGAGGATCTGGGCGCCCTCCGGGAGCTCGGCCAGGGACGACCGGGTGGTCTCCACGAAGTTCTCGTAGGGGTTGGCGGCGCTGAACAGGGCGTAGCCGTTGGCACTGTGCAGGGCGAGGGCCAACCACACGGCACACACGGTGCCGCTGGCCCACAGCCGTGTCGTCCGGGGGACGGCCGCCACCCAGCGACGGGCGTGGGGGAGCCAGGCGTCCTTCTCGTCGTCGAGTGCCATGAGGCACATCCCCAGCACCACGACCAGCGGGACGACCGTGTCGGCGAGGTAGCGCGTCTCCAGCGCGGCCAGCGGGCCGCTGTAGGCCACGCGACCGATCCCCAGCGCGGCGACCGAACCGCCGAGGTAGACCAGCAGCGCCAGCCAGGCGCGCCCGATCCGGCGCCGGGTCAGGAGGGAGAGCACCACGACGGCCCCGAAGACGATCCAGCTCGCCCAGTCGAAGATGCGGGGGGAGTCGACCATCGCCCCCGCATAGCTGGCCGGCTGCCAGTCCCACGGCCCGCCGATGGTCCCGGGGATCATGGTGCGGAACACGCTGAGATAGACGAACTCGCTGAGCTGCTCGGCGCTGGGCACCTCCAGGTTGGCGCTGGCCTCTGCCCGCGACGACCCGTCCAGGTAGAGGATCAGGTAGACCAGGGTCGCCACGGCATACCCGGCCCAGACCACCCAGGTGCGCCGGACCAGGCTCAGCATGTCGCGCACGGTGATCCGCACCGTCGGCGACACCGCCAACGAGAGCACCGCGATGAACGGCAGGTAGATCAGGATCTTCTCGAAGCTGGCCAGGCCGAAGCAGTACCAGAAGACCGCCCAGACGGCGTCCTCCCACCGTCCGGATCGCAGGTAGACGACGTGGTTCGCGATGCCCCCGGCGAGGGCGGCGGTCAACGGCAGCCAGATGATGGCCGCGGACAGCCAGGTGAAGGCGGGGATGGTCAGCGGGGTCAGGCAGTAGAAGGCGAAGGGGACCAGGATCAGCGCCCGGCGGGTGAAGAGCTCGGTGAGCATCCGCCATACGAGAATGGCGACGAGCACCTGGGCGACCAGCATGCAGAGGACGGCGACATTCCAGTTCCACGGGGCCAGGTGCGTGAGCAGCCACATGAAGCCGAACCCGACCGGCTCGAAGTGGCCCGTGTGCACCCGGGTGAGGTAGTCCCAGCCCAGCGAGTGCTCCATCGCCCGGCTCTGCAGCATGAAGTCGTCGGTGATGAAGAAGCTGTCCCGCAGGATGTTGTAGCGGACCGCGACCATGAGCAGCAGGATCGCCAGGAACCCGGTGCGGATCGGGTCGCGCAGCAGCCA
>JAAYYA010000541.1 GCA_012515595.1 Actinomycetales bacterium
GTGCCTCGCGGCCCATGTCGTGGGCGGTGGCCAGCACGTGCCCCAGGGGCGGCCTGCGCAGGACGAGCTCCTGGCCCACCTCGTCGGTGACGATATAGGTGAGGTTGGACTTGCCGCCCGGGACGAGAAAGCCGACGAGCTCACCCGTAATCAGCCCGGGGTGCTGCTCGTGGAGCCAGCGAGCGAGTGCGCCGAGATCAGCACCGGGCAGCTCGGACTGCAGGGTCGTGGTCTCGGTCATGCCGGTCAGAGGTAGAAGACCGTGATGGTCTCGGCGAAGCAGGCGGGCTTGGACGAGCCCTCGAGCTCCACCGTGACGTTCCATGTCACCTGGGCGCCGTTGTTCGGGAGTCGCTTGACCTCTCCGAGCTCGATCGAGCCGCGCAGCCGGGAGCCGACGGGAACGGGACTCAGGAAGCGCACCTTGTTGGCGCCGTAGTTGATCCCCATCTTCACGCCTTCAACTTTGAAGACCGACTGGTAGAAGAGCGGGAGCAGGCTGAGCGTGAGGTAGCCGTGGGCGATGGTCGTGCCGAACAGGCCCTGGGCGGCCTTCTCGGTGTCCACGTGGATCCACTGGTGGTCACCGGTGGCCTCGGCGAAGAGATTGATTCGCTCCTGGGTGATCTCCACCCAGTCGCTGGTGCCGAGGTGCTGGCCGACGAGGGCCTCGAGGTCATCGATTCCGTTGAGAGTACGCATACAGCTCAACCTATCGGGAGGCGCCCAGGGTCGGTCGGGGGTGGTCGGTCGGAGGACCAGGCGTACTGGATCGGCTGGGGGAGTGAGTCCCGCGCACTCGACCGGGGCGCCCGAAGGGCTAGGCGAGCTCGATCCGGTGGGCCGCCTCGCAGAGCGTGAGGAAGGCGCCGAGGGCGACGAGCTCGTCCGTGGACCGGGGCGCGAAATCAGTGAGCACGGGTGAGCGGACGATGATGGCCGCCCACTTCCCGCGGGAGAGCGCGACGTTGATCCGGTTGCGACTGAGCAGGAACCCCATGCCGCGACTGACATCGGTGTGCGACGAGGCGGCCATCGACAGGATCGCCACCGGCGCCTCCTGGCCCTGGAACTTGTCCACCGTGCCGACCGAGACCTGGTCCAGCCCGGCGGCGGCCAGGGTGTTCTGCAGCACCCGCACCTGGTGGTTGTAGGGCGTGACGACGATGACGTCGCCCTGATCCAGCGGGCGGGGTCCGCCGTCCTCGGAGGGGTCGTGCCACGTGGACCCGAGCAACCGGCGCACGAGGTCGACGACTGCCCCCGCCTCCTCCGGCGAGGCCGTGGAGTTGTCGTGGTGGTCGACGAGGCACTCGTGGAGCCCGGGGGCCAGCCCGTCGAGATGCCGTGCATCGCCCGCGCCAGGCTGGGCGAGCAGCGCGCCGTCGTACGCGAGCACGGAAAGCGGTGCGACGAGCGCCGGGTGCAGACGCCACGTGCGCTCGAGGAAGTAGCCGAGCTCGGGCGGCAGGGTGCGGCCTTCGGCAGGGTCCTCGGGCAGCAGCCATCCCAGCGCTGAGGCGTCGACCGGATCCGGGTGCGTGCCGGTGGAGACCTGGGGCAGCTGCGCGGGGTCGCCGAGCAGGAGAAGCCGCGCCCCGGCGACCGAGGCAGCGAGAGTGTTGGCGAGGGAGTACTGGCCGGCCTCGTCGATGACGA
>JAAYYA010000542.1 GCA_012515595.1 Actinomycetales bacterium
ACCCCTGCGTCCTGACCGGTCTCCAAGGCCCACTTCAGGCACGTGTCCATCACCGGGCAGCGTCGGCAGACGGCCTTGGCCTCCTCGATCTGCTGCAGGGCGGGGCCGGTGTTGCCGATCGGAAAGAACAGCTCCGGGTCCTCGTCCAGGCAGGCAGCGCGACTGCGCCAATCCATCTAGATGCTCCTCGTTCATTCCCCCGGGATCCGCCTCGCGAAGGGCCCGGGTGTGGTGCGGGTGACCCAACTTCGCGTCGCCCGATGTCTGGTGTAGCGTGATCGTCGGCAGGAGACCGTCCTCGGTCGCGCCGCTCACACGCATCAGGGCACTACGTTGTGCACTGGTTGATCGTGGTGCGCCCAGCAGGGCCGCTGAGCACAGTGTTCCTATCCTCACAGGTAGTTGAACCTCACACAAGAGATATCGCGCAGAAATCTGCCCGAAATACTGAGGCATCGGTCACATGCGGTCGATGCCCCTCTTCACGCGTCTGTGTGCACTCGTCCGCACGCTCGCCGCACTGGGCGTCGATGAAGGCCGACCCTGGCGTTCCCACTGATGCGCAGTCCACCTGCGCTCGTCCGGTGCGGGTGAGCAACACGCCATCGGTGTCAGCTCTCCGCGCTCGCACCGATGGCGTGTTGCTCGCACCGATGGTCCCGGGGGCTCGGCGAGACGTGCCTCAACCGGGTCGGCCCGGCCCGGTCGCTGTCCCGGACGGTCCGACTCGGGCCGGCTCCGCAGTGACGCGGGCACGTTCTAGGCTGGGGAAGCGGCACCCCGGTGCCCGCCGACCGTGCCGCCCCGGTGCGGCCGCTCCCGACCAGCTGGAGGACTCCTCATGACCCTTGCCCTCGTCAACGCCCACGTCGTGCCCGTGGAGGGCGACCCGTTCGACGGGACGGTGCTGGTGGAGGACGGCCGCATCACCGCGCTCGGCGCGGACGTCGCGGCCCCCGAGGGTGCCGAGGTGGTGGACGCCCAGGGTCGCTGGGTCCTGCCGGGCCTGATCGACGCCCACGTGCACCTGGGCGTCTGGGAGGAGGGCGAGGGCTGGGCCGGTCAGGACACCAACGAGATGACCGACCCGGTGATGGCGGCGGCCCGTGCCCTGGACGGCATCAACCCGCGCGAGCAGGGCTTCGACGACGCCCTCTCCGGCGGCATCACCTCCGTCAACGTCAACCCGGGCTCGGGCAACCCCATCGGTGGCCTCACCGTCGCGCTCAAGACCTACGGCCGCTACGTCGACGAGATGGTGCTGCGCAGCCCCTCCGGACTGAAGGCCGCGCTGGGGGAGAACCCCAAGCGCGTCTACGGCGACCAGAAGAAGACGCCCTCGACCCGGCTCGGGGTGGCCCTGATCCTGCGCAAGGCCTTCACCGAGGCACGCAACTACGCCGAGAAGTCGGCCAAGGCGACCAAGGACGGGGAGTATGCAGAGGGTCACCTGGTCAACCAGGCTCTGGTCCAGGTCCTGAACCGGGAGATCCCGTGGCGGCAGCACTGCCACCGGGCCGACGACATCGCCACCGCCATCCGGATCGCCGAGGAGTTCGGCTACCAGCTGGTCCTCGACCACGGCACCGAGAGCTACCTGGTCGCCGACCTGGTGGCCGAGAAGGGGGTGCCGGTCCTCTACGGCCCGCTCATCGTGAGCCGGTCCAAGGTCGAGGTGCGGGAGCGGACCCCCTCGGCCCCCGGCATACTCGACCGGGCCGGCGTGCAGGTCTCGATCATCACCGACCACCCGGTCGTCCCCATCGAGCACCTGATCACCCAGGTCGCGCTCGCGGTCAAGGAGGGCATGGGCCGCGACGCCGCGCTGCGGTCGGTGACCATCAACCCGGCCACCGTTATGGGCGTCGCCGACCGGGTCGGCTCGCTCGCCGTCGGCAAGGACGCAGACCTGGTGCTCTGGTCCGGTGACCCGATCGACCTGCAGTCCCGCGCCCTGCGCGTGTGGATCGAGGGCCGCGAGGTCTACAGCTATGACGAGCAGGAGCGCCGCGGCACCGTGCTGCCCCGCTGACATCGACATCGCGGTCGCGGAGTGTCCGCGACCGGGTCTACCGTCAGGCCATGGCAACCCCGATCACCATCGACGGCTACCGGGTCGAGCCGCTGACCCCGGCGACCTGGCCCGCGTATGCCGACCTCGCCGAGAAGCACAACGGCGTCTGGGGCGGGTGCTGGTGCCTGTGGTTCCACCAGCCCCTGGACCCGGAGGAGCGCAAGCTCGGCGGCCGGGGGCTCAAGGAGAAGTACGTCCTGGAGGACCGCACCCACGCTGCCGTGGTGCTGGAAGGTGAGCAGGCGATCGCGTGCTGCCAGTTCGGCCCGGTGGCCGAGCTGCCCAACATCCACCACCGCAAGGAGTGGGAGAAGGGAGTCACGCAACCCCCGGACTACCGGCTGACCTGCTTGTTCGTGGACCGGGACCATCGTCGCGACGGGCTGGCGGCGGTGGCCGTCCGGGGAGCTCTCGGGCTGATCGCACGGGCCGGGGGTGGTCGGGTGGAGGCCTATCCGCACGACCTGCCGGAGGGCAAGAAGACGTCCGCGTCCTTCCTCTACAACAGCACGCGCACGATGTACGAGCGCCTCGGGTTCACCTACGACCGGCCCAAGGGCAAGGGCAACTGCGTCATGTGGACAGTTGTGGCGGCCGACGAGGGTTGACACCGGTGACGACGCCTGATGCTGCGCGGCGCGGCTGCCGTGTCCGGTCGGGTGGCCCGGCTCAGGCAGCCTTGGGGCGCTTGTCCTTCTTGCGCTTCCCACCGTCAACCTTGACGAGCTTGCGCTTCTTGACGGTGTAGCCGTCGGGAAGCGTGCCCTCGGTGAGCATCCGCAGCGGACAGCGGGAGCACTTCGGCTTGCTGGCGCAGCACTTCTTCTTCGGCTTGCGCCCGGCGGACTTCGCGCCCCGCTTCTTGTCCTTCTTCGGCACGGGGGCAGCGTAGAGCATGCCGGTGAGGAGCACCTAAGTCGGGCTCGCGACCGCCGGTGCGAGGGTGCGCTCGATGCGCCTGCACCCGCGCTCAGTGGTGGTCGTCGGCCGGGTGGCCCGGGCGCACGAGGACGCAGTCGGGGCACAGGCCGTGGCCGGGGAGGCGGTAGTACAGGCAGCAGCCGGTGCGCTTGAACTCCTCGGCCGCGCGTCCGTCGGCCTCGACGTCCCGATAGGCGCCGCCCTCGGCCAGCCAGGGCCGGGCCAGCAGGCGGCGGGCCACCGCGTCGAGGTGCTCTGCCCGGCCGGGGACCTTGCCGCCAACGACCCGTGCGGCCGCGACCAGGCTGGACGCGGCGTTGCTCACCAGGACGGTGGCCGAGGTGCGGCCGTGCACCCGGCACGCCTCGGTCACGGCGGCGACCGCGCCGTGGACCACGAGGGCCTCGACGGCGGCGACCGTCTCCTCCAGCCCGACGACCGAACGCCCGGCCTCCGGCTCGTCGAGGGCGATGGGGGAGGGGTTGCGGTGCCCGGGGTCCACCCGGACCAGGTCGGGAGTCAGCGCGGGGACCCAGCCGTGCAGCGCCACGGACGCCAGGGCGATCGACCAGAACCGCGACACGAGCCCGACCTGGGCGGCCGAGACAGCGGTCCGGAGCGGGACCTGCTCGAGAGCCAGACCGGTGCCGGCCGCCAACCCCGTGCGGGTGGCCGCGAAGCGCGCCGCCAGGTGGTCGGCGCCCAGCGCCATGGGCAGCGGCAGCAGACCCTCGGTGCCGACCTGGAGCACAGCGAAGCCGCCGAGCCCGGTGAGCTCGGCGGCCCGCTGCGCGGGTGGGAGTATGCCGTCAGTTCCCTCCGGGGGACCCGGCACCTCAGCCCTGGGTCCGGTCCTGCGCGTCCAGCACCGCGCGCGCCGCCGCGAACCGGGCGATCGGCACCCGGAAGGGGGAGCAGGAGACGTAGTTGAGGCCGATCGACTCGAACAGCGCGATCGAGGCCGGGTCGCCGCCGTGCTCACCGCAGACCCCGAGCTTGAGGTCGGACTTGGCCCGCCGGCCGCCCTCGGAGCCGAGCCGCACCAGTCCGCCGACGCCGTCGACGTCGATCGAGGCGAACGGGTTGTCCGGGACGATGTCGGAGTCGACGTAGGGCGCCAGGAACGACCCCTCCGCGTCGTCGCGGGAGATCCCGATGCCGGTCTGGGTCAGGTCGTTGGTGCCGAAGGAGAAGAAGTCCGCGTGCTCGGCGATCTGCTCGGCGACCACGGCGGCGCGCGGCAGTTCGATCATCGTGCCGACGGTGTAGTCGATCTGCTGGCCGCTGGCCTCGAACTCCTCGGCCAGCGTCTCCTCGATGAGCGCGCGCATCCGCTTGAGCTCCTCGGCGAAGGCGACCAGCGGCACCATGATCTCCACGATCGGCTCGCCGCCCCGCTCGCGCACCGCGAAGGCGGCCCGGGCGATGGCGCGGACCTGCATGGCCGGGATCTCGGGGTAGAGCAGGGCCAGGCGCACGCCGCGGGTGCCGAGCATGGGGTTCATCTCGGTGAGCTTCTTGACCTGCGCGAGCAGCACCCGGGCCTCGCGCAGCTCGGTCTCGGAGCCGCCCTGCAGCTCCAGCCGCTGCACGAGCAGCGCCTGCTCGACGAGGTCGGGCAGGAACTCGTGCAGGGGCGGATCGAGCAGCCGGATGGTGACCGGCAGGCCGCTCATCGCCTCGAAGATCGCCTCGAAGTCGGCCTGCTGCATCGGCAGGATCTTCTCCAGGGCGGCGGCGCGGGCGTCCTCGTCGCCGGCCAGGATCATCTCGCGCACCGCCGGGAGGCGGTCCTCGGCCATGAACATGTGCTCGGTGCGGCACAGGCCGATGCCCTGCGCGCCGAACTCGCGGGCGCGCGCGGCGTCCTCGCCGGTGTCGGCGTTGGCGCGCACACCCATCCGGCGCACCTCGTCGGCCCAGCCGACGACGGCGGAGAAGTCCTCGTTGATCTGCGGCGGCACCAGCTCGAGGGCGCCGACGTAGACCTCCCCGGTCGACCCGTCGAGGGTGATGGTGTCGCCCTCGTGCAGCACGGTGTCGCCGATGGTGACCTTCTTGGCGGTCGCGTCGATCTTGGCCGCGGAGGCACCTGCGACGCACGGCTTGCCCATGCCGCGGGCGACCACGGCGGCGTGCGAGGTCATGCCGCCGTGCGCGGTGAGCACACCCTGAGCGGCGATGGTGCCGGCGATGTCGTCGGGCGTGGTCTCCCAGCGGACCAGGATCACCTGGTCGCCGGCCTTGCCGCGGGCCTCGGCCGTGTCGGAGTCGAAGACGATCTCACCGACGGCCGCGCCGGGGGAGGCGTTGAGGCCCTTGGTGATCGGGGTCTGACCGTGGTCCGGGTCGATGGCCGGGTGCAGCAGCTGGTCGAGCTGGCCGGCCTCGATGCGGCGCAGCGCCTGCTCGCGGGTGATCGTGCCCTCCTCGACCAGGTCGCGGGCCACCTTGAAGGCCGCCGGCGCGGTGCGCTTGCCGTTGCGGGTCTGCAGCAGGTAGAGCTTGCCCTCCTCGACGGTGAACTCGATGTCCTGCATGTCGCCGTAGTGACCTTCGAGCCGCTGCATCGTGTCGAGCAGCTGGCCGTAGGCCTCGGGGAGCACCGACTCCATCTCCGCGAGCGGGCGCGGGGTGCGGATGCCGGCGACGACGTCCTCACCCTGGGCGTTGACAAGGAACTCGCCGTAGAGCTCCTTGGCGCCGGTGGAGGGGTTGCGGGTGAAGCACACCCCGGTGGCCGAGGTGTCACCGCGGTTGCCGAAGACCATCTGCATCACGTTGACCGCCGTGCCCAGGGTGTCCGGGATCCCGTGGGCCTTGCGGTAGACGCCGGCCCGCGGGTTCATCCACGACCGGAAGACGGCGTCGATGGCCCGCTGCAGCTGCTCGCGGGGGTCGGTGGGGAAGTCCGCGCCCATGTGCTCGCGGGCGACAGCCTTGAACTTGTCGACCAGCTCCTTGAGGTCCTCGACGCTCAGGTCGGTGTCCTGCTCGACGCCGCGGGTCCGCTTGAGGGCGGTCAGCTCGTCCTCGAAGGCGTGTGCGGGGACGCCCTCGACGACCTCGCCGTACATCTGGATGAACCGGCGGTAGGAGTCCCACGCGAACCGCGGGTTGTCGGCCTCCGAGCCGAGGGCGTCGACCGTGTCGTCGCCGATCCCCAGGTTGAGGATGGTGTCCATCATGCCCGGCATCGAGGTCACGGCACCGGAGCGGACCGAGACCAGCAGAGGGCGCTCGGCGGACCCGAGGGTGCGGCCGGCGCGCTCCTCCAGCCGGGTCAGGGCCTGCTGGGTCTCCTCCCACAGGGTCGCGGGCCACTGGCCGCCGGCGTTCATCGAGTCGATGCAGGCGGTCGTGGTGACGGTGAAGCCGTCGGGCACCGGGACCCCCAGCCGCATCATCTCCGCGACGTTGGCCCCCTTCCCGCCGAGCAGCCCCTTCATGGAGGCGTCGCCGTCGGCGAGGTCGTACAGGTATCGGGTGGGCTGGCCGTCGCTCATGGGGCGTCTCCTCCGCTGACGTCGAGTGCACGGGACGCGCACGCCGTCCCATGTGGGCAGACTACTGGCACCGGTCAGCGCCCGGGACGGCCGGTGGGGTGAGATGCGCGACAGTCACGCTGGTCAGGTGCCGAAAACGACGCACGAGGTCGGTCAGGAGCCGGTCGCGGCCTCCCGGCGACGCTCCACGATCTCGATCACCCGGCCGGCCGCCTCCTCCAGGGCCAGCGCCGTCGTGTCGATCACGGGGCAGCCGAGACGGCGCTGGATGGACCCGACCTCGTCCAGCTCCTCGTAGATCCGGATCAGCTCGGTGTAGCCGTCACCCTGCCGGAGGCTGCCGAGGGCGCGGACCCGCTTCTGCCGGATCTCCTTGAGCCGCTCGGGGTCCAGCGTCAGCCCGACGATCTTCCAGCGGTCCACGGCGAAGAGCTCGTCCGGCGGGTCGATGCCGCGCACCAGCGGGATGTTGGAGGTGCGGTAGCCCAGGTAGCCCAGGTACATCGACAGCGGGGTCTTGCCGGAGCGGGAGACCCCGATGAGCACGATGTCGGCCTGGGCGAGCGGGTTGGTCAGGTGGCCGTCGTCGTTGGCGATGGCGAACTCCATGGCCTGGATCCGCTTGAAGTAGTCCTCCCCGACCCCGACCGGCCGGATCACCCGCTCGGGCGCCGCGCCGGTGGCCGACTGCAGGGCGGTGAGGGCGGGTTCGAGCAGGTCGGCGTGCGGGATGCCCCGCTCCGCGCACAGCTCGGCGACCAGGGCACGCAGCTCGTCGTCCACGACCGTGGAGAACACGGCCATCCGGTGCTTGGTCGGGTCCATGGCCCGGATCACCGCGCGCAGCCCGGCGGCCGAGGTGATCCGGGGGTGCCGGATGATGCGCACGTCGTAGGCGGCGTACTGCGCCGCGGCTGCCCGTGCCACGCGGGCGGCGGTGTCGCCGGTCGAGTCGGCGACGACGTGCAGTTCCAGCGGGGGGCCGTTCATGGGCCCCAGTATGTCGGGGTGCCGGTGAGCGGGCTGCCGCCGGGCGGGTCGTGCCACACTGCGGGCGTGTCCGGGAACCTGACCAGCGAGCTGCCCGTGGTCGCCGTCGTCGGGGCGACCGCGACGGGCAAGTCCGACCTGGGCGTCGCGCTCGCGCGGGTGCTCGGCGGCGAGGTGGTCAACGCGGACGCCTCCCAGCTCTACCGGGGCATGGACGTCGGCACCGCCAAGCTGACCGAGGCGCAGCGACAGGGTGTCCCGCACCACCAGCTGGACGTGCTGGACGTGAGGGAGGAAGCCAGCGTCGCCGCCTACCAGCAGGCGGCGCGCGCCGATCTGGCCGCGATCCGCGGGCGTGGCCACGTGCCCGTCGTCGTGGGTGGGTCGGGCCTCTACGTCCGGGCGCTGCTGGACCGGCTGGAGATTCCTCCGACGGACCTGGTCGTGCGGCAGCGGTGGGAGGCCGAGCTGGAGGCGGTGGGGGTCGCCAGCCTCTACGCGCACCTGGGGCGTGTCGACCCCGAGGCCGCCGCCAGGATCGAGCCCCGCAACGGCCGGCGTATCGTGCGCGCCCTGGAGGTCATCGAGCTGACCGGGCGCCCGTTCAGCGCCACCCTGCCGCGCCGGGAGCATGCCGTGCCGACCGTCCAGCTCGGCCTGTCCGCCGAGCGCCCGGTGCTGGACGAGCGGATCGCCCGCCGGGTGGACCGGATGTGGGAGCAGGGGCTCGTGGCGGAGGTGGAGAAGCTGGCCGGGCAGGGTCTGCGCGACGGCCGCACCGCCTCGCGCGCCATCGGCTACGCCCAGGTCCTCGCCCTCCTCGACGGCGAGATCACCGAGGAGGTGGCGCGGGAGGACACGGTGACCGCCACCCGCCGCCTGGTCCGTCGCCAGGAGTCCTGGTTCGGCCCGGACCCGCGCACCACCTGGCTGCCGCACGACGCGGACGACCTCCTCGACCAGGCTCTCGCGACCGTCCGGACCGGCGGTTCCAATCCCGAGGACCGGTGACCCCGTACAACCCGGCATGAGACAACCCGGCACGAGACGACCCGGCACGACCCAGAGCACACCGCACCGGACCCGGCCCCCGCTCCACCGCGCGGCGGCCGCCGTCCTGGCCCTCGGCATACTCCCGGCAGTGCTGTCCGGCTGCTCGGGTGAGGAGGAGCCGGAGTCGCCCGCCGCCACCGTCGAGGACGGCGCGGCACTGATCACGATCACCGACTTCGAGTTCACGCTGACCGGCGCCGTCGAACCCGGCGCGACGATCACGGTGACCAACGAGGACAACGTGGGTCACACCGTCACCTCCGACGAGGACGGCATCTTCGACGTCGCGGTCGGCCCCGGCGAGACGGTCACCTTCACCGCGCCGGACGAGGCGGGGGACTACCCCTACCACTGCACGCCGCACCCCAACATGGTGTCGGTCCTCACGGTGGGGTGAGTCCGGTGGCCGAGCGGGTGGTCCGGGGGCTGGTCGTGCTGGCCCTGGTCGTCGACGCGGTCATCCACCTGCGGCTCGCGCCCCAGATGCAGCTCGCGGCGCCGGGTGGGATCGGCGGCGGCTGGCTGTTCCGGATCCAGGCCGTGGTGGCGCTGCTCGCGGCGGTGTTCCTGCTGTGGAAGGGGAGCCGGCTGGCCTACCTCGTCGCGGCCGTCGTGCTGGTCTCGGTCTTCGGCGCGGTGATGACGTATGCCTTCGTCGACCTGCCCGCCATCGGTCCGATCCCGCCGATGTACGACCCGCAGTGGTATCCCGAGAAGACCCTCAGCGCGGTCGTCGAGGGGCTCGGGGCGGTGCTGGCCCTGGCCGGGCTGTGGTTGACGTCGCGGCAGGTCAGGGACGTGCCACGCGGATGAGCCGGAAGCCGCCGCTGGTGGCGGGCCGGTCCACGGCCAGGTCGGGGAACTCGGTGGCGAGCCACTTCAGCAGGGAGTCGGCGCCCAGGTTCTTCTGGACCACCAGCCACGCCTCGCCGCCGGGCGCCAGCCGGGGCAGCCAGGTGCGCATCATCTCGTGCAGCACCGCCTTGCCCACCCGGATCGGCGGGTTGGACCAGATCAGGTCGTATGTCGTGTGGTCTGGCACGTCCTCCGGCGCCAGGGCGGTGACCGCGCACCCGAGGGCCGCGGCGTTGCGACGCACGAGGTCGAGCGCGCGCTGGTTGACGTCGACGGCGTGGACCGTGGCGGCGGGGGAGTGCAGCGCCAGGGTGAGGGCCATCGGGCCCCAGCCGCAGCCGAGGTCGAGGAAGGT
>JAAYYA010000543.1 GCA_012515595.1 Actinomycetales bacterium
GTCAACGAGGAGCTCGGGCTGCACCCGCTGGCCGTCGAGGACGCCGTCTCGGGCCGGCAGCGGGTCAAGGTGGAGCAGTACGGGTCGACGCTCTTCGCCGCGCTGAAGACGCTGGCCTACGTCGAGGAGACTTCCGACGTCGAGACCGGCGAGATCATGATCTTCGTCGGCGACAGCTTCGTGGTGACCGTCCGGCGCGGTGACGTGGCCCCCCTGGCCCCGGTGCGCCGGCTCCTGGAGGCCGACCCGGAGCGGCTCGGGGAGGACGGTCCTGCGGGGGTCCTGCACAAGATCCTCGACACGGTGGTCGACACCTACCTCGAGATCGACCTGGAGGTGGCCGCCGACCTCTACGAGATCGAGGAGGCGGTTTTCGGCAGCAACGACACGGCTCACTCCGGGTCGATCTACCGGCTCAAGCGAGAGGTGCTCGAGTTCCGGCGGGCAGCGCAGCCGCTGAGCCAGCCCGCGGGGTGGCTCGCGAGCGAGGCCGGCCCGATCACCTCCACGGAGCTGCGGCTGCGCTTCCGCGACGTCGCTGACCACCTGCTGCGGGTCACTGACCACATCGAGACCTACGAGCGGCTGCTCACCGACATCTTCAACGCCCACCTGGCGCAGATCTCGATCCAGCAGAACAACGACATGCGCAAGATCTCGGCGTGGGTGGCGATCGCGGCCGTGCCCACGATGGTGGCCGGCATCTACGGCATGAACTTCGACGACATGCCCGAGCTGCACTGGAGCTTCGGCTACCCGCTCGTGCTCGCCCTCATGGCGCTGACCTGCGGGCTGCTCTACCGGGCGTTCAAGAAGTCCGGCTGGCTGTGACCTGACACAGCCCTGGCTGTGGATAACATCCCCACCCTGCCTCGGCTCCATGGCAGGCTGCTGCGATGGGTGGAACTGATATCATCAACGCGATATCGGAGGTGGTTGCCGCGGAGCAGATCCTGATTCGCAACCTGCCGGAGGGCACGAAGGCGGCGCTCCGTGCCCGCGCCGAGGCGCACGGACGGTCGGTCGAGGCCGAGGCCAGGGGCATCCTCACCGACGCCCTAGCACGGGAGCCGGTGACCATCGTCGACCTCCTGAGGTCGACCGAAGGCCTGGAGATCGAGTTCGACCCCGAACCGCTGGGTCTGACCGCACGGACGCCCGACCTGTGAGCTACGTGCTGGACACCAACGTGGTGTCCGCCCTGCGGGTGCCCGGTCGACACCCCTCGGTGGTGGCGTGGGCTAGCGGCGTTCCGGTGCCCCAGCAGTTCGTGACGGCCAGCACCATCGCAGAGATCGAGCGGGGGGTCGTCGGGCGGGAGCGTGCTGACCCCGCGCAGGGGGTGATGCTGCGGCGCTGGTTCGAGCGACGCGTGCTGCCTGCCTTCGCCGGACGTGTCCTCCCCTTCGACCTGTCCGCGGCACGCGTCCTGGCCACCTACCGGGTGCCGGAGCACGCGCCGCTGGACGACGCGCTGATCGCCGCCGTCGCCGAGTCCCGGTCACTGACCGTCGTGACCCGCAACACCAA
>JAAYYA010000544.1 GCA_012515595.1 Actinomycetales bacterium
GCAACCCTCCTGTCACGGAGAGACCGTGACCGCTGAGACCGAAGGAGGTGGGTTCACGCATGCGTCAGTACGAACTCATGATCATCCTCGATCCGGAGTCCGACGAGCGGAACCTCCAGCCGACGCTGGAGAAGCTGCTCGCCGTTGTCACCAAGGAAGGTGGCACCGTCGACAACCTCGACATCTGGGGACGTCGCCGGTTGGCCTACGAGATCAAGAAGCAGTCTGAGGGCATCTACGCCGTGGTCAACCTGACCGCGACGTCCGCCACCGCACAGGAGCTCGACCGTCAGCTGGGCCTGAACGAGACCGTTCTGCGCACCAAGCTGATGCGCGTCGGCGCCTGACCGACTCCCCACAGCAAAGGACTCAGACATGGCTGGCGAAACCCCGATCACCATTGTCGGCAACCTGACCGCCGACCCCGAGCTGCGCTTCACCCCCTCGGGTGCTGCCGTCGCGAACTTCACCGTGGCCTCCACGCCCCGGAACTTCGACCGGCAGACCAACGAGTGGAAGGACGGCGACACGCTGTTCATGCGCTGCTCGATCTGGCGGGAGGCGGCCGAGAACGTCGCCGAGTCGCTGCACCGCGGCGCGCGCGTCGTCGTGACCGGCCGCCTCGTCTCACGCTCCTGGGAGACCCCGGAGGGTGAGAAGCGGACCGTCATGGAGATGCAGGCCGACGAGGTCGGCCCGTCGCTGCGTTACGCGACCGCCAAGGTCACCAAGGCCCAGCGGGGCTCCGGTGGCGGCGGTGGCTGGGGCGGCGGCCAGCAGGGCCAGGGCGCCCAGCAGGGCGGCCAGGCCGGCCAGCAGTATGGCGACCAGCAGGGTGGGCAGCAGCCCGCCCCTGCCCAGGGTGGCCAGGGCCAGGCCAGCCAGTCCGAGACCGACCCGTGGGCCACCGGTGGCAACGCCGGTGGTCAGCAGGGCGGCGGTTGGAACAACAGCCCGTCCTACGACGAGCCCCCGTTCTGATCCCCCGTCCTGATCCCCCCGTCCTGATCACTGCCTGACCAGGACAGACATCGTCCCGAGAAGGTTCTCGGGACACCCGTCCCGAGGCCGGTCCTCGAGACACCCCACCCGGGGCGAGTCCCCGGGGCCGAAACACCCCATCCCGAGGTGAACCCTCGGGCTCTCACAGAATGGAGAGCACCACGATGGCCAAGCCCGTTGTGCGCAAGCCCAAGAAGAAGGCGAACCCTCTCAAGGCCGCCAAGATCGAGTCGATCGACTACAAGGACACCGCGCTGCTGCGCAAGTTCATCTCCGACCGCGGCAAGATCCGCGCTCGTCGCGTGACCGGTGTCTCCGTCCAGGAGCAGCGTCGCATCGCCACCGCGGTCAAGAATGCCCGCGAGATGGCGCTGCTGCCGTACTCCAGCTCGGCACGCTGAGCCCCAGGACAAGGAGAAGTTGATGAAGCTCATTCTCACCCAGCCGGTCTCCGGCCTCGGCGTGGCCGGTGACGTCGTCGACGTCAAGGACGGCTACGCCCGCAACTACCTGCTGCCGCGCAAGCTCGGCACCGCCTGGACCAAGGGCGGCCAGAAGCAGGTCGACGCGATCATCGCCGGTCGTGCCGCCCGGTCCCACAAGACCGCGGAGGACGCCACGGCCGCCAAGGCGAGCCTGGAGGCCGCCACGGTGACCGTCGCCGCCCGCGCGGGTCAGGGCGGCCGCCTGTTCGGCGCCGTCACCCCCGGTGACATCGCCGAGGCGATCGTCGCGGCCGGCGGCCCGCAGGTCGACAAGCGCCGCATCGAGGTCCCGACCCCGATCCGCAACGTCGGCGAGCACCAGGCTCACGTCCGCCTCCACGACGATGTCGCCGCCGACATCACCGTCGTGGTCCACGGCGCCTGAGCCACCAGCACCACCACCGCGGGGGCTGTCCGGGAGATCCCGGGCAGCCCCTGGCGCGTCCCGGCGGGCGCCCGCACCGACGGGTGCCCCTCGAAGCTGCCTGGAACCCGCGGTGTTGTCCGTCGTGGGTCGACCTGGGGCGCTCTGGTGCTCCCCACTTCCCCACGAGTTGTGGTGCGCGGGCAGGTGAGTGGCTGCTGAGCTCGAGGCCCGCCTGTGGGCAACGGTGATGCCCAGCGCTTTTGGTCGCGCGGATTACGTCGCATGCGACCAAACCCGCGCGACCAAAACCGCCGGCCGTTGGGGCTCGCCGT
Organism: Actinomycetales bacterium; assembly: GCA_012515595.1. Classification (GTDB taxonomy): domain Bacteria; phylum Actinomycetota; class Actinomycetes; order Actinomycetales; family Dermatophilaceae; genus Ornithinicoccus. The sequence goes on from JAAYYA010000544.1 coordinate 2,187, forward strand.
CGTGGGTCAAGTGGGGGCGTTCTGACGACCCCGGGTGTCCCCACCAGAAGTGCGCCCTGTGGCCCGCCTGCTCCGCCGCGGCTGGTGGGTCAACCGGGCGCGCTCTGACCGCCCCGGGTTTCCCCACGGATGCGGGCGATGGAGTTTCGTCCTGACCCGGTAAAGTAGCGCGAGACTCCACACCCCCCTTCCGCCCAGCGGATCGTGGGTCGAGGGCACCCACTGACCCGGGCCTCGGCTACACCGCCCGACATCCGAGGAGGCCCGCTTGCTCGCACTGGTCATCGCGCACGCGGTCGCGGCCCTCCTCGCCCCGGTCCTCGTGCGGTTCCTGGGGACGCGCGCCTTCGTGCCACTGGCCGTCGTCCCGGCGGTGACCGCAGGCTACGCCGCGTGGCAGTTTCCCCAGGTCGACTCGGCCTCGCCCCCGGTGGAGTCCTTCCTGTGGGTGCCGCCGCTGGAGCTGTCGCTCACCTTCCGGATGGACACCCTCGCCTGGCTGATGACGCTCATCGTCTCGGCGGTCGGGGCGCTGGTGCTGCTCTACTGCGCGCACTACTTCGAGGACCGCGAGCGCAGCAAGGGCCTGGGCCTGTTCGCCGGGTCGCTCACCGCGTTCGCCGGCGCGATGCTCGGCCTGGTCACCACCGATGACCTGCTCCTGCTCTACGTCTTCTGGGAGCTCACGACGATCCTGTCCTACCTGCTCATCGGCTACGTGATGACCAGCAAGGCCAGCGTCGCGGCCGCCAAGCAGGCCCTGATCGTGACCACCTTCGGCGGTCTGGCGATGCTCGTCGGCATCATCATGATCGGGCAGACGCAGGGCACCTACCTGATCAGCGAGATCCTCGGTGACCCCGGCTCGGGCCCGTGGATCACCGCCGGCGTGGTGCTGCTGCTGGTCGGCGCGATCAGCAAGTCGGCCCTCGTCCCGTTCCACTTCTGGCTGCCCGGCGCGATGGCCGCCCCGACGCCGGTCAGCGCCTACCTGCACGCCGCCGCGATGGTCAAGGCGGGCGTCTACCTGGTGGCCCGGTTCGCCCCGGCCTACGCCGACCTCACCGCCTGGCGCTACACCGTGGTCGCCCTCGGCGGCGCCACCCTGATGGTCGGCGGCTACCGCTCCCTGCGCCAGTACGACCTGAAGCTGCTCCTCGCCTACGGCACCATCAGCCAGCTCGGCTTCATCACCCTCCTGGTCGGTTTCGGCACGCACGGCACGATCCTCGCCGGCCTGGGGGTGCTGATCGCCCACTCGCTCTTCAAGTCCTGCCTGTTCCTGGTCGTCGGCACCGTCGAGCACGCGACCGGCACCCGGGACGTCCGCCGCCTGTCCGGCATCGGACGCCGTATGCCGTGGCTCGCCGGAGCCGCCATCCTCGCCTCCCTGTCCATGGCCGGGTTGCCGCCGGTCCTCGGCTTCGCCGGGAAGGAGGCGGCGCTGCACGCGCTGATGGAGCCCGAGGGCGGCCTCTGGTCCTTCGACGGGGTGGTGCTGCTCGCCGTGGCCCTCGGGTCGGTGCTGACCTTCGCCTACTCCGCCCGCTTCGTCTGGGGGGCCTTCGCCCGCAAGGACCCGAAGCTGTCCGGTGACGCCGGACAGGTGACGACGGTCGCGCACCGCCCGCAGTGGCTGCTGCTCGCCGTGCCGGGCGCCCTGGCCCTCGGCGGCCTCGCCCTGGGCGTCCTGGCACCGCAGCTGGAGGGCGTGCTCTCCCGCTACACCGGCGCCTACCCCGCCGGGGAGGACCCCGCTCACCTCGTGCTGTGGGCCGGTGAGGTGACACCGGCCCTGTTGCTGTCCGTGGTCATCTGGGTGCTGGGTGCGCTGCTCTTCCTGGCCCACACCCCGATCGCCAAGCTGCAGAAGAAGCTGCAGTTCCCGATCGACGCCGGCCGCACCTACCAGCAGCTGATCCGGGGGCTGGACCGGTTGGCGCTGGAGGTCACCGGTGGCTTCCAGCGCGGGTCGCTGCCCTCGTTGCTGGCGATCATCCTGCTGGTCACGGTGGCGCTGCCGACGATCGCCATGGTCAGCGGGGCGACCTGGCCGGACGCCACGCGGTGGTTCGACAGCCCGGCGCAGGTCGGCGTCGCGGTCGTCATCGCGGTGGCCGCCATCGCCTGCACCCGCGCCCGGCGCCGGCTGCGCGCGGTCTTCCTGGTCAGCGTGACCGGCTACGGCACCGCGATGCTCTTCCTGCTCCACGGCGCCCCGGACCTGGCGCTGACCCAGGTGCTCGTCGAGACGGTGACGCTGGTGGTCTTCGTGCTGGTGCTGCGCCGGCTTTCCGGTCGCTTCCCCGATGACCCGAGCGTGCTCACCCGGCGGCTGCGTGCCGTGCTGGGCGTGGCGGTCGGCCTGGTCGTCACGGGTGTCGCGCTCACCGCGACCGCGGTCCGCTCCCAGGAACCCTCGGCGGTCGGGTTGGTCGAGACCGCCAAGGAGTACGGCGGCGGCAACAACATCGTCAACGTCATCCTGGTCGACGTGCGCGCCTGGGACACCATGGGCGAGCTCTCCGTGGTGCTGGCGGCCGCGACCGGCGTCACCAGCCTGATCTTCCTCAAGCAGGACGCCGTGGTCCGGGCCCGGCGTGCCCTGCGCCAGTCCTGGCGCGACCGGATCATCACCACCGACGACGCCACCCAGCGGTGGATCGCCGGCGCCCAGGAGATGGACCCGCACCGCCGCTCCACCATCTTCGAGGTGGTCACCCGGATCGTCTTCCACACCATCATGCTGTGGTCGGTCTACCTGCTGTTCAGCGGGCACAACGCGCCCGGCGGCGGGTTCGCCGCGGGACTGGTCGCGGGTCTCGCGCTCACCCTGCGCTACCTCGCCGGCCGCGGCTACGAGCTGCGGGTGGCGCTCCCGGTGATGCCCGGTCTGCTGCTCGGCGGCGGCTTGTTCATCGCCGCGGCCTCGGCCATCCTGCCGATGTTCTTCGGCGAACCGCCGCTGCGCACCTGGATCGTTGACATCCCGTTGCCGGTGATCGGAGACGTCCACCTGGTGACCTCGCTGCTGTTCGACGTCGGCGTCTACCTCGTCGTGGTCGGCCTGATGCTCGACATCCTGCGCAGCCTCGGCTCGGCGCTGGATGACCAGATCGTCGAGGAGGAGGCCCGGTGAGTCCCAACATCACCCTCATCCTGGTCGCCGCGACGATGCTCGGCACCGGGGTCTACCTGCTGCTCGCCCGCTCGATCGTGCGCGCCCTCGTCGGCTTCCTGCTGATGGGCAACGGCATCAACGTGCTCTACCTGGTCGCCTCCGGGCCGGCCGGTGAGGTGCCGATCCTGGGCGAGGGGAACGGCGGGGACATCAGCGACCCGATCCCGCAGGCGCTGGTGCTGACCGCCATCGTGATCACCCTGGCCCTGACCGCCTTCGTGCTCTCCCTGGCCCACCGCGCCTGGCAGCTCGGTCGCGACGACCTGCTCGAGGATGACGAGGAGTCCGCCCGGATCCACCGCCGGGCCGAGGAGAACGACGTGTCGGGTGAGTCCGAGGACGATGCGGACGTGATCGCCGCGGAGTTCGCCGAGGAGGACGAGGGATCAGGGGGTGCCGCCCGATGAACGAGTACTCCTGGATGGTGCCGCTGCTCGTGGTGCTGCCCCTCGTCGGTGCCGGGATCAACCTGGCCGCGGTCGGTCGCACCCGGGTCCAGCGGCTGGCCAGTATGTCGGTGCTCACCGTCGTGCTCGTCATCTCGGTGGTCCTGCTCTTCGCCGCGGACCAGCGCGGGCCGCAGGTCGTGCACGTCGGCGGCTGGGCACCGACCGACGGCATCGTGCTGATCGTGGACCGGCTCTCCGCGCTCATGGTGATCGTCTCGACCGTCGTCACGATGGCGGTCCTGCGCTACTCCATCGGCCAGGGACGCTCCTCCTTCGACAACGAGAGCGACGGGCACGCGCCGCTGCCGGTCTTCCACCCCACGATGCTGGTGCTCTCCGCCGGCGTCTCGACGACCTTCATCTCCGGCGACCTGTTCCACATGTACGTCGGGTTCGAGATGCTGCTGGCCGCCAGCTTCGTGCTGCTCACCCTCGGCGGGACCGAGGCCCGGGTGCGCGCGGGCGTCACCTACGTCTTCGTCAGCCTGCTGTCCTCGATGCTCTTCCTGCTGGCGATCGCGATGATCTATGCGGCGACCGGCACGGTGAACCTGGCGATCCTGGCCACCCGGTTGGAGACGATCCCGCACGACACCTCCGTGGTGCTGCACGTGCTGCTCATCCTGGGGTTCTGCGTGAAGGCGGCCGTCTTCCCGATGTCCGGGTGGCTGCCGGACTCCTACCCGACGGCACCGGCCCCGGTCACCGCGGTCTTCGCCGGCCTGCTCACCAAGGTCGGCATCTACGCGCTGATCCGCACCCAGACCCTGCTCTTCCCCGACGGCACCCTGAACACCCTGCTGATGTGGGCGGCGCTGCTGACGATGATCGTCGGCATCCTGGGCGCGGTCACCCAGGACGACATCAAACGGATGCTCTCCTTCACCCTGGTCAGCCACATCGGCTACCTGCTGTTCGGCATCGCCGTCGGCAGCTCCGCCGGGGTGTCCGCCGCCATCTTCTACGTCCTGCACCACATCACCATCCAGACCACTCTCTTCCTGGTGACCGGCCTGGTCGAACGGGTCGGCGGGACCACGGCCTCCTCGCACCTGGGTGGGCTGGCCCGGATCAGCCCGCTCCTCGGCATACTCTTCTTCGTCCCGGCCATGAACCTGGCCGGCATCCCGCCGTTCTCCGGCTTCCTGGGCAAGGTGGGTCTCATGCAGGCCGGCGTCGCCGAGGGCAACTGGCTGAGCATGACCCTCGTGGTCGGCTCGGTCGTCACCAGCCTGCTGACGCTGTATGCCGTGGCGCGGATCTGGGGGCGTGCCTTCTGGGGGTCTCCGCCCCAGATCGAGGAGGGGATGACCTACACCCCGGCCCGCACCGGCACCGGCCGCGCGATGGGCGCCGGCGTGGTGATGCCGACCATGGCCCTGGTCGCCTTCGGGCTCGGGCTGACCCTCGTCGCCGGGCCGCTGTTCGAGATCACCGACCGGGCCTCCCTGGACCTGCTCCTGCGGGAGCCCTACCTGCTCGCCGTCCTCGGGGAGACGGTGCGATGAGGCGCACGCTCCGCGGCCTCAGCCTGGCCCCCCTGCTCATGCTCACCACGGTGTGGGTGCTGCTCATGGGTGAGGTCACCGTCGGCAACATCGTCGCCGGCCTGCTGGTGGCCTTCTTCGTCCAGGTGACCTTCCCGCTGCCGTCGGTGACGCTCGGGGTGCGTTTCCGGCCGATCGCCTTCCTGATCCTGTCGGTCCGGTTCCTGTGGGACATGGCGACCGCCTCGATTCAGGTGGCCTGGCTGGCCGTGCGCCCCGGCCCGGTGGTCCACGGCGTCGTGGTCGACCTGCGGCTGCGCTCGGACAACGACCTGTTCCAGACCATCACGGCCGAGATGGTGGCCCTGGTGCCCGGCACGGTGGTCATCGACCTGGACGGCTCGCGCCGCATCCTCACGTTGCACCTGCTCGACGTGACCACCCGGCAGCAGGCCGAGGTGATCCGGCACCGGGTGCTGGCCCAGGAGGCCCGGGTGCTGCGCGCCTTCGACCCCGACCCTGAGGCGGTCCTCAACCCGCGGCGGCGCCGGGAGGTGACCGGCGGATGAGCTACGTCGAGATCATGACCTGGGGCATCGGCATACTGCTGGTCGCGGCCTCGCTGCTGACGGTGGCGCGCATCGTCATCGGCCCCAGCGTGCTCGACCGTGTGGTCGCCAGCGACGTCCTCGTCTCCATCGTGGTGTGCGCGCTGGGCGCGCAGACCGCGCTGGTGGAGGGCAAGAGCACCATGCCCCTGCTCATCACCCTCTCGCTCATCGGCTTCATGGGCTCGGTGGCGGTGGCGCGCTTCGTGGCGCGCGACCGCGACTACCCGGTCGACTTCGACGAGCCCGAGCAGGTCGAGGAGGAGTGGCCGTGACGGGCTGGGACTGGGACCTGATCACCGACAGCGTCGGCCTCGTGCTGATCCTGTTCGGGGCCGTGCTGTGCGTGACCGCCGCTATCGGGCTGCTGCGCTTCAACGACCTGCTGACCCGGATGCACGCGGCGACCAAGCCGCAGGTGCTGGGTGTCCTGCTCGTGCTCTGCGGGGTGGCGCTGAGCAAGGAGGGCGGCCTGCACATCGGCATGCTGCTCCTGGTCGGCGTCTTCCAGATGCTGACCATCCCGGTCGGTGCGCACATGGTGGGCCGCGCGGGCTTCCGGACCGGCCAGGTGGCGCCCTCGGACATCCACCTGGGTCCCTCGAGCGACCACCTGGAGCCGGCCGAGGCCGGCCTGGTCCCGGCCGCCGGCGACGGGGAGCACGACGGCCGGTTCGACGGCGCCGCGATCGACGAGATCTCGGCGGGCTCCGGGTTCCACGACGAGGACTACAGCGGCACCATTGAGGACGAGCACGGGGACGACGACAACGGACACGACGAAGGGGTCCGTCCGTCCTGACGTCAGCGGGCGGCGCCGGTCACCAGCCAGTCGTCGCCCCTGGCCCGCCAGTGCAACCCGAGGGCGCGGATCGCCATGAACAGGCCGAAGGCCACCCACAGCCAGACCAGGCCGGTCGTGCCGGTCACGCCGGAGGCCTGCAGGAGCCACACCATCGGCAGGTAGGCCAGCAGGAACCCGGTCTGCGCGACGGCCAGCCAGCGGGCGTCGCCGGCGCCGATCAGGACCCCGTCGAGGACGAACGCGATGCCGGCGGCGGGCTGCCCTGCGGCCACGACGAGCAGCGCCGCGGCCAGCGCCGCCTGCACCTCTGGGTCGGTGCTGAAGCCGAGCGGGATCACCCGGTGCAGGAGGACGATGAGCACGGTGAGGATCACGCCGAACCAGACGCCCCAGCGCACCATCGTGCTGGTCGCGGCGCGGACTGCCCGGACGTCGCCCGCGCCCAGCGCCTTGCCGGTGATCGCCTGCCCGGCGATGGCCAGTGCGTCCAGGGCGAAGGCCAGCGAGCTCCACACCGTCATGGCGACCTGGTGGGCGGCCAACTGGGGCTCCCCGAGCCCGGCCGCGACCCACGTGGTGAGCAGCAGCACGGCGCGCAGCGCCAGGGTCCGCACGAGCAGGGGCACGCCGCCGCTCGCCGCCTGCAGGACGCCCGTGCCGTGCAGGCGCAGGGAGACCCCCAGCCGGCGGGCGCCCCGGACGACGACGACGCCCATGGCGATCGCCATACCGGCCTGGGCGATGACGGTGCCCCAGGCGGCCCCGGCGATGCCGAACCCCAGGGGGTGCACCAGGACGAAGGAGAGGATCGCGTTGGCGGTGAAGCCGACGATCGCGACCACCATGGGGGTGCGGGTGTCCTGCAGGCCGCGGAGCACGCCCATGGCGGCCAGCACCACGAGCATCGCGGGGATGCCGAACGCGCTGATCGCCAGGTAGGTGGTGCCCTCCGCGACGGCCTCGTCGGAGGCCCCGAAGACGCGCAGGAGCGGCCCGGCGAACGCCACCAGGACGGCTGTGGCGCCGAGGCCCAGCAGGAGGGCCAGCCACATGCCGTCGATCCCCGCGGCGAGGGCCCCGCGCTCGTCGTGGGCGCCGCTGCGGCGGGCGACGACCGCGGTCGTGCCGTAGGCCAGGAAGACGAAGATGTTTGCGGCAGTGAGGAGGACGGCGCTGGCCACCCCGAGCCCCGCGAGCGAGGCGGTGCCGAGGTGGCCGACGATGGCGCTGTCGGCCAGCAGGAAGAGCGGCTCGGCCACCAGTGCAAGGAAGGCCGGGACGGCGAGGCGGAGGATCTCCCGGCGGTGGTCGGTGGGCACCTCAGGAGTGTACGGGTGGGCTCGGACTAATTTTGATGCACACGGGGTGGACGACGTTGTTGCAGGTCAGGCCCCCTCGGGCGGAAGAGAAACTATGTTGTCCACAGGCCTGTGCACAGACTGTGGGGATCGACCACAGGGTTGTCCACAGCCTCTCCCCAGGATCGTCTACAGGGCCGCTTGGCGGTGCAGACTGCCCGGACATAGCGTGGGTCGATCACCTGTCATGAGACGTCACGCTGCGTGCACCAGCCACTGTCAGTGCCGGGTGGTTATGTGTCACGTGGTGCTGGTGTGACGGCGTTGATGTGAGCTGACGGGAGAGGGAGCTGCATGTCGCTGAGTGAGCTGGAGGCGAGCTACTCCGAGATGCCCGACGGGCCTCCGGAGGACCGGCTGCCCCCACAGGACGTAGCGGCGGAGCAGAGCGCACTGGGCAGCATGCTGCTGTCCAAGGACGCCATCGCCGACTGCGTCGAGACCCTGAAGGCGAACGACTTCTACCGCCCAGCGCACGAGTCCATCTACGAGGCGGTCCTCGACCTGTATGCCCGCGGCGAGCCGGTCGACGCGGTCACCGTCTCCGACGAGCTCACCAAGCGCGGCGACCTGGCCCGCATCGGCGGGACGGCCTACCTCTACCAGTTGATCAACGGCGTCCCCACGGCCGCCAACGCCAGCTATTACGCCGAGATCGTGGCCGAGCGCGCGGTCCTGCGGCGCCTGGTCGAGGCCGGCACCCGCATCGTGCAGATGGGCTACGCGCAGGGCGGCGGCGACGTCGACGACATCGTCAACCTGGCCCAGGCCGAGGTCTACGGCGTGGCCGACAAGCGCGGCGGTGAGGACTACCACGCCCTCTCGGCGCTCCTCGAGCCGACGATGGACGAGATCGAGCACGCGGCTGGCACCTCGGGGGAGATGCTCGGCGTCCCGACGGGCTTCACCGACCTGGACGAGCTGACCAACGGCCTGCACCCCGGGCAGATGATCATCGTGGCGGCGAGGCCAGCTGTCGGCAAGGCCCTGGCGCTCGACACCCCCCTGGCGACCCCCGAGGGCTGGACCACGATGGGTGAGGTCTCCGTGGGCGACCAGCTCATCGGAGCCGACGGACGATCCACGACCGTGGTCGCCGCCACCGAGGTGATGGAGGGTCGGCCCTGCTACGAGGTCGAGTTCTCGGACGGCTCGACGGTCGTCGCCGACGCCGAGCACCTGTGGCAGACCAGCACCCGTCTGGAGCGCAGGGGGCTGCGGGAGGCCTCCTCGAGCGTTCGCACCACACGGGAGATCGCTGAGACCGTCCGATGCCAGACGGCGGACGCGCGACTCAACCACAGCGTCGCGCTGACGCAGCCCCTGGACCTCCCCGAGGCTGACCTGGCACTGTCGCCTTACGTGTTGGGTGCGTGGTTGGGTGATGGTGAGACTGCTGGTGCCAGGTTCACGTCCGCCGATCCCGAGATGGTCGTTCATCTGGAGGCCGAAGGCATTGAGGTGAAGCAACTGGGGCACATGCTCTACTCCCTCGTCCTCCCAAAGGAGCCGGTCGCCGAGCGTTGTTGTGTGGTTTGCGGGGCAGCCTTCGTGCCGCAGACATCTCAGGTCAAGACGTGTGGACGCAGTTGTGGTGGGCGTTCTCGTGGCCTTGGCGAACCATCAATCCCCCGATGCCCAGACTGCGGAGGAACCTCAAGCGGCTTCCGTCGGTGCCGCGCGTGCGCCGCGGACCACGGGTCCGTGAAGGCACTCCTTCGCAAGGTGGGGGTGCTGGGCGACAAGCACATCCCGCTGGAGTATCTCCGTGCCAGCGAGGCCCAGCGTCGTGACCTGCTGGCGGGCCTGCTCGACACCGACGGGACGGTGACAGTCAGCGGTTGTCCGCAGTTCACCTCGACGTCCGAGCGCCTGGCCGCCGACGTGCACGAGCTCATCCTGAGCCTTGGTTATCGCTGCGGCTGGTCCCGCAAGGCCGTCCGTGGCCACACGCCCGAGTCTTCCGTCGCCCACACTCTGACCTTCTCCGCCGACGAGGACGTGTTCCGGCTGGAGCGCAAGAGGCTCGTCCACAAGGAGCGCAGATCCAGGACCTTTCAGAGGCGAGACTCCGTCTTTGTTACGGCCGTCCGTCCAGTGGAGAGCGTGCCCGTTCGCTGTGTGCAGGTGGACAACACGGATCACCTCTACCTCGCTGGCCGGTCGATGATCCCGACGCACAACTCAACCCTCGCACTAGACATCGCTCGCGCGGCCGCCATCAAGCACGAGCTGGCGACCGTGGTCTTCAGCTTGGAGATGAGCCGCACCGAGATCACGATGCGCCTGCTCTCGGCCGAGTCGGAGATCCCGTTGCAGCACATGCGCAAGGGCACGATGCGCGACGCGGACTGGGCGAAGATGGCCGAGACCCAGGGCCGCATCCACGGCGCCCCGCTGTTCATCGACGACAGCCCCAACATGTCGCTGATGGAGATCCGCGCCAAGTGCCGCCGGCTCAAGCAGCGGCACAACCTCAAGCTCGTCATCGTCGACTACCTGCAACTGATGAGCTCCGGCAAGCGCGTCGAGTCCCGCCAGCAGGAGGTCGCCGAGTTCTCCCGTGCGCTCAAGCTGCTGGCCAAGGAACTCGAGGTGCCGGTGATCGCGCTGTCGCAGCTCAACCGAGGCCCGGAGCAGAGGACAGACAAGAAGCCACAGATGTCGGACCTACGTGAATCGGGCAGTATCGAGCAGGATGCTGACGTTGTGATTCTGCTTCATCGTGAGTCGATGTACGAGCGAGAATCACCTCGTGAGGGCGAGGCAGACGTGATTGTCGCCAAACACAGGAATGGTCCGACCGACACCATTGTCGTCGCCTTCCAGGGCCACTACTCGCGCTTCACGAATATGGCCAACGCCTTCTAGTGGTGTTGTCGAGATGCAGCCAATCTTGC
>JAAYYA010000545.1 GCA_012515595.1 Actinomycetales bacterium
GCTCCTCGTCCAGGCCGAGTCGCCCGGACAGGGCCCTGGCCGAAGTCCAGTGAGAGTGCAACAGGTCGACCACCCGCCGTCGGCCGGTGACCATGAACCGGGCGGCCTGCACCCCGCGGATCAGCGGTGTCTCCCCGGCGACGACGTGACCGAGGAGGAACCGGGCGCGGGGGAGCCCGCGCGAGTCCACGGCATACTCGTCCCGCCGGAAGCTGATGTCGTCGCCGAACAGCTCGCCGACCTCCGGGGAGTCGGCGTGGCAGCCGATCCACGCCACCAGGGCGATGTTGAAGACGCGGTCCCGGCGCTCGCGGGGCAGGCCGTAGAGGTCGCAGAGCCGGGTCCCCAGCACGCACGAGCGCAGCAGGTGCTCCATCGGCTGGCCCAGACCGAGGTCGACGGCCAGCGACATCGCGGCGAGCAGCTCGGCGCGACGGGGAAGCGTCTCCCCTTCCATGGCACCAGCATGCTCCTGCCGACCGCGCCGGGGCGAGAGGATTTAGCGGCCGGACAGATAGCCTGTCCCGGTGACCGACGCCCTCCAGCAACGCCCCGTCCTCGTCGTCGACTTCGGCGCACAGTACGCCCAGCTCATCGCCCGACGGGTCCGCGAGGCCTCCGTCTACAGCGAGATCGTGCCGCACGACATGCCGGCCGAGGAGGTGCTCGCCAAAAACCCGGCGGCGCTCATCCTGTCTGGCGGACCCTCCTCGGTGTATGCCGAGGGGGCACCCTCCCTGGACCCCGGCCTGTTGAGCGCGGGGGTGCCGGTGCTGGGCATCTGCTACGGCTTCCAGGCGATGGCGAGCGCCCTGGGCGGCACCGTGGACAAGACCGGGCTGCGGGAGTACGGCGAGACCAAGGCCCGCATCTCCGACACGGACAGCACCCTCTTCGACGGGCAGCCGGAGGAGCAGCCGGTGTGGATGAGCCACGGCGACTCGGTCTCCGAGGCTCCCGACGGGATGCGGGTCACCGCGACGACGCCCGGGGCCGCGGTCGCGGCCTTCGAGGACGACGAGGCCCGCCGCTACGGCGTGCAGTGGCACCCCGAGGTGCTGCACTCCAGCTTCGGCCAGCGGGTCCTGGAGAACTTCCTGCTGCGGGGCGCCGGCCTCGAGCCGACCTGGACCAGCGAGAACGTCGTCGAGGACCTGGTCGCCTCGATCCGCGAGCAGGTCGGTGACGCCCACGTCCTGTGCGGCCTGTCCGGCGGCGTGGACTCCTCGGTGGCCGCCGCCCTCGTGCAGCGGGCCGTCGGCGACCAGCTCACCTGCGTCTTCGTCGACCACGGGCTGCTCCGGGAGGGGGAGGCCCAGCAGGTCGAGGAGGACTTCGTGGCCGCCACCGGGGTCGACCTGGTCGTGGTGGACGCCCGGGACCGCTTCCTGACGGCGCTGGCCGGCGTCACCGACCCGGAGACCAAGCGCAAGATCATCGGCCGGGAGTTCATCCGGGTCTTCGAGCAGGCCGCCCGGGACGTCGCCGGCACCGCCGACGCCGAGGGCCACCCGGTCGAGTTCCTGGTGCAGGGCACGCTCTACCCCGACGTCGTGGAGTCCGGCGGAGGCAGCGGCACGGCCAACATCAAGAGCCACCACAACGTCGGCGGCCTGCCCGACGACCTGCAGTTCACCCTGATCGAGCCGCTGCGCACCCTCTTCAAGGACGAGGTGCGCCAGGTCGGGCTCGAGCTCGGCGTGCCCGAGGGCATCGTGTGGCGCCAGCCGTTCCC
>JAAYYA010000088.1 GCA_012515595.1 Actinomycetales bacterium
ACAGCGGCGGCACCTGCACCGTCAGCTGCCCCGCGGTGTCGGACGTGAGGGGCTCCTCCGCGCCGTAGACTGGCTCGAACTCGCCGTCCGCCGCGTAGGTCGCGAAGGTCGCGGTGGCGGGCTCGACGTCGTTGTTGAGGGCGACGACATACTCGATGCCGTCCTCGGGCAGCAGCCGGCTGACGGCGAAGACCCCCGGCCCGTCGGCGGCGAACCGCTGGATCTGCGCGCCGTCGGCGAGCGCCGGGTGCGCCTCGCGCAGGGCAGACAGCTCGGCGATGTGCCGGTAGAGCGGGGCGTCGGTGTCGTAGCGGTCCCGTGCCCCGGGGTCCTCGAAGACCACGTCCTCCTCGGCATACTGCTCGACCTGGGTCGCGAAGAGGTCCTGGCGCGCGTCCTTGTCCCCGCCCCGCCCGATGAACCCCTGCTCGTCGCCGTAATAGACGACCGGCTGTCCGCGGGTCAGGAACATCAGGGTGTGCCCGAAGGCGACCCGCTCGGGCAGGTCGCCGTGGACGATGGCCGGCCCGCCGAGGAAGCGGGAGAAGCGGCCCATGTCGTGGTTGCCGAGGAAGGTCGGCAGGGCGTAGGCGTTGGAGTCGGCGTCGGTGTACCAGTCGTCCCCGGCGAACAGGCTCGCCAGGGCGGCGGCCGACTCGCCCTTGCTGTATGCCGTGGCGCGGGCCTGGAAGCCGAAGTCCAGGGTGGCGGGGAGCCGGCCGGCGGTGGAGTAGGTGCTCATGACGATCGGGTTGGCGTCGTAGACCTCGCCGAACATGAAGAAGTCGTCGTTGCCCTGCGCGGCGGCGTGCTCGAGCATGGCCGGCCCGAACTCCTGCCAGAACTCCAGGTCGACGTGCTTGGTGGTGTCGATCCGGAAGCCGTCGACGCCGGTGTCGATCCAGCCCTGGTAGATCTCGACCATCCCCTCGACGACCTCCGGCTGCTCGGTCGCCAGGTCGTCGAGGCCGAAGAAGTCGCCGAGCAGGGAGGACTCGCCCTCGAAGGTGCTGTTGCCGCGGTTGTGGTACCGCGCGGGGTCGTTGAGCCAGGCCGGAACCTTGAGGTCCTGGTCCTCCTCGGCGACGACGGGGGTGTAGGGGTCCTCCCCGACGGGGCGGTAGGAGTACTCCCCCTCCTCGTAGTCGATGACGTCGGCCGTGTGGTTGGTGATGATGTCGAGGAAGATCTTCAGGTCCCTCTCGTGCGCCGCCTCGACCAGCGCCGCGAGGTCCTCCTCGGTGCCCAGGTGCGGGTCGACCGAGGTGAAGTCGGTGATCCAGTAGCCGTGGTAGGCCGCGCTCTCCTTGCCCTCCTCGCCTTGCACCCATTGGTTGGTCATCACCGGCGTCAGCCAGATCGCGGTGGTGCCGAGCCCCTCGAGGTAGTCGAGCTGCTCGATCAGCCCGGCCAGGTCGCCGCCGTGGTAGAAGCCGGTGTCGGTGGGGTCGAAGCCGTGGGCGAGGCGGTCCCCGTCGATCCCGGCCGTGTCGTTGCTCGGGTCGCCATTGGCGAATCGGTCGGGCAGCACGAAGTAGAACCGTTCCCCGGTGAGTGGGCCGCGCAGCCCGTCGAGGGCGAGCGCCGCGACCTCGGGTGGGACCGCGTCGTCTGCCGGTGCCGCGGTGGGGCTCCCGGTGTTGTCCTGCCCCTGTGGCGTGCCCTCGTCGTCGAGCACCCGCGGCAGGACGATCCCGGCCGCGACCAGGGCGGCGAGCGCGCCGGTGGCGACGAGGGTGGTGCGGCGGTTCATGCGGGCAGTATGCCGTGGGCTGGGTCCGGGAACCGCCTCCAGTAGGTTGGGCGTCCCAGCGTGCAGAGGGTGAGGAGGCGTCATGGGACTACGCCAGACCTGGCGGGACTACCGGACCGTGCGCCGGGAGCTGCGGCTGCACCGGATGGTGCCCACCGTGGTGCGCGAGGTGCGGGCCGGCCGGTTGACCGTCGGCGACGTCGCCTCGGCCACCTTCCACGCGATGTTCGACCTGGGCGAGGGACGACCCCGGGAGCCGGACCCGGTTGAGGAGCGGCTGCGCGAGCACCGCGACCGGCACCTCGGGCGGGGAGGCCCCGGCCTCTGGTGACCGCACCGAGCGGAGCGCGCCGGGGAGAGGCCCAGGCGTCTGGTGGGGAAGCTGGGTGTCGTCAGGACGCACCCGACTGACCCACGGACCACCGGGGTGCGGCAGCCGGACGCGGCTGCGTGGGCGAACCCGTACGAAACCGCTACGAAAAAGCGCGGAGGGCGAACGAAACCCCTATCAAAATTGGGGGGTTATCGTTCGCGGACGACGCGGCCCTCGTCCCAGACCGGCTCGGTGGTCTCCCGGACCTGGCCGTCAGCACCGAAGACGAGGAACCGGTCGAAGCCGCGGGTGAACCACCGGTCGTGGGTGACCGCGAGGACGGTGCCATCGAAGGCCTCCAGCCCGATCTCGAGGGCCTCGGCCGAGTGCAGGTCGAGGTTGTCGGTCGGCTCGTCGAGCAGCAGGAGTGTCGCCCCGGAGAGCTCGAGCAGCAGGATCTGGAACCGGGCCTGCTGGCCCCCGGAGAGCGAGTCGAAGGTCTGCTCCCCCGACCGGGCCAGCTCGTAGCGGTCCAGCACCCGGGCCGCCTCGTCGCGGGGCCGGCCGCGCCGGTGCTCGTCGCCGCGGTGCAGGATCTCCAGCAGGGTCCGCCCGACCAGCGCCGGGTGGTCGTGAGTCTGCGCGAACCAGCCGGGCCGCACGCGTGAGCCGAGCCGCGCGACACCGGTGTGCACCACAGGCTCCGGCGCGACGTCGCCGACCGGACGGTGCTCGACGTCCGGGTCCGAGCCGCCAGCGGCTAGCAGCCGCAGGAAGTGGGACTTGCCCGACCCGTTGCTGCCGAGGACGGCGACCCGCTCGCCGTACCAGACCTCCAGGTCGAAGGGCTGCATGAGCCCGGTGAGCTCCAGGCCCTCGCAGACCACCGCCCGCTTGGCGGTCCGGCCGCCCTGCAGCCGCATCGTCACGTGCTGGGCGATGGCCACCGCCTCGGGTGGCCCGGCCTCCTCGAACCGGCGCAGCCGGGTCTTCGCCGCCTGGTACTGGCTGGCCATGTCGGCGTTGTAGGACGCCTTCTGCTTGTACATCAGCATCAGCTCGCGCAGCTTGGCGTGTTCCTCGTCCCAGCGGCGGCGCTGCTCCTCCAGCCGGGCGTTGCGCTCCACGCGCGCCTGGTGCCAGGTCGCGAAGCTGCCCGGGTGCACCCACAGGGAGGCACCGGCCGAGCCGGGCTCCAGGGTCGCCACCCGGGTCGCGGCGTTGGAGAGCAGCTCCCGGTCGTGGCTGACGAAGAGCACGGTCTTGGGCGACTCGCCCAGCTCGCCCTCGAGCCACTGCTTGCCGGGCACGTCCAGGTAGTTGTCCGGCTCGTCCAGCAGCAGCACCTCATCCGGTCCGCGCAGCAGCGCCTCCAGCGCGAGCCGCTTCTGCTCACCCCCCGACAGGGTGTCGGTCGTGCGCCACTGGGCCCGCTCGAAGGGCACGCCCAGAGCGCTGACGGTGCAGACGTCCCAGAGGGTCTCGTAGTCGTAACCCCCGACGTCGGCCCAGTCCACGAGCGCCTGGGCGTAGGCCATCTGGGCGGGCTCGTCGTCCACGGTCATCACGGCATACTCCGCCCGGTCCATCGCCTCGGCGGCGGCGCGGACCGGCGCCGGGGCCACCGAGACCAGCAGCTCGCGGACGGTCGGCGGCTCGGTGCCGCCCTGGCGGCCCATGGTGCCGATGAACTGGCGCATCACGCCCAGCCCCCCGCTGCGGGAGAGCGACCCCGACTGCGGGTCGAGGTCGCCGGCGATGAGCCGCAGCAGGGTGGTCTTGCCGGTGCCGTTCGGTCCGACGAGCGCGACCTTGGCGCCCTCGCCGACCCGGAGCGAGACGTCGTGCAGCAGGGGCCGCCCGTCCGGGAGGGCGTAGCTGACTCCGTTGACCTCGAGATGACCCACGGCACCCATTCTGGGCGGTCCCGGTAGCGGCGCCAACAGGATTAGGCGACCCGTCGTTTCGGCTCGCCTCCGACGCACCGCCTCCTTAGTGCCGAAGACGCCGGATCCCGGCACCGGACCACGAGGAGGCTGTGCCATGGCTGAGAAGGACTACACGACCGCGACGGACCACGGCGGGGAGCCCTATGTCGTCGACATCGAGAAGGAGACCCTCGACAACGACGAGTTCCGCAAGACGCTGTGGACCGGCAAGCACCTGCAGCTGACGGTGATGAGCATCCCCGTCGGCGACGACGTCGGGCTGGAGGTGCACGAGAAGAACGACCAGTTCCTGCGCGTCGAGCAGGGCAAGGGACGGACCGAGATGGGGCCGGCCGAGGACGACCTGCCGTTCACCCGCGACGTCAAGGACGACGACGTGATCCTGGTCCCCGCCGGCACCTGGCACAACGTGGTCAACACCGGTGACGAGCCGCTCCAGCTCTACGCCCTCTACGGCCCGCCCGACCACGAGCCGGGCACCGAGCACCCCACCCACGAGGACGCCGAGAAGGATCCCAACGAGGAGTGA
>JAAYYA010000546.1 GCA_012515595.1 Actinomycetales bacterium
CGGCCGCTGCGCTCGGTCGCCCGGCGGGTGGCGCTGCTGCCGCTGGTGCGGCGTGCCCCCGGCGGTCACCGGCGTCAGCCGACCGACTGACTCAGCCGCGCTCCAGGTTGGCGGCGACGTCCCGCAGGATCGCGACCGGCCGGTCGATCGACTCCAGCTGCGGGCCCTCGAGCAGCAGGGTCACCCCGTCGGTCACCAGCTGGCACTCGAGCACCGTGGCCTCCGGCTCCTCGTCGCTGCCGGCCATCGTCGGGTTGATGACGCGCATCACGCACTCCACCGGCTCCTCGCCCTCGCCGCCCGCGTCGCGCTCCACCCACTCCCACGGCGTGGCCAGGCCGGACAGCTCGGCCACCTTCTCCCCCTCCTGGGAGGCCCACAGTCGTGGCGACTCGTCCGCGACGGCCCAGACGGTGACCCGCACCTCCAGGTCCTCGTCGGCATACCCCTGGACGGCGGCCGCCGCACCGCCCCGGCTGGCCGACAGCAGGTCTGCCGTCTCGGCGAAGGCCTCCTCGCGGCCCTCGATCGGCTCGCCGCGCAGCTCGGTGACCACCTCCGTCTCGGTGCGCAGGCCGTCGGCGGTCTGCGGCAGGGTCAGCGTCATGGCCGACCCGCCGGCAGCGCTCCCCGCGGACCAGCCCAGCGCGAGGAGCGCGGCCACCGTGCCCGCGGCCCCCACGAGGACCCCTCCGCCGGCTGCCAGCCAGCTCCGTTTCGTCGTCGTGTTCGTGTCCATCTCACTATCCCCTCGTTGCGTCAGTGCCGCCCGTGGGACGGCCCAGTCCGCGGCCAGGTTCCCACATATCCAGGTGCCCGGGGCCTGACGACCCGCCTAGGGTGGTCGCCCATGACCGAGAACCTCTTCGCGACCGACCGGCAGGACCCGCCCCACTCCGGGCCGGAGCGGGCGATCCTGGAGGGCTTCCTGGACTACCACCGCGACACCCTGCTGAGGAAGTGCGAGGGGCTCACCGACGAGCAGCTCAAGACCCGGTCCTGCGAGCCGTCGAACCTCACCCTGCTGGGCCTGGTCCGCCACCTGGCGGAGGTCGAGGCCTGGTTCAACGACGACCTCACAGACGGCCAGATCCCCGGGATCTACTGGAGCACGGAGGACCCTGACGGCGACTTCGACAACGTCGCCGACGCGGTGGTGGCCGACGACCTCGCGACCTACCGCGGCACCGTCGAGCGGTCCCGCGCCTTTGCGGCCGGCGTCACCGATCTGGACACGGTCCTGACCCGCAGCAGGTCCGGCAACGACATCTCGCTGCGCTGGATCTACGTCCACATGATCGAGGAGTATGCACGTCACAACGGTCACGCGGACCTGTTGCGCGAGCGGATCGACGGCACCACGGGGGAGTGAGCCCACCTTTCCTTACTTCCTGCAGTAAAGTAAGGAGAGGAGGTGGAGGTCATGGCACAGGCCACGATGACAAGCAAGGGGCAGATCACGGTGCCCAAGGATGTTCGGGACGACCTGGAGCTGGTGGAGGGCTCGCGCGTGCTCTTCGTGAAGGTCGGCGAGGGGCACTACCGACTCGTCGGGAGGACCGGGGCGTTGAGCGATCTCGCGGGCGTGCTCCGGAGGCCGGGCCAGGAGGCGCTGACGGTCGAGGAGATGCAGGACGGCATCGCTGAGGCAGCCGCGGCGGCCGGGGCAGGCGACGACGAGCCCGGTGCATGATCGGCCTCGACACCAACGTCCTGGTGCGATACGTCGTGCGAGACGACGAGGAGCAGTTCGAGCGGGCAGCAGGTGTCCTGACCCACCTCACGCCGAGCCGGCCGGGGTTCATCACTCAGGTCACGCTGGTCGAGTTCTACTGGGTGCTCACCCGGCGCTATGCCTACTCCCGTGACACGGTGCTCACCATCATCGGCCAGCTCGTGTCCTCGGCGGCGCTGGAGTTTGACGATGCCGAGGGCGTCGTCCGCGCACTGACACTGGCACAGGACGGGGCCGACTTCGCCGACGCTCTCATCGAGGGGGCGATGGAGCTGTTTGGCGTCACCGAGACCCTCACCTTCGACCGGCGCGCATCCAGCTCGCTCGGGTGGCGCCTGCTGGGCTGACGGACCGGGCGAGCATCGGCATACTGCCTGGGATGAGGTCGTTCGAGGAGCTGGTCGCCGAGGCCGAAGCGGCCGACGTCACCGGGTGGGGGTTCGGCTGGCTGGACGGGCGCGCCACCGAGGAACGACCTCCCTGGCGGTATGCCGTGCTGCTGGCCGAGCGGCTTGCCTCGGTCGCCTCCGCGCTCGACCTGGACACCGGCGGGGGCGAGGTGCTGGGCGAGGCGCCGGCCTTCCCGCCGCGGATGGCGGCGGCCGAGGCGTGGCCGCCGAACCTGGCGCGTGCCCGCGAGCGGCTCGGACCGCGTGGCGTGGACGTGGTCGACACCTCGGGCGCCGAGGGGCTCCCGTTCCCGGACCGCTCGTTCGAGCTGGTCACCTCCCGGCACCCGGTCGCGCCCGACTGGCCGGAGATCCACCGCGTGCTGGTCGAGGGCGGGACCTACCTGGCGCAGCACGTCGGACCGCGGTCGGCGGATGAGCTCATCACGCACTTCACCGGTCCGTGGCCCGCCGGGCCGGAGGGGCGTGACCCGGCTCGAGAGAGTGCCGCCGCCGAGGCCGCGGGGCTGACCGTCGTCGACCTGCGGACCGCGCGGTGCCGGATGGAGTTCCACGACGTGGGGGCGGTCGTATGGACCCTGCGCAAGTGCGTGTGGTGGGTGCCGGACTTCACGGTCGAGCGCTACCGCGACCAGCTGTTCGCTCTCGACGCCCGGATGCGCGCGGGCCGACCCGTCGTGGCGCACTCGACGCGGCACCTCATCGAGGCGCGGCGCTGACGGACCGGGTCAGCGAGGCCCGGAGGAGGGACGTGACACCGGTGCGCGCTGAGGCACCAGTGTCACGTCTCCGTGACCAGGTCAAGGCAGGCGTCCTCGGCGGCCAGGTCCGGCCACCCGACGTCGAGCCGCTCCGGCAGGCGCCACGTGCCGTCCGGTGCCCGACGCGCGAGCGAGCGCAGCCACTCCAGCTCGGCGGCGGCGCCGTCGGCGAAGACGGTCGGCGTCACTCCCAGCGCCCGGGCCGCCGAGGTGTCGAGCACCATGTCCAGCGTCCACGGCAGGCGCCCGACCTCCTCGGGGCACTCGCATCCGTCGACGTCGACGAGCTCCACCGTGCCGCCGGCAAGCGCAATCGTCTCGGCCAGCAGGTCCCGCGCGGGTCGCGGATCGCCGTCCGCGACGTTGAGCACCCGGGCGGCCGGGCTCTGCGCGCAGGCCAGGACCGCGCGGGCCACCGCCTCCGTCGAGGTGGTCGACTCCACGAGGTCACCCCGCCGCACCGCCATCCGGGTCCGCCCGGCGAGCACCCGTGCCAGCACGCCCCAGAGCCGCGGCTGCCGCGTGCCGGCCCCGTGGATCTTGCTCGGCCGCAGCACGGACACCCGCTCCCCCTCCGCGCGCAGCACCCGCTCGGCCTCGGCCTTGTTCGCGCCGTATCCCTCCGCCGATCGATACGCCTCCCCCGCGTAGCCCATCGTCGGCCGATCCTCGCCGACCGGCCCGTCCCAGACCGGCTTGTGAGGTGAGTTGAGGTGGCGACCCAGCCCGTCGACATACACCGCCTTGGCCGACAGCACCACGGTGGAGCCGCAGCCACGCGACCACCGGGCCAGCTCCCGCGCCCGCTCGGGGGTGTAGCACTGCCCGTCCACGAGCAGATCGAACCCGCCCCCGACCAGCGTTGCCGTCGCCTGTTCGTCGGTCCGGTCCGCTACGACCATCCGTATGCCGTAGCTCGCCCAGTCCTGCGGCGCCGCCGTGGCGTCCCGGCCGGTGACCGTGACCTGCCAGCCGTGGGTGGCGAGCAGCTCGGCGGTGCGCTGGAGGCTGCCGGTGCCGCCGAGCAGGAGGGCTGTGTCGGGCATGGTGGGTCCTCTCGGGCGGGGGTGGTCACCTTCTCATGCGCTCTGGCTCGGAGGGCCGTGCGACCAGATGGGCGCCGTGCTACGTCCTGGCACGCACTCGGCGCCCATCTGGTCGCATGGCGACTGGGCGACAGCGGGGCGGGCACCCTTCCGCGCGGTGAGTGCATACACTTGGGGCCAGCGTCGCGTGCCGGTGGCAGTCAGTGTCAGGCATGGAGGCGCCGGATACGAAGGAGAGACGATGATGACGTCGACCCTTCGCCCTCGGCGTGACTGAGGGCGAGAAGACCAGGCTGGTGGCCTGGAGCCGAGAACTACGGGCTGTGCACGAGCGGCTGCGCGAGGCACTCCACCTGACCCGGGAGGCGCTGGCCGCCGGGACCCCCGCAGGAGAAGCGAGCAGGGACCTGCTGCTGTTCTGCCACGGGTTCTGCACCGCGCTGACCGGGCACCACGAGGGCGAGGACCGCCGGCTGTTCCCGGCGATCGCCGCGGCCCACCCGGAGCTCGCGGACACCCTGCGCTACCTCGAGCAGGACCACTCGATGATGAACCACCTGATCGGCGGGCTCCAGAAGGCCGTCGACGCCGTGGCCCCACCCGACGAGCTCGAGCGCCACCTCGACGGCCTCGGGGCGATCATGGAGTCGCACTTCGCCTACGAGGAGCGGCAGCTGCTCGGCGTGCTGGAGACCCTGGCGCTGGACGCCGACCCCGGCGACGTGCTCGGACCCCTATGAGGCGCCCCGCAGGATGAACTCGTTGCCGTCCGGGTCGGCCAGGACGACGGCACCGTCGTCGTCGCGCAGCCGGGTGGCCCCGAGCGCGACCAGGCGGTCGACCTCGGTGGGGTCGGTCACGCGCAGCTCGAAGCGCTGCCGCGGCCGGCCGTCGCGGGGCCGCAGCGGTGGCCCGCCCCAGGCCACCTTGGTGCCGCCGGCAGGCGACTGGATGGCGGTCTCCTCGCCCCGGTCCCAGACGAGCGGCCACCCCATGACGTCCCGCCAGAACAGCCCGACCGCGCGGGTCCCGTCGCACGCGAACTCCCCGAGGAAGCCCGTGCCGGCCAGGTAGGCGTTGCCCGCCTCGATCACGCAGAACTCGTTGCCCTCCGGGTCCGCGACCACGTGGTTGTCCTCCGGCAGCGGGCCGACGCGCACGGGTCGTCCGCCGAGGACCACGGCACGCTCCACGGTCTTGTCCTGGTCGGCTGGTTCGGCACTCGTCAGGTGCAGGTGGATCGGGTTGGGCACCGTCGGCTCCGTGATTGTCGCGGTGAACCGCAGCCCGGGCCGCCGGTCGTCACCGACGATGAGCGGTCCCCGCGGGTCCGGCTCCAGCGGCAGCCCGAGCAGCTCGGACCAGTACCGTCCCAGCCGCCCCGGGTCGAGCGCGTCGATCTGCAGCGTCAGCGCCACCATCTCCTCACGGTAGGACCCTCCCCGCCGCACCGACAACGGCTTTTCACCCGGTCACAGACGGAGAAGTCCCCGAGTCCGCGCCGCACTACAGTCGTGCCCATGAGCATCAGCTTCGAAGCCAGAGCGCAGCAGCTCGGCGACCGTCTGATCGTGCCGCTCCCCGAGGAGGCCAGCGCGGCGCTGCCCTCGCGGGGCCAGGTCGCGGTCGAGGGGGAGGCCGGCGGGCAGTCCTTCACGACCGTGGTGGAGCCGGACGGCCGCAGGGGCCACTGGATCTCCGTCGACGACGCTCTCCGCGAGGCACTCGCGCTCGAGGACGGGCACACGGTCACCGCCGAGATCAGGCCGACGAAGGCGTGGCCCGAGCCCGACGTCCCCGACGACCTCGGCGCCGCCCTCGCCAGCGCCCCGGACCTCGCGGACACCTGGGCGGAGATCACCCCCATGGCCCGCTGGGAGTGGGTGCGCTGGGTCAACGCGACCCGCAACGAGCAGACCCGCGAGCGCCGCGTCGAGGTCAGCATCTCCAAGCTCCGTCACGGCAAGCGGCGCCCGTGCTGCTTCGACCTGTCCTCGTGCACCGACCCCGAGCTGTCCCGCAGCGGCAAGCTCGTCGAGTCCGTATGACGTGAGGTCACCTCTCCCGGTCCGTCACCTGCCCAGGTCCGTCACCTGCTCCGCAGGACGGCCGCGGCGATCTCCTCGGGGCGGCTGAGCGCCGCCAGGTGACCGCCGGGCACGAGCTCCACCGGGAGGCCGAGGCGCTCCCGAGCGACCCGTTCCTGGAAGTCCGGCGGGAAGAACCGGTCCTCGCTGC
Organism: Actinomycetales bacterium; assembly: GCA_012515595.1. Classification (GTDB taxonomy): domain Bacteria; phylum Actinomycetota; class Actinomycetes; order Actinomycetales; family Dermatophilaceae; genus Ornithinicoccus. Next base: position 6,191 of record JAAYYA010000546.1, read on the forward strand.
CGGTGAGCACCCGCGTGGGGACGTCGGGCCAGGCCGGCAGCGGCCACGGGTCCTCGAACGGCCGGTCGGTCTGGTCCGGCTCACCCATCGCCATCGCCTCCCGCGTCACCTCCTCCGGCACGTCGTGGAAGAAGTGCCGCATCGTGTCCATCGGCTCGCCCAGGGAGAACCCGGTGGCCGTCCACCACTCGTGACCCGTCTCGCCGGGCCGCGGGATCATCGCGTTGAGGAGCACGAGCTCGCGCACGTCCAGCCGGTCGCAGACCAGGGGCGCGGACAGCCCGCCCATCGACTGGGCCACCACGGTGACCGGCCCGGGGTCGGGACCTGCCGCGGAGACGATCGTGTCGGCATACGACGTGAGACCGGCCCGCCGATCACCCGCGGGCAGGTCGATGGCGACGGCGTCGGGCAGGAGCGGCACGAGCCGGTGCCAGTACCAGGCCTGCCCGCCGGCTCCGGGCACGAGGAGATGGCGCATGACGGTCAGACCTCGGTGCACCGGAGAACTCATCGCTCGCCCGACGGGAGCGGGACCTGGGTCCCTGGCGGGGGACGGCCGCCAGCGCCACGGTGAGGGGACCCACGCCCCTCACCAGACCAAGGAGCCCCGCCATGAGCACCATGAAAGCCTTCGTCATGCCCGAGGTCGGCACGACCGACGTCGTGGACAAGCCGATCCCCGAGCCAGGTCCCGACGAGGTCATCGTCAAGACCACGCACGCCCTGATCTGCACCTCTGACGTGCACACGGTCAAGGGCGCCCTCCCGGTGGAGCCGGGCGTCACCCTCGGCCACGAGTCGATCGGGGTGGTCCACGCGAGCGGCAGCAACGTCACCGGGTTCACCGAGGGCCAGCGGGTCGCGGTCAACGCGATCACGCCCTGCTACAAGTGCCGCTACTGCCAGTCTGGCTACAGCAGCCAGTGCGGCGGACCCCTCGGCGGCTACCAGTACACGGCGCAGCGCGACGGCAACATGTCGGAGTACTTCATGGTGCCCAACGCGATGGCCAACCTCGCGCCGATCCCCGACGACGTCTCGGACGAGGCCGCGGTCTACGCCTGCGACATGCTCTCGACGGGCATCATGGGTGCCGAGCACTGCTACCTCAAGATCGGCGACTCGGTCGCGATCTTCGCCCTCGGCGCGGTGGGCCTGTCGGCGACGATCGGCGCCACGATGCTCGGCGCGGGTCGCATCTACGCCGTGGAGTCCATCCCTGGGCGCCAGGAGCTGGCTAGGGCCTACGGCGCGACCGACATCATCGACTTCACCCAGGGTGACGCGGTTGAGCAGATCATGGACGCGACCGGCGGCGAGGGGGTCGACGCCGCGATCGAGGCCTTCGGGTTCCCCCAGACATGGGAGTCCTGCCTGCGGGTGACCAAGGCCGGCGGGCGGATCTCCAACGTCGGCTACCACGGGGAGAACCCCGAGCCGCTGCAGGTCCCGCTCGACGCCTTCGGGCTCGGCATGGCCGACAAGTCGATCCACACCGGTCTGTGCCCGGGCGGCAACGACCGGATGCAGCGGATCTTCGCGCTGATCGGCGCCGGCCGCTTCGACCCGACGCTCATGACGACCCACACCTTCGCGTTCGACGACGTGACCGAGGGCTTCCGGCTCATGCAGACCAAGGAGGACGGCATCATCAAGCCGCTCATCACGTTCTGAGTCGCGGAGCCCGGGGCCGCGGTGGCGGCCCCGGGCGAGCGGGTGAACGCGGCCCGGGCGTACGGGACGGCCCGGGAGACGGCCCCGCGTCATACGGCTGCGGTGTCCCTCGGTCGGGCCAGGGAGAGCAGGGCGGCGACGGCCGCCACCACGGCGGCGAACCAGTATCCGGGCGCGAAGGCGTCCGGGGCCGGAGTGACCAGGGCCGCGGCGGCGACGCTGGAGACGGCCGATACGCCGGTCGCCGCGCCGAACTCGTGGAAGGTGCTCAGCGCCGCCGAGGCGACCCCGGCCTCCTGCGGCTGCACCGCCGAGAAGAGGCTCCCTGCAGACGCGACGAAGACAGCACCGATCCCGAAGGCGGCCACGCTGGTGGCCACGATCAGCACCGGCACCGACGGGACCGCGGCGGCCACCGCCAGACCGGCGGCGGTCACCAGCAGCCCTCCCGTCGAGACGGCACGCACCCCACGGCGCGGGAGCACCCGGCCCGCGAGGTTCGAGCCGAGGATGGTGCCGACCGCGACGGGCAGGAAGGACAGCCCGGTCTGCAGCGCGCTGAGCCCGTGCGACTGCTGCAGCACGAACGACCCGAGGAAGAAGACGGCGATCATCAGCGCCGTGGCGACCAGGATCAGGGCCAGGCCGCGCACGACGGGGCGACGACGCAGCAGGTCCGGGTCGACCAGCGGCGTGGACGCGGCGGTGATGCGCCACCCGAACGCCGCGTAGCCCGCCAGACCCACCGCGACCGCGACCAGGGTCGTCCCGCTGGTCCAGCCGCGGTCGCCGGCCGTGACGAGGCCGTAGACGACCGCTGCCGTCGAGAGCGTGGCGAGGAGGGCGCCGAGGGCGTCGACGCGCCCGCCGCTCCCGGGCATCGGCCGCACCGAGCGCGGCAGCGCCAGCAGGAGCAGCGCACCGACGGGGACGTTGACGAAGAACACCCAGGGCCAGCCCGGGCCGGCGGTGAGCACTCCCCCGAGGAGCACACCCAGGGCCGCCCCGGCACCGCCGAGCGCCGACCACACCCCGAGCGCCCGGCTCAGCTCTGCGCCGGCGAACGTGCGGACGACGATCGACAGCGCCGCCGGTGACATGAGGGCCGCACCGACGCCCTGCAGCGCGCGGGCGGCCAGCAGGAGCCCGGCGGTGTCCGCGAGGCCGGCCGCCAGCGACGCCACGGTGAAGAGGCCGAGGCCGGCCAGCACCAGGCGGCGGGGTCCCAGGACGTCGGCGGCCCGGCCGCCCAGCAGCATCAGGCCGCCGAAGACCAGGGCGTAGCTGCTGGCGACCCAGGTGACCCCCGCGCGGTCCAGTCCCAGGTCGGCACCCAGGTCGGGCAAGGCGATCGCCACGACGGTGACGTCGACGATGAGCATGAGCTGGGCGATGCCGAGCATCGCCAGGACGCGCCAGCGGCGTGGGTCCGGGGGCGCCTCGGCCGCGACGGCGGCCCGGTCGGAAGTAGTCATGTCGGCTCCTAAGTTGAACAGTAGTGTTCATCTACGGTAAGTCGGACATGAGTGTTCGATAACGGAGTTTTCGGGGACGGCTGCAGCGCTGCACGTGAGGGAGGCCAACGGAGCACCGGCAGACGCGGCGGCGTGCCCGACGTCAGCCGCCCCCGAGAACGATCGGAGCTCAGGCCGTGAGAGCCCCGAGGGCGGTGTCGCGGACGAGGGCGGGCGCCTCCTCGGCGCTGATCTCACCCCGGTGCACCGCTGCGGACGCTCCGTGCATCACGGCCTGGATGACGGTGACCTGCCAGTCGATCGGCATGTCGTCACGGAACGCGCCGCTGTCGCGGCCGCGCGCCAGGAGCGACAGGACCCGGGCTGCGGGCTCCTCGTGGGCACGCCGCAGCTCCTCGGGGGGCAGCGCCTGGGTCCCCGCCACGACGAGCGCCCCGAAGCGGTGGGTCACGTGCCAGGTCGCCTCGAGCAGTCGGCCGAGGGCCTCGCGCGGGTCGCCGTCCAGGTCCACCGCGTCGAGCGCCTCGTTGGAGCTGTGGATGGCCCGCTCGACGACCTCGCGGACCAGCGCCGTGCGGGAGTCGAAGTGGCCGTAGAGGGTGACCCGACCCACGCCCGCCGCCCTGGCGATGTCGTTGACGCTCGTGTCGGGGTCGACCGCCAGCAACCGGATCGCGGCCTCGACGATCGCCTCGATGTTCCGCACCGCGTCGGCCCGCTTGGCGCGGCCTCGCGTGCCCCGCGCCGGGACGGCGCGCGCCGGCGGGCTCAGGAAGCGGTGGCAGTCCACGACCACGGTGCCCCCGGGCACCGGCGCCCGATGCGCCAGGGGTCCGTCGTCGACCCACCCCTGCCTGGCGTAGAAGCGGTGCGCGGCCTGGTTGCCGGTCGCGACGGCGAGCCAGGCCCTGGGGTGACCGGCCGCGAGGACGACCCGTTCACCCTCGTCGAGGAGCAGCGCCCCGACCCCCGCACCCCGGGCGGACCGGTCGAGGTAGAGCTGGTCGACCTGGTCCCCCTCGACCATGACGAACCCCACGACGGCTCCCCCGCGCACCGCCACGACCGTGCCGCCGACGAGCTCCCGCGCTCGCTCGTCGAACGACGCGGGCGTGCGCGCCTCGACCAGGTCGTCCGGCACGTGGCCGACGTGCGCGTCCGCCCACCCCTCGCGCCAGATGCGGGCGATGGCGCCGGCGTCCGCGGCGGTGGCCGCCCGCAGCAGCGTGCCTGACTCCTCGCCGTTCCCTGGCATGGGCGTAGAGTCTAGTAAGTCGGACATGCCTGTCCAAGAAGGGGGCGGTGGTGGTCGCACGCGCCGAGCTCGCCTCGTGGGAGCGCCTCGTCACCCCGGACGGGACCATCCTGCGTCGCCCCACCCTGGCCGACGTGCCCGGGGTCTTCGCCGTGCACCGCGACCCCGCCGTCTACCGGCACGACCCGCAGGAGGTGCACCCGGACCCGGACCACACCACGCGGTTCCTGACGCCGATGGTCGAGCACTGGGCGGACCACGGCTGGGGCTACTGGGTCGTCCTCGTGCCGCGAGCCGTGTGGCCGCAGGGGGAGGC
>JAAYYA010000547.1 GCA_012515595.1 Actinomycetales bacterium
CCTGATCGGACAGGATCGCGATCGCTCGGTCGACACCCTCGCGACCACCGGCCATCAGGCCGTACAGATAGGCCCGCCCGACGAGCGTGAACCGCGCACCGAGCGCCAGCGACGCGACGACGTCGGCACCGTTGCGGATCCCGGTGTCGAGCATGACCTCGGTGTCCGCCCCCACCTCACGGACCACCTCCGGCAGCAGGTGGAAGGGCACCGGCGCGCGGTCCAGTTGGCGACCGCCGTGGTTGGACAGCAGGATCGCGTCCACGCCCAGGTCGGTCAGCTTCCTGGCATCCGCGACCGTCTGCACGCCCTTGACCGCCAGCTTGCCCGGCCACATCGCCCGGATCTCGGCGAGGTCGTCATAGTTGATCGAGGGGTCCATCGCGGAGTTGAGCAGCTCCCCCACCGTGCCGCCGGTCTCCGACAGCGAGGCGAACTCCAGCTTGGGCGTGGTCAGGAAGTCCCACCACCACCAGGGCCGGAGTGAGGCGTTCGCCACGGTCCGCAGCGCCAGCTGCGGCGGGATCGAGAAGCCGTTGCGTGTGTCCCGCAGCCGCGCACCGGCCACCGGCGTGTCGACCGTGAAGAACAGCGTGTCGAACCCGGCAGCGGCCGCCCGCTCGACCAGGCCGTAGGAGATCTCCCGCTGGCGCATGACATACAGCTGGAACCAGTTGCGCCCGTGCGGGTTCGCCGCCTTCACGCCCTCGATCGAGGTCGTCCCCAGCGTGGAGAGCGTGAACGGGATGCCCGCCGCGCCGGCCGCCCCCGCGCCGGCCACCTCGCCCTCGGTCTGCATCAGCCGGGTGAACCCGGTCGGCGCGATCCCGAACGGCAGGGCCGACGGACCCCCGAGTACGGTCGTCGAGGGGTCCACCTGCGAGACGTCGTTGAGGATCGCCGGGTGGAACTCCACGTCCTCGAAGGCCTGGACCCCCCGCTGCAGCGAGATCTCCCCCTCGGCCCCGCCGTCGGTGTAGTCGAAGGCCGCCGCCGGCGTGCGCCGCTTGGCGATCCGTCGCAGGTCCTCGATGGTCTGCGCCGACTGCAGCCGGCGCGTCCGCCCGTTGCGCTCGAACTTCCGGAACTTCATCAGCTCGAAGACCTCGGCGGCCTTGGGCACCTGTCGCTGGACCACGTGGCTAACTCCTTCGTATGACGTGTCCCCCAAGGATGCCGGGTGGTCACCTCCGGCGCTGGCCCGACCCCCGTGAACGTCACCGGGGGCGACGGGGCAGGATCTGCTCATGACGTATGACGTGGCCTCCGTCCGTGCTCAGTTCCCCGCCCTCGCCGAGGGCGCGGCCCACTTCGACGGGCCGGGCGGCACCCAGACCCCCGAACCGGTGGCGCGCGCCGTCCACGACACGCTCACCGCGGCCGTCGCCAACCGCGGCACGGTCACCGCCGCGGAGCGCCGGGCCGAGCAGATCGTCGCCGACGCCCGGCAGGCGATGGCGGACCTGCTCGGGGCCGACCCGCGCGGGATCGTCTTCGGCCGCTCGGCCACCGAGCTGACCTTCGCGTTCAGCCGCACCCTCGCCGTGGGCTGGGGGCCGGGCGACGAGATCGTGGTGAGCCGTCTGGACCACGACTGCAACGTCCGCCCGTGGGTCTACGCCGCGGAGCAGTCCGGCGCCACGCTGCGCTGGCTCGACTTCGACCCCGCGACCGGCGAGCTCACGCCCGACCACCTCGCCAAGGTGCTCTCAGACCGCACCCGGCTCGTGGCCGTGACGGCCGCCTCCAATCTCATCGGCACCCGTCCCGACGTGCCGGCGCTCGCCGAGATGGTCCACGAGGAGGGCGCCCAGCTCTACGTCGACGGGGTCCACGCCACGGCCCACGTGCTGCCCGACCTGGAGGCCTCGGGCGCGGACTTCTGGGTCTGCTCCCCGTACAAGTTCCTCGGGCCGCACTGCGGAGTGCTGGCCGCCCGGCCCGAGACGCTGGAGCCGCTGCGCCCCGCCAAGCTGCTCCCCTCCCCCGACGTCGTCCCCGAGCGCTTCGAGCTGGGGACCCTCCCCTACGAGCTGATGGCAGGGACGACCGCGGCGGTCGACTTCCTCGCCGACCTGGTCCCGGGGCAGACCGACACGCGCAGGGAGCGGCTCGTGACGTCATACAAGGGTCTTGAGGAGCACGAGGACGTGCTGCGGGAGCGGCTCGAGCCGGCCCTGCGCGAGCTGCCGGGCATCCGGGTCTACAGCAACGCCGCACGCCGCACGCCCACCTTGCTCTTCACCGTCGACGGGGTGGACAGCCAGGTCGTCCGGCAGCACCTGGCCGACGCCGGCGTCAACGCCCCCGCGAGCCACTTCTACGCCTGGGAGACCAGCCAGCGACTGGGGCTGGGCGCCGAGGGCGGGGTGCGGGTCGGGCTGGCGCCCTACAACGACGCCACGGACATCGACCGGCTGCTGGAGGGGCTGCGCA
>JAAYYA010000089.1 GCA_012515595.1 Actinomycetales bacterium
CGGCATGGCCGTCGTCACCATGCGCCAGCTCCTGGAGAGCGGCGTCCACTTCGGGCACCAGACCCGTCGCTGGAACCCCAAGATGAAGCGCTTCATCATGACCGAGCGCAACGGCATCTACATCATCGACCTGCAGCAGTCGCTGACCTACCTCAACGAGGCCTACGACTTCGTCAAGCAGACCGTCGCGCACGGCGGCACCATCCTGTTCGTCGGCACCAAGAAGCAGGCCCAGGAGGCCATCGCCGAGCAGGCCACCCGCGTGGGCATGCCCTACGTGAACCACCGCTGGCTGGGCGGCATGCTCACCAACTTCCAGACCGTCTCCAAGCGGCTGAGCCGTCTCAAGGAGCTCGAGGAGATCGACTTCGACAACGTGGCCGGTTCCGGTCACACCAAGAAGGAGCTCCTGATGATGCGCCGCGAGCACGAGAAGCTCGAGCGCGCCCTCGGCGGCATCCGCGACATGGGCAAGGTCCCCTCCGCCGTCTGGGTCGTCGACACCAAGAAGGAGCACCTGGCCGTCACCGAGGCCCGCAAGCTCGGGGTCCCGGTCATCGCGATCCTGGACACCAACTGCGACCCGGATGAGGTCGACTACAAGGTGCCCGGCAACGACGACGCGATCCGCTCCGTCACCCTGCTGACCCGCGTGGTCGCCGACGCCGTCGCCGACGGCCTGATGGCCCGCGCCGGTGGCGGTTCCTCCGAGGGCGGCGAGTCCGAGGCCGAGCCGATGGCCGAGTGGGAGCGCGAGCTGCTCGCCGGCTCCGAGTCGACCGCGGCCCCCGCCGCCGAGGCTGCCACCGAGGCCCCCGCCGCTGAGGCTGCCGCCGAGGTCCCCGCCGCTGAGGCTGCCGCCGAGGTCCCCGCCGCTGAGGCTGCCACCGAGGTCCCTGCCGCTGAGGCTGCCACCGAGGCCCCTGCCGCTGAGGCTGCCGCTGCCGAGTCCACCGAGGACCAGGCCGCGCCCGCCGAGCAGGCCTGAGCCACCGGGCATACCCAGACCAACCACCAAGTTCCCTGACGAAGGAGCGAACCCGATCCATGGCGAACTACACCGCCGCTGACATCAAGGCCCTGCGCGAGGCGACCGGCGCGGGCATGATGGACGTCAAGAAGGCCCTCGACGAGGCCGAGGGCGACGCCACCAAGGCCACCGAGATCCTGCGGGTCAAGGGCCTGAAGGGCGTCACCAAGCGCGAGGGCCGTTCGGCCTCCAACGGCCTGGTCACCGCCCACGTCGACGGCACCGTCGGCACCCTGGTCGAGATCAACTGCGAGACCGACTTCGTCGCCAAGGGCGAGAAGTTCGGCGAGCTGGCCGACAAGGTGCTGGCCCAGGCCGTCGCCACCGGTGCCACTGACGCCGAGGCACTGCTGGCCAGCGAGCTGGACGGCCAGACCGTCCAGGCCGTGCTGGACGAGGCCAACGCCACCATCGGCGAGAAGATCGAGATCCGCCGCGTCGCCCGACTCGAGGGCGGCCAGGTGGTGTCCTACCTGCACAAGACCAGCCCCGACCTGCCCGCGCAGATCGGTGTCCTGGTGGCCACCGAGGGCGGCGACGCCCAGGTCGCCCGCGACATCGCGATGCATGTGGCGGCCTTCAGCCCGACCGTGCTGACCCGTGCGGACGTCGCCGAGGAGACCGTCGCCAACGAGCGTCGGATCGCCGAGGAGACCGCCCGCGAGGAGGGCAAGCCGGAGCAGGCGCTGCCCAAGATCGTCGAGGGCCGGGTCAACGGCTACTTCAAGGAGAACGTGCTGCTCGACCAGCCGTTCGCCAAGGACCCGAAGAAGTCCGTCGCCCAGGTCGCCCAGGAGGGCGGCGCGGAGGTCACCTCCTTCGCCCGCTTCAAGGTCGGCGTCTGAGACAGACGACCCCGTCCGTATGCCGTGAGGCCGGTTCCCCTCGGGGGGCCGGCCTCACGGCGATTCTGTTCCCTCGGCCGCGCCCCAGTAACCTCATCCCGATGAGTCACGCGGCCACGACCCCCGGAGCCGACCAGCGGTTTGCCCCGGCGGCCACGATCGCCGTGGTGCTCAGCCTGCTGGGGCTGAACCTGGCCAACCACCTGTTGGGCTGGGACTCGCTGTGGCTCGGCCCCGCGGGTGCCCTCGCCCTGCTGGCCTTCGCCCGCGCCTCGGGGCTCAGCTGGCACCAGCTCGGCCTGGCCCGGCGTACGCACGCCTCGGGTCTGCGCTGGGGCGGGCTCGTCATCGCCGCAGTTGGCGTGGTCTACCTGGTCGGTGTCCTGCTGCCGGTCACCCGGTCGGCCTTCCTGGACGTGCGCTATCACCTGCCGCCGGCCAGCATCCTGTTCACGGCCTTCGTGCTGATCCCGCTCGGGACGGTCATGCTCGAGGAGGTGGCCTTCCGTTCCGTGCTGTGGGGCATGCTCGCCCGGCACGCGCGGATGTGGCAGGTCCTCCTGGGCTCCTCGCTGCTGTTCGGCCTGTGGCACGTGATCCCGGCGACGGCGTCCGCGGGAAACGCTGCCATCGGCTCGGCCCTGGCCGTCTTCGGTGGTCACGCCTCTGTCCTGCTGGTCATCGGAACGGTGCTGTTCACGGCCCTCGGGGGGCTGGTGGCCGGAGAGCTACGCCGCCGCAGCGGCAGCGTCCTCGCCAGCATCGGCATGCACTGGGCCACCAACGGACTCGGGGTGCTCTTCGGCGCCGTGGCCTGGGGCCTTGCGGTGTGACACCGGATCCGGCCCGGTCTCCGGGGTGGTCCGGGGGCGGCGGAGTGCCACCCGGTCGCCCGGATATGGCAGGATCGATCGACCGCAGACATCACCGGCATCGCAGGAGGCTTCGTGCCCGACAGCCTGACCACCACCCCTGAACTGATCCGGTCGACCGACCCCGAGCCGCTGGCCGAGAACGCGCCGGAGGGGACAGACCCCGCGCGACGTGTGCTGCTCAAGCTGTCCGGGGAGGCCTTCGGGGGCGGCAGCGTCGGCCTCGACCCGGACGTCGTCCGGGGCATCGCCCACCAGATCGCCCGGGCCGCGCGCGAGGGCGTCCAGATCGCCTGCGTCATCGGCGGCGGCAACTTCTTCCGCGGCGCTGAGCTGCAGCAGCGCGGCATGGACCGGGCGCGCGCCGACTACATGGGCATGCTCGGCACCGTGATGAACTGCCTGGCGCTCCAGGACTTCCTGGAGAAGGAGGGCGTGCCGACGCGGGTCCAGACGGCGATCACGATGGGGCAGGTCGCCGAGCCCTACATCCCGCGCCGAGCGATCCGGCACATGGAGAAGGGGCGGGTCGTCATCTTCGGCGCCGGGGCCGGGATGCCCTACTTCTCCACCGACACCGTCTCGGCCCAGCGGGCCCTGGAGATCCACTGCGACGTGGTGCTCATGAGCAAGCACGGCGTCGATGGCGTCTACACGGCCGACCCGCGCACCGAACCCGACGCGGTCAAGCTCGACACCCTGACCTACAGCCAGGCGCTGACCAGCAACCTCAAGGTCGTCGACGCGGCAGCCTTCAGCCTGTGCATGGAGAACGGGCTCGACATGCTCGTCTTCGGCATGGGCGGCGAGGACAGCATCACCCGCGCCCTGCGCGGTGAGAAGATCGGAACACTGGTCACCGCCGGCTGACGGCACCGACCCGCACAGACCAGACCCGCGCCGCCACGGGCGCACGACGAAGGAGCACCAGGCAGATGTCCGAGATGATCGAGCTGGCCGTCATGGAGGCCGAGGAGAAGATGGGCAAGGCCCTGGAGGTCGCGCGCGACGACCTGGCCTCGATCCGGACCGGCCGGGCGCACCCGAGCATGTTCAGCAAGCTCAACGTCGACTACTACGGCGCCCCCACGCCCATGCAGCAGCTGGCGTCCTTCCACATCCAGGACGCCCGCACGGTGCTCATCACGCCCTTCGACAAGGGCGCGATGACCAGCATCGAGAAGGTGCTCCGGGAGGGTGACCTGGCGCTGAACCCGAGCAACGACGGCAACGCGATCCGGATCGTCATGCCGCAGCTGACCGAGGAGCGCCGCAAGGAGTACATCAAGCTGGCCCGCACCAAGGGTGAGGACGCGAAGGTGTCGGTGCGCAACATCCGCCGCGCGACGATGGACACGGTGTCCAAGGCCGTCAAGGACGGTGACATCGGCGAGGACGAGGGCACCCGCTCCGAGAAGGAGATCGAGGCGCTCACCAAGAAGTATGTCGACCAGATCGACGAGGCGCTCAAGGTCAAGGAAGCCGAGCTGCTGGAGGTCTGAGCGAGACCCCGCACCCGAGGAGGGACATGGAGGCCTCGTCGCGCCGCGCCTACCGGGCACTGCAGCGATCCAGCTCACCCGCACCGGCCAAGAAGCCGTCGCGGGCCGGCCGCAACCTCCCGGCGGCCATCGCCGTGGGTGTCGTCCTGGGCGGGGCGGTCATCGCCACCGCGCTGCTGTGGGCACCCTCGTTCGTCGCGCTGGTGACCGTCGCGATCGTCCTGGCCTCCCTGGAGATGGTCGCCGCACTGCGCGCCGGGCGGTTCAACGTGCCGGTGGTCCCGGTCATCGCCGGCGCCGCGCTGCTGCCCATCGCCTACGCCTGGGGCAGCTCGATGCTGATCCTGGCCTACGGCCTGGTCTGCCTCGCGGTGCTGATCTGGCGCGCGGTGGAGGGTCCGGAGCGCGCGATCCGCGATGTCGCCGGTGGCGTGTTCATCGTCACCTACGTCCCCCTGCTGGCCAGCTTCGCCGCCCTGATGATCGCCGCGCCCGACGGTGGTGAGCGGATCATCGTCTTCGCCCTGGTGACCACGATGAGCGACACGGGCGGCTACGCCATGGGTGTGCTCAAGGGCAAGCACCCGATGGCCCCCTCGATCTCTCCGAAGAAGTCCTGGGAGGGCTTCGGGGGATCGGTGCTGTTCAGCGTGGTGGCCGGTGCGATCAGCGTCCCGCTGCTGCTCGGCGGGCACTGGTGGGCCGGGGCCCTGCTCGGCCTCCCCGTGGCCGTCTTCGCCACGGTCGGCGACCTCGCCGAGTCGACGATCAAGCGCGACCTCGGCATCAAGGACATGGGCACCCTGCTGCCCGGCCACGGCGGGGTCATGGACCGGCTCGACTCGCTGCTGGTCAACGCCCCGCTGCTCTGGCTGATGCTGGGGGTGCTGGTCCCCGTCGCGTGAACCCGGACGCGACAACCTGAGCATTAGGTTGCTAGCATGTCGACATGACAGCAGGAGCACCCCCGGCCCCGCCGCAGCAGGCGACGCGTCGCCGGTCGGCCGCCGTCCTGGCCGTGGCGCTGCTCCTCGTCGAGCTGGTGGCGGCCTGCCAGTCCTATCTGACCTCGACCATCACCCCGCTGATGGCGCAGGACCTGGACGCGCGCGACGGCTACGGACTGCTGATGGCCGCCACCCAGGCGGCGATGTTCCTCACCATGCCGCTCGGGGCCGCGCTGTTGTCCCGGTGGCCCGCAGCGCGCCTGCTCGCCTGGCTCACGCCGGTGGTCGTGGCCGGTGGGGTGGTCAGCGCCGCATCCCCGACCTTCACCCTCTTCCTGTCCGGGCGGGTGCTGGCCGCCCTGGCGGCCGGTGCGCTCATGACGGTCTCGCTGTCGGCCCTCGCCACGTCCCTGCCTCCCGCCTGGCGCCGGCTGACCCTGGCCGGCTACGCCCTCGTCTGGCTGGTCGCCTCCCTCGTCGGGCCGGTGTATGCCGGGTGGGCCAGTGCCGTGATCGGCTGGCGGTGGGCGCTGGTCGCCTACCTGCCCCTCTTCCTGGCCGCCCGGGCGGTGGTGATCCTGCGGCTGCGCGAGCTGGACCGCGCCGAGCAGGGAGCGCGGGAGCGGCTCGCCCTGGTCCCCGCCACCCTGCTGGCCGCCGGGATCACGGCGGTCTCCCTCGCCGGGACGTCGTGGGCGCGCACTCTGCTGGCCGCCGCGGGCGTCGTCGTCGTGCTCGCCGCGGCCGCCCGCATCCTGCCGGACGACACCCTGAGGCTGGCCCGGGGACG
>JAAYYA010000548.1 GCA_012515595.1 Actinomycetales bacterium
CAGTGAGTGCATAGTCATGCAGTCGGAGGTCTCAGTCGACATGGCCTACGGCGGTTCGACTAGGGGTCGGTTCGGCCAGCACGTCTGGCCGCGCGTCTGTCTGACGATGTGTCCGCAAGGGGATCCCGCACCGGGACAGTGGGCCGACAGCGGGCCGGAGGAGCAGGTGGTGGAGAGCGGTCAACGGTTGTGCGTGAGCCGGCCGAGGCCAGGTAGGAACCGGCCTACTCGTTCGGAGTAACTTGCGTAGGCGTACCCGTGGGCGTGGATCAGGTATGGCTCTTCGACGAGACGGACCTGGATCTCCACGGCGAGGAGCAGGCAGACCAGCGCCGCGGCGGTCACGCCCGTGGGGACCAGGAGCGTCAGGCCGAGCAGGGCGGTGAGCATCGCGGTGAAGATGGGGTTGCGCACCACGGCGAACATGCCGGAAGTAACCAGGCCGGTGCGCTCGGTGGTGTCGACACCGATCCGCCAGGAGGAGCCCATGCCCGCCTGGGCGGCCAGCACGCCGGCGAAGCCGGCGATCGCCACGGCCAGGCCTGCCCACTGAACGGCCGGGGGCATGGCGATGGGGGTAGTGGTGCCGGTCAGGACCAGGGCCGGGCCTGCGGCGCCGAGCACGAGGGCGGCGGCGAAGAGGGTCGCGCCCCACCACTCGGCCGATCCGGGGGCGCCGCTGAGGCCACGGAATCCGGTGGAGCCGGTGCGGCGCCGGTGGATACAGGAGCGGGCGCCGAAGGCGACCACCAGCCCGGCGAGGTACAGGGTCAGTGCCGCGGCGGCGGCGACGTCAGTGGTCACGAGGGGCTCCGTAAGTCGTTGGGGTGGGTGCTAGAGGCCGAAGGCCCCGCCCTCGAGGAGGATGACGACGCCGAGGCCGATGAGGACCAGCGGGAAGAGGATGTGCTCCCAGCGTTCGAGGACCTCGGCGATGGGCCGGCGGGTGGCGACGTACCTCGCGGCGAGCACGAGGAGGCCCACTAGGGCGAGGAAGACGAGGCAGTACGTGATGACCGCGGTGGTGGAGGCGGTGGCGAAGACGGGGACGTAGACCCCGATGTTGTCCCCGCCGTTGGCGAAGGTCACGGCCGCGACGGTCAGCGTGCCGACCTGGCGGTCACCGACCTTGGCCTCGTCATCGTCATCGTCCTCATCGCGGTTGCGCCACACCTGCCACGCCGCGTACAGGCCCAGGGTCAGGGGGATGAGGCCGAAGTAGGGCAGGGCGGCCTCGGGCAGGAAGGTGCGGGCTCCCAGGGAGACCACTACGGCGACCAGCAGGATGCCGCCGAAGCCGAGGTACTGGCCGGCGAGGATCTTGCGGGTGGTGCCCCGCTGCCCGGCGCCGCGGGCGTAGAAGAGCGAGAGGACAATGATGTCGTCGATGTTCGTGGCCACGAACAGGCCGACCGCCTGCAGGATCGTGGTGAGCAGTTCCATGGATGCCTTTCAGAGCGCGGCGGACCGCCGCCGGGGCACGACCTAGGACCGCGGCGGGCGGTCAGTGTCCGGGTGTGGTGGCGTGGTGGGTGCGTGCCGCGCGCAGGCCGTTGAGGATGACCAGGACCTCGGCGACCTCGTGGATGAGTACGACGGCGGCCAGGCCCAGGACGCCGGTGATGGCCAGCGGTGGCAGGGCGGCGATGATGAGCAGCGACAGGACGATGTTCTGGTTGACGATGCGCCGCCCACGCCGGGCGTGGGCGATGGCCTGGGGCAGGAGCCGCAGGTCCTGGCCCGTGAAGGCAATATCGGCGGACTCGATCGCGGCGTCAGAGCCGGTGGCCCCCATCGCGATCCCGACGTCGGCTGCCGCCAGGGCGGGGGCGTCGTTGATACCGTCGCCGATCATCGCCGTGGGCCGACGGTCGCTGAGCTCGCCCACGGCGGAGGACTTGCCTTCGGGCCGCAGCTCGGCGCGCACGTCACTAATGCCGGCCCGCGCCGCCAGCGCCTGCGCGGTGCGCTCGTTGTCCCCGGTGAGCATCGTGACGCCGATCCCGCGGCCCGCGAGGGTCTGGATGACCTCGGGGACCTCGGGACGCAGCTCGTCACGCACCCCGATCGCCCCGGCGACCGCGCCGTCGCGGTGCACGACGACGACGGTCATCCCCTGCGATTCCAGGTCACGGACACGGTCGGTGAGGTGGCCGGGGTCGACCCAGCGAGGGCTGCCGACCCTGATCACGCCGCCATCGACGGTGCCGTGGATGCCGTGACCGGCTTCCTCGGTGACACCCGCGGCCGCAGAGGTCGCGGGGGCGGCCTGGGTGATGGCGGCGGCGAGCGGGTGGATGCTGTGCTGCTCGAGCGTGGCAGCCCAGGCCAGGAGCTGCTCCTCGGTGACGTCGGCGGCGGGGACGACGGCGGTGACGGTGGGCCGGTTGGCCGTCAGGGTCCCGGTCTTGTCGAAGGCGACGTGCCCGATGCCGCCGAAGCGTTCAAAGATGGCCCCGCTCTTGATGATGACGCCGAAGTTGCTCGCCGAGCCGACCGCCGAGACCACGGTGATGGGCACCGCGATCGCCAGCGCACACGGAGAGGCGGCCACGAGCACCACCAGGGCCCGGGTGATCCAGGTCTGCGGGTCACCGGCCAGGGAACCGATGAGCGCGACGAGCGCGGCTAGGACCAGGACCCCGGGCACCAGCGGGCGAGCGATGCGGTCGGCCAGCCGGGCGCGTTGCCCCTTCTCGGCCTGTGCCTGCTCGACCAGGCCCACGATCGTGGTCAGGGAGTTGTCAGTGCCGGGCGCGGTCGCCTCGACCTGCAGGACACCGGCGGTGTTGATCGCCCCGGCGGACACCTCGTCACCCGGGCCGACCTCGACGGGGATGGACTCACCGGTGATGGCCGAGGTGTCCAGGCTGCTGTGACCGGTTCGGATGATGCCGTCGGTGGCGATGCGCTCACCGGGCCGGATGACCATGACCTGCCCACGGGTCAGGTCACGGGCCGCGACGGTCACGCTCTGACCGTCGCTGAGCACGGTGGCGTTCTGAGGCACGAGCTTGAGCAGCGCGCGCAATCCGGCGCGTGCGCGGTCCATCGCCCGGTCCTCCAGCGCCTCGGCGATGGAGTAAAGGAACGCCAGGGCCGCGGCCTCCTCCACGTGACCCAAGATGACCGCGCCGGTGGCGCTCATCGTCATCAGCAGCGCGATGCCGAGCCTGCCCGTGGCGAGCTTGCGCAGCGCCCCGGGGACGAACGTCGAGCCCCCGAGCAGCAGGCCGACCCAGAACAGCACCACCGCCGCTGTCGGGGCGCCGGACCACTCACAGGCCACCCCGGCGACGAACGCTGCCCCCGAGGCGACGGGGATCATGACGGCGCGGTCACGCCACCACGGTGCCTCGCGCTCCTCGTCGCTCTCCAACTCCTCGACCCGGGCGTGGGTGGTCGCGCTCATGCCACGGTCCCGCTGGGGCAGCAGCCGGGCACCCTGCAAGCGGCATCCACGCACGGGGCGTTTTCATCGACGGCCAGGGTGACCTCGACCAGCGCGGTCATCGCCGCCGCCAGATGGGGGTCGGCGATCTCGTACCGCGTCTGACGGCCTTCGGGCTCGGCCACGACGATCCCGCAGTCCCGCAGGCAGGTGAGGTGGTTCGACACGTTCGACCGGGTCAGGTCCAGGTCCCGGGCGAGCACTGCGGGGTAGCTGGGGCGCTCGAGGAGCGTCATGAGGATGCGGGAGCGGGTCGGGTCGGCCATCGCCCGGCCCAGCCGGTTCATCACGTCCAACCGCGAAGCAAGAGTCAGCATGCGCTGACCATACAGCAGCCACTGACCACACATGCGCGCGACCAAAGCTGC
>JAAYYA010000549.1 GCA_012515595.1 Actinomycetales bacterium
CCGGTCATCATGCCGCCGCGGGCCTGGATCCGGTGGATGTCCCAGTCGATGGAGGCGGAGAAGGCCAGCACGCTGTTGCCGTTGACCGACACGGAGTCGTTCTCCAGGTAGAAGATCTGGATGTCGGCGGCGTCGTGCGCCAGGAAGAGCTCGCCCTCCCCGGTGCACTCCATGAGGTCGACACCCTCCCCGGTCATCGCCGACTTGAGCATCTTGTTGAGCCCGCCGGAGCCCTTGTTCTTGAAGTTGATGCGGCCCTGGTAGGCCACCATCGAGCCGGTCCGCGCCCACACCGGCCCGTAGGCCATCGACACCTTGAGCAGCTTCTTGTTCTGCTGCACGAACGGGTCGGTCGCCTGGTTCTCGGCGTGCTCGCTGAACAGTTTCCCGTGGATGGCCATGGCGTCGTCTCCCTCTGTCGTCGCCCGGCCTCCCTCGCAGCCGGGTCGTGTTCTCCCTGCCAAGCATGCCTCGGCGGGGTCCCCCGACGCTATGCTCGCAGCCATGGGATTCCTGGACAAGGCCAAGGCGGCCGCGACCGATCTGGCAGCCAAGGCGGACACCGCGCTCAGCCAGGCCTCGGCGAGCTTCAGCGGGGGTGACGCGGAGCGGCTGCTGCGCGACTACGGGCTCCTCACCTGGCGGCAGGCGCACGGTCAGTCCGTCGACGCGGCCGAGCTCAACCGGGTCACCGAGGCCCTGCAGCGGCTGGACGGCGAGGGGCGCCTGCAGGGTCTGGCGCTGCACACGACGCCGGTGGCGGCGCCGCCACCTCCCGGCGGCTACCAGACGCCGCCACCTCCCGGCGGTTACCAGGGTGGTCCCCCGCCGCCCCCGCCGGGCGGTTTCCAGGGTGGCAGCCAGCCGCCGCCTCCCCCGCCGGGGCAGTATGCCGCGGAGCCGGGTCAGGCCGCCCCCGCCACCCCCGAGGGTGGCCAGCCGGGCACCCCGGACCAGTCCACCACCGAGAGCGGCGACGGCCGGGTCCCGCCACCACCTCCGCCGCCCTCCGGCTTCTGAGCCACCGATCCGCCGGCCCGACAGGATGAGCCGGCGGATCGGCATACTCACGACCGGTGCCGCGCGGTCAGGGCCACGGCGGCCCACACCGCGGCCATCGGGATGCTGTTGAACGGCAGCAGGAACATGATCGGCAGGAAGAGCGCCAGGGCGAGGCCGGTCCACCACGGCCACCGCCGGGCGGTGCCCAGGACGCCGGCCGCGATGAGCCCGACGAAGCTGGGCACGACTCCGAGCAGGAAGAGCCAGCCGGGAGGTTCGGCACCGAGCAGCGGCACGAGGACCATCGTCAGGCCGCCGATCGTCAAGCCGACAGGCGCGAGGGCCCACAGCACCCGGCGCCAGCCGTTCACCGGGGTGAGGAGCGCCAGGGTCACGGCCCCGGCGAGGAAGGCCAGGCCGGTGACGGCCTCCGAGACCGCGCCGGCACCCGCCGTGTGGTCGGCGAGCGTGTCGGCGTCGGCGAGCAGCGCGACGGTGCCGCCTGCGAGCAGGAGTGCTGCCGCGGCCCAGGCGGCCGAGCGGGCCGGGGTCAGGGCACGGGTGGTCGGGGTCGTGTGGTCGAGAGTGAGTGTCATGGCCCCAGCGTCGTCCTGACGGTCCTGGCCGCACATCGGCCGCCCGGTGCGCGACACCGGGCCGGGCGACCCGGCATACTCCCTCGCGCGGTGGGTGGGCCTCTGCCGTGAGGCAGAGGCGGACGGGAGCGGCGAGTCACTACGATCTGGCCATGCGCTGGCCACGGTCGATCTGGGTGGTCGACCTGCTGCTCGCCGTGGTCGTCACGGTCGTCGCCCAGGTCGAGCTGGTGGCGCTCACCGCCACCGACGGCGTGCCCCTCGCGTGGTTCCTGGGCAACCTGCTGATCCTCCCCGCGCTGGCCCTGCGCCGCCTGCGTCCGCTGCTCGCGACGGGGCTGGCCGCGGTGGGGTTCGCGCTGCAGCTGTTCACCGGGGCGCTGCCGGTGGCCGTCCCGTTCCTGGCCCTCCTGGTGCTGCTGGCTTCGCTGGGGTGGCACGCGTCGCTGCGGCACGGGCTGCTCGGCACGGGCCTCGTCCTGCTCGGCGGGCTGGTCCCGGAGGTCAGCCGGGGCACGAACCCCGGCGACCTGCTGGTCAACACGGTCATCATCACCGGCACCTGGCTCGCCGCGCATCTGCTCCGGCGCGCCTCGGACCGCCGGGTCGAGGCCCAGGTGGCGGCCGACCGGGTGGCCCGGGAGGCCGTGGTCGCCGAGCGGCAGCGGATCGCGCGGGACCTGCACGACTCGATGGCGCACGCGCTCACCCTCATCACCCTGCAGGCCGGCAGTGCCCGGGAGCGCTCGACCGACCCGCCGACCGCCGAGCTGCTCGGCGGCATCGAGTCGACGGGGCGGGAGGCGCTGGAGGACCTGCACCGCCTGCTCCGGCTGGACGGGCGGGGCGAGGACGAG
>JAAYYA010000016.1 GCA_012515595.1 Actinomycetales bacterium
GCGGCCCCGACCGCACCCGCCCAGGTGCTGGTCCACGTCGCGGGTCAGGTGCGCGAGCCCGGGGTGGTCGCCGTGGACGCGGGGGCACGGGTGCAGGACGCGGTGCGGGCGGCCGGGGGCCTGACGGGGGAGGCGGACACGAGCCGGGTCAACCTCGCCCGTCCGGTGATCGACGGCGAGCGGATCTGGGTTCCGCGGCCCGGGGAGGACGTGCCCGAGATCATCGAGGGCACCTCCGGGTCCGGGGCAGGGGGTGGGGAGGCGCCCTCGGGTGGGGGCGGCGCGTCGGGCGGCGGAAGGGCTGGCGCCATCGTCCAGGTCAACCTCAACACCGCCGACCAGGCCGCGCTGGAGGAGCTGCCGGGGGTGGGGCCGGTGACGGCCGCGGCCATCCTCCAGTGGCGTGCGGACCACGGCCAGTTCACCTCGCCCGACGAGCTGCTGGAGGTGAGCGGGATCGGCGAGGCGACCCTGGAGAAGCTCCGGCCCCACGTGACGCTGTGAGCGCGGAGCCGGCCCGGCTGGACCTGCGTCTGCTCCTGCCCGCGCTCGTCGCCTGGGCGGCGCTGGTCGCCCTCGTCGTGCAGCCCGCCGGGACCCAGGTGACCGTCGGCCTGGGCTGCCTGACGGCTGCAGGGCTGGTCGCGTGGCTGACCGGTCGCGGTCTGCTCTCCCTCACGCTCGCCTGCACCGCCCTGGTGCTCCTGGCCGGGGCGGCCCACCGCGCGACCGACGAGGCCGGCCCGGTCGTCGAGTTGGCGCAGGAGCGGGCCGTCGTCACGGTCACCGGGACGGTGCTGACCGAGCCGCGGGTGATCGCGCGCGGCGACGAGCGGCCGGACCTCGTGGTGCTCGAGCTGCGGATCGATCGCATCGAGGGCAGGGGAGCCGGCAGCCGGGTCCGCGCACCCGTCGTGGTCTTCGCCGACCAGGCCTGGGCACACGTCCCCTGGCGAGCGACCGTCACCACCCGGGCCCGGCTCGGCCCGCCGGAGCCCGGTGACTCCGGGGTCGCGGTGGTGACGCCGCTCGACCCACCCCAGGTGCACGGGGAGACCGGTGCGCTGCTGGCGGGCGTCGACCACGTCCGGGACCGCTTGCGCCGGGCCGTCGACCCGCTGCCGGTGGACGCGCGGGCCCTGATCCCGGGCCTGGTGATCGGTGACACCTCGCTCACCCCGGCCGACCTGTCGGACGCCATGCTCGCGACCGGCATGTCCCACCTCAGCGCGGTCAGCGGCTCCAACGTCGCGATCGTGCTCGGTGCGGCGGTGCTCCTGTGCGGGTGGGCAGGTGTGCCGCGCCGCTGGCGGCCGCTCGTGGCACTGCTCTGCCTGGTCGGTTTCGTGCTCCTGTGCCGCCCGGAGCCCAGCGTCCTGCGGGCCGGGGCCATGGGTGTCGTCGGCCTGCTCGGGCTGAGCGCCTCGCGACGGGCGGTGAGCCTGCCCGCGCTCGCCGCCGCGGTCCTGGTGCTGCTCTGCTGGGACCCGTGGTTGGCGCGCTCCTACGGCTTCGCACTGTCCACGCTGGCCACCCTCGGCCTAGTCGTCTTCGCCCGGCCGTGGGGCGACGCGATCGCGGCGCGGCTCCCGTCCCGGCTGGCCCTGCTGGGCGACGTGATCGCCATCCCCCTGGCTGCCCAGGTGATCTGTGCGCCGGTGATCGTGCTGCTGCAGGGCACCGTGAGCACGGTCGCCGTCCTGACGAACCTGCTGGCCGCGCCGCTGGTGGCCCCGACGACGATCGCCGGCATCGCCGCGGCCCTGCTCGGGACGGTGTGGCTCCCGCTCGGCCTCGCCGCGGCCTGGACGGCGGCGCTGCCAGCCTGGCTCATCGGGGTCGTCGCCCGCTGGGGCGCGACGGTGCCGATGGGCACCGTCGGCTGGGTCGAGGGTCCTGCGGGCGCGTGGCTGCTGGCCGCGGTCACCGTGCTGGTGCTCCTGGCCGGTCCCTGGCTGAGGTGGCAGGCCCGCCGGCACCCGGCGACCGCGTGGTCCGCCGTGTTGCTGTGCCTCGCCCTGCTGTGGCCGCTGCCCGGACGGCCCGGGTGGCCACCCGACGGATGGGTCGTCGCCGGCTGTGACGTCGGCCAGGGCGACGCCTTCGTCGTGCCCACCGGGCCGGGGCGGGTGGTGCTGATCGACACCGGCCCGGACCCGCGGCTGCTCTCGTCGTGCCTGGACCTGCTGGGCGTGCGGGAGGTCGACGCGCTCGTCCTCAGCCACTTCCACGCCGACCACGTCGGCGGGCTGGACGCCGTCGTCGGCCGTCTGCCGGTGGCCGCGGCCTATCTCACCCCGGTGCGTGACCCCCCGGCCGAGGCCGAGGAGGTCCTGGCCGATCTTCGCGACCACGGCATCCCCACGTATGCCGTCACCGCCGGCGACTCGCTCGTCTGGGGCGACGCGCGCCAGGTCCGTGCCGAGGTCGTCTGGCCTCCGGCCGACCGCGCCGCGGCCGGATCCCTCGGGCCGAACGACGCGAGCGTCGTGCTCGACCTCCGCGTCGACGGCAGTGAGCCCGCCTCCGGTGAGGACGGGGTGCGGATCCTGTTCACCGGCGACATCGAGCCCCTCGCCGCCCGCGGCGTGCGAGCGGCCCTGGAAGGGGAGCGCTTCGACGTGCTGAAGGTGGCGCACCACGGCAGCGCCGCCCAGGACGAGGCCCTGGTGACCGGGGTGTCCGCCGACATGGCGCTCATCGGGGTGGGTGAGGACAACACCTTCGGCCACCCGAGCCGGACCGTGCTCTCGATGCTCGCGCAGACCGGCA
>JAAYYA010000550.1 GCA_012515595.1 Actinomycetales bacterium
CGGTGCCCCGTAGGAGCGCAACCGGTGCCCGGTCGACGGGGGCGGGTGCGACCATGAGCCCATGGATCTTGGACTGGCAGGCCGTGGATACGTCGTCACCGGAGGGTCGCGGGGTCTGGGCCGGGCCGCCGCCGAGTGCTTCGTCCGCGACGGCGCCGACGTGCTGGTGGTCGGCCGGGACGCGGACCGGGCGACCCAGACCGCCGCGGAGCTCACCGGGCTGGGGGCGGGCACGGCATACTCCCTGGCCGCCGACCTGGCGGACCCGGCCGCCGCCGAGCTCATCCGGGCCACCGCCCGCGCGCACCTCACGACGCTTGACGGCGCCGTCCTCAGTGTGGGCGGTCCGCCGGCGGGCCGGCTGCGGGATCGCACGGACGAGGAGTGGCGCGCCGCCTTCGAGCAGGTCCACCTCGGCCCCCTCCGCCTGGCCCGCACCCTCCTGGAGGACGCCGACCGGCCGGTGGCCATCACCTTCGTGCTCTCCACGTCCGTGCGCACCCCGCTGCCCGAGTTCGCCATCTCCAACGGGCTCCGACCGGGGCTCGCGATGGCGGCCAAGACCCTGGCGGACGAGTTCGGCCCCGCGGGCCACCGGGTCAACAGCCTGCTGCCCGGCCGCTTCGACACCGACCGGGTCCGCGCCCTCGACGAGGCCACGGGCGACCCTGCCGGCCGGCGCGCCGCCCACGCGGCGACTGTCCCGCTGGGCCGCCTCGGCCAGCCCGAGGAGTTCGGCGCGGTCGCGGCCTTCGTCACCTCCCCGGTTGCCTCCTATGTGACCGGCTCGCTGGTCACCGTCGACGGCGGGCAGACCCGCACGATCTGACCCACACCGCGCCACGCCCGGTCGCCCGACGCCCTTCGGACTACGCTCGGTGCCTGCGGGCACGCCCGCACCCGTCCGACCCGAGGAGCCGACCATGCCCGTAGCCGTAGCGCACAACGCGCTGCCCGAGGCACGCGCCGCCGTCGAGGCAGCCCTCGACTGGGCGCGCACCCACGAGACCTCGCTGGTGGTGCTGCACGTCGAGGAGACCGGCACGATGGGCACCCCGGGCCTCCCGGCCCTGGACACGGAGGTGCGGGCCGTCGAGGAGGCCGTGCAGGCCGTCATCGACGAGCAGCCCGGAGAACCGCCGGAGTGGCGGGTGGTCTCCACCACCTCGGCCCGCGACGTCCCGTCCGCGCTGCTGCAGCTGCTCACCACGCACGACGTGGACCTGCTGGTGCTCGGGTCGCGCCGGCGCACCGAGATCGGCAAGTACTTCATGGGCCGCACGGTCCAGCGGGTGGTCCTCGACTCCCCCGTCCCGGTGCTGGTGGTCAAGAACACCTGAGGGGCCCCCGGGCGCACTCTCCGCTGCGGACCCGGCACGAGTTCCCCGCCGGTCAGTTGACAATCTGCTTGTCATCATGACACCATCGTTGTCATGACCGCAGGAACCGACCTGTATGCCGTGCTGCGGCGGATCCGTCCAGTGCACGAGCTCTCGGCCCGGGCCGTGGAGGACGGTCTGGCCGGGACTCCGCTCACCGTCCCGCTGCGTGCGGTCCTGGAGAGGGTCCACACCGACGGTGCCCAGACCGTGCCGGCCATCGCCCGCAGCCTGTACGTCACCCGCCAGGGCGTGCAGTCCATGGTCGACCGGGCCAAGGAGCTCGGCCTGCTCGAGACCCGGGCCAATCCCGTGCACCGCAGGTCCCACCTGGTCGCCCTGACGCCGGCCGGCACACGCCTGTTCGACACGGTGCACGCGGCCGAGCTGGCCCGCCTGGACACCGTGGCGACCGGTCTGGACCCGGCAGACGTCGCGGCGGCCGTGCGCGTCCTCGACCAGGTCGTCGCCGCACTGGAAGCGCTCACCACCACCGGAAGGAGCACACCATGAGCACCACCCACCTGACCCTGCAGCGCCTGGAGGTCCCCGGAGGCCACATCGCCTACGTCCAGCAGGGCGCCGGGACCCCGCCGGTCCTGCTGCTGCACGCCGGCTACGTCGACCACCGGATGTACACCCGGGAGATCGAGCACCTGGCCCAGCGCACCACCGTGGTCGCCCCGGACGCGCGGACCCACGGGTGGTCCTCGACCGCGATGGCGCCGTTCCGGCACTGCGACGACGTGGCGGCGCTGGTGCGCCACCTCGACCTCGGCCCCGCCGTCCTCATCGGCACGAGCATGGGTGCCGGCGCCGCCGTGGACACCGCGCTCGAGCACCCCGACACGGTGCGCGCCCTGGTGATCAGCGGGGCCGGCACCAACGAGCCCACCTTCACCTCCCCCGAGGCGCTCGACCTGCTGCGCCAGGCGGAGGAGGCCATCGGACGGCAGGACGTCGCGGCCTGGCTGCAGGCCACCCTGGACTGGGCGGCCGGACCGGACCGCGACCTGTCACAGGTGGACCCCGGGGTGCGCGATCTGCTCTCGGACCTGCACCAGGACTTCGTCGGCACCCACATCCGTCCGGGGGTCACGCCTCCGGAGCACGTGAGCGGTTCGTGGGAGCGACTGGCGGAGATCACCGTCCCGGTGCTCGGCATCGTGGGAGATCTCGACTTCCCGGACCACCACGAGATGACCGAGCGGGCCGTCGCCTCGGTGCAGGACGGGCGTGGCGTCGTCCGCATCCCGCAGGCAGGCCATTACCCCAACCTGGAGCGGCCATTGGCCTGGGAACGGGCCGTCGACGACTTCCTGGACGACGTCCTGCCTGCCTGAGGAGGTCAGCCCGTCCGGAACTGCGTGTCGTGCAGGGTCCGGTAGAGGCCGCCCTCGGCGAGCAGCTCGGCGTGCGTCCCGCGCTGGACGATGCGGCCCCGGTCCATCACGAGGATCTGGTCCGCACCCTGCACGGTGCTGAGCCGGTGCGCGATCACCAGCGAGGTGCGCCCGGTGAGCGCCTCGTCCAGCGCCCGCTGGACGGCCACCTCCGACTCGCTATCCAGGTGGGCGGTGGCCTCGTCCAGGAGAACGACGGCGGGGGCCTTCAGCAGCAGCCGGGCGATCGCCAGCCGCTGCTTCTCACCCCCGGACAGTCGGTGGCCGCGGTCTCCGACCACGGTGTCCAGGCCGTTCGGAAGCTGCTCGACCAGGGACCACACCTGCGCGGCCCGCAGCGCCTGCTCGAGCTGGCCCTCGGTGGCCTCCGGGGACGCGTAGTGCAGGTTGGCGCGGATCGTGTCGTTGAACATGTGCGCCTCCTGCGTCACCACCCCCACGGTGCGGGACAGGCTCGCGAGGGTGGCCTCGCGCAGGTCGGTGCCGCCAATCCGAACCGCCCCCGCGGACGGGTCGTAGAGCCGGGAGACCAGCGAGGTCAGCGTCGTCTTGCCGGCACCGCTGGGGCCCACCAGCGCCACCAGCTGTCCCGCCCCGATGTGCACGTCGACCTCGCGCAGGACCGGTCCCCCGGCCGCACGGTCCAGGTCGGGCCGGCTCTCCAGGGAGGCGACGGAGACCTCCGCGGCGGTGGGGTAGGCGAAGGAGACGCCGTCCAGCTCGACGTCCACCGGCCCCTCCGGCAGGTTGACCGCCCCGGCCGCCTCCTGCACGAGGGGCTCGAGGTCGAGCACCTCGAAGATGCGCTCGAAAGAGACGAGGGCGGTCATGATGTCCACGCGCGCGTTCGAGAGCGCGGTGAGCGGCCCGTACATCCGGCCGAGCAGCGCCGCCATCGCGACCAGCGTCCCCACGGACAGGTCCCCGGCGACTGCCATCAGGCCGCCCAGGCCGTAGACGAGGGCGGTGGCCAGCGCGGCCACCAGCCCGAGCCCGACCATGAAGACCACCCGGTTGACCGCGATGCGGACCCCGGCGTCGCGCACCCCCCTGGCCCGCTCGGCATACTCCCGGTCCTCCTGTGCGGGCCGGCCGAACAGGCGCACGAGCAGCGCCCCGGCGACGTTGAACCGCTCGGTCATCCGGGTCGCCAGCTCGGCGTTCAGGGTCATCTGCTGCCGGGTCAGGGTGGAGAGCCGCTGTCCCATCCGCCGCGCCGGCAGCAGGAAGACCGGCAGGAGCAGCAGGGCCAGCACGGTGATCAGCCACGACATCGTCAGCAGTGCCCCGAGGATCAGCGCCAGCGACACGACATTGCTGACCAGGCCGGACAGGATGCTGGTGAACGCGGACTGCGCCCCGATGACGTCGGTGTTCAGCCGGTTGACCAGCGCGCCGGTCTGCGCGCGGGTGAAGAAGGCGATGGGTTGGCGCAGCACGTGCGCGAAGACCTCGGTGCGCAGGTTGAGGATGAGGCCCTCACCGATGCGGGCGCCGTAGTAGCGGGTGGCGACGGTCAGGCCGGCCTCGAGCACGGCGAGGACCGCGACGACGATGCCCAGGGTGAGGACGACCCCTCGGTCGCGTGGGATGACGCCGTGGTCGATGATCCGGCCCAGGAGCAACGGGGTGGCCACTCCGAGCGCGGAGACCACCACGGTGAGGACCAGGAAGAGCCCGATGTCGGACCGGAACGGGCGGCCGTAGCCGAGCACCCGGCGCCCGGTCCCCTCCCGGAGCCGGTGCTCGACGACCGAACGGTCCCGCGCCAGGCCCCGCATCGCGGCGCCGGGCCCGTGGCCCCCTCGCATGGTCACCTCCGGCCCCCGCTGCTCATGCCAGCGCGATGAGGTCCTGGTAGTCCTGGTTCCACATGTCCTCCACGCCGTCGGGCAGGAGCAGAACCCGCTCGGGCTCGAGCGCGGCGACGGCACCCTCGTCGTGGCTCACCAGGACCACTGCGCCCTCGTAGGTGCGCAGCGCGGAGAGCACCTCCTCGCGGGAGGCGGGGTCCAGGTTGTTGGTGGGCTCGTCGAGCAGCAGCACGTTGGCCGCCGAGACGACCAGCATGGCCAGGGCCAACCGGGTCTTCTCGCCGCCGGAGAGCACGCCGGCCGGCTTGTCCACGTCGTCCCCGGAGAACAGGAAGGAGCCGAGCACCTTGCGGGTCTCGGTCTCGTCGAGCTCCGGGGCGGATGACTTCATGTTCGCCAGCACCGACCGGTCCACGTCCAGCGTCTCGTGCTCCTGGGCGTAGTAGCCGAGCCGCAGACCGTGCCCGGGCTCCACCTGGCCCGTGTCGGGCTCGTCGAGCCCGGCCAGGATCCGCAGCAGGGTCGTCTTGCCGGCACCGTTCAGGCCGAGGACGACGACCCGGGAGCCCCGGTCGATGTTGAGGTCGACGTCGGTGAACACCTCGAGCGAGCCGTAGGAGCGGGACAGGCCGCTGGCCGACAGCGGGGTCCGCCCGCAGGGGGCCGGCGTCGGGAACCGGAGCTTGGCCACCCGCTCCACGGCCCGCTCGCCCTCGATCCCGGCCAGCAGCTTCTCGGCCCGGCGCGCCATGTTCTGGGCGGCGACGGCCTTGGTCGCCTTGGCGCGCATCTTGTCGGCCTGGGCCAGCAGCGCCGACGCCTTCTTCTCGGCGTTGACCCGCTCCCGCTTGCGGCGCCGCTCGTCGGTCTCGCGCTGCAGCAGGTAGGTCTTCCAGCCCATGTTGTACTGGTCGATCTCCGCGCGGTTGGCGTCCAGGTGGAAGACCCGGTTGACCACCTGCTCGATGAGCTCCACGTCGTGGGAGATCACCAGCAGACCGCCGGGGTAGGACTTGAGGTAGTCCCGCAACCACACGATCGAGTCGGCGTCCAGGTGGTTGGTGGGCTCGTCGAGCAGCAGCGTCGAGGCGCCGCTGAACAGGATGCGGGCCAGCTCGATCCGGCGGCGCTGACCGCCCGACAGGGTCGCCAGCTCCTGGTCGAGGACCCGGGTCGGCAGCCCCAGGCTCGAGGCGATGGACGCCGCCTCGGACTCCGCGGCATACCCCCCGCGGGCCTCGAACTCGGCGTCGAGACGGGCGTAGCGGGCCATCGCCTTCGTCCGGACCGCCTCGTCGTCGCTGCCCATCCCCCCCTCGGCGGCCCGCAGGTTGCGGATCACCGAGTCGAGCCCGCGGGCGGACAGGATCCGGTCTCTGCCCAGCACGTGCAGGTCGCCCGTGCGCGGGTCCTGGGGCAGGTAGCCCACGTCACCGCGCCGGGTGACCGAGCCCGCGGCCGGCTCGGCCTCGCCGGCCAGCACCTTCGTCAGCGTGGTCTTCCCGGCACCGTTGCGGCCCACCAGACCCACCCGGTCCCCGGGCGACACCTGGAAGGACACGTCGTCCATGAGGAGCCGGGATCCCGCACGCAGCTCGACGCCCGAGGCAGTGATCACGTGCAGGACTCCTCATGAGGTCTTTGGGCGGTTTGTGGTGCCTGGTGGGCGGGAAGTGGTTAGTCTACGCCTCAGAAGCACTGTGCCGGACCCGAGACGAGTGGAGTTGGGGCATGACCTTCAAGGAGAACGCCCGGCTGGACACCAGCCAGGTCCGCAGCGGCGGTGGCGGGCGCTCGGGTGGTGGCGGCGGGGGGATGGCCGTCGGCGGCGGCATCGGCGGCATCATCCTCCTCGTACTCTTCATGCTCTTCGGCGGCAACCTCGGCGGCACCAGCGGGGTGGCCGACCCCGAGACCTCCTGGAACTTCAGCGGGGCCGAGGTCGACGGCACCGGCGAGGAGGGCGCCTCGGGCGACTTCTCGCACTGCAAGACGGGCGCCGACGCCAACCAGTACCGCGACTGCCTCGTCGTCGGCACGGTCAACAGCGTGCAGCAGTTCTGGTCCTCGGCCTGGTCGCAGTACCAGCCCGCCAAGACGGTGATCTTCTCCGGCGTGGTCAACACCGGGTGCGGCACCGCCAACAGCCAGGTGGGTCCGTTCTACTGCCCGCTGGACCAGCAGGTCTACATCGACGTGAGCTTCTTCGACCAGCTCGACCAGATGGGGGGCGACGGCGGCTCGCTGTCGCAGATGTATGTCGTGGGGCACGAGTACGGCCACCACGTCCAGAACCTCAACGGCGTCCTGGGTCGCGCCCAGCAGGACCCGCAGGGTCCCGAGTCCGGCGCGGTCCGGGTCGAGCTGCAGGCCGACTGCTACGCCGGTGTCTGGGTCGCGCACGCCGACGGCACCCGCCTCGGCCAGGAGGACGCGGCGATCCTCGAGCCGGTCACCCAGGAGCAGATCCAGTCCGCGCTCACCGCGGCCGAGGCCGTCGGCGACGACCGCATCCAGCAGAGCATGCAGGGCCGGGTCACCCCGGAGAACTGGACCCACGGGTCCTCCGCCCAGCGGCAGCACTGGTTCATGACCGGCTACCAGACCGGTGACCCCAACCAGTGCAACACCTTCGCGGCGACCGACCTGGGCTGAGATCGCATCCGATGACTGACAGCGCCCCGCACGACCGCGCCTCCTTCGGTGAGCTGGTGCGCAACCTGCTCACCTGGCGACCGGCCGAGGCTGAGCAGCTCACCCCCGAGCAGCAGCGGGAGCGGGAGCAGCGCCAGCGCGCGACCGAGACGCTGACCTACTGCGTCAAGCCGGACTCCGGGCCTCACGGGCGCTGACCGCCGGGCACGGCCACCCGCGTGACGCCACCGACGCGCGCGGCCACCC
>JAAYYA010000551.1 GCA_012515595.1 Actinomycetales bacterium
GACCGCCTCGACTGACCCCAAAAATATAGGGGTTTCGTACGCTCTCCACAGAACTTGGTAGTGGTCTCGTACGCCGCCAGCGATGGTGCGTGGTCTCGCCGTTGGACGAAACCCCTACGAAAATGGGTGGAGGGCGTGCGAAACCCCTGCATTGTTGGGTGGGGTGTCGCCCAGCCTGAGCCGCGAGGGGACCGGCAGGTGGCAGGATTCACCCATGGCACTCAAGGACAAGCAGCTCGCCGACGGCGAGGAGATCGTGCTGAGCATCCGCACCCACTGGAAGGCCCTCGCCGAGCCGGTGGCGCTCGGGTTGTTCCTGCTGGCGCTGCTGTGGGCGGTCTGGTGGTTCACCCGCGACCAGTCGTTCGGGTCGTGGCTGACCATCGGCGCGGCCGTGGTCGTGGCAGCGATCCTGCTGTGGTTCGTTGTCATCCCGGTCCTGCGGTGGTTCACCTCCCGCTACGTGATCACCAACCGCCGGATCAGCCACCGCACCGGCATCCTGACCAAGGTCGGCCGGGACATCCCGCTGCACCGGGTCAACGACATCGCCATCGAGAAGAACCTGCTGGACCGGATGCTCGGGTGCGGCTCCCTGGTCGTCTCGGACGCGACCGACAAGGCCGGGATGCTGCTGCACGACGTGCCGCGCGTGGAGTCCGTGCACGTGCAGCTGCAGAACCTGCTCTACGCCCACGACGACGGGTCCGACGACGGCGAGTGGCCGCCGAACGAGCCCCGTCGTGCGCGCGGTGGCCGCTGAGGCTCCGACCCGACCGACACCCGGCACACCAGCGGGCGCGCGCCTCAGCCCAGCCCGAGCGCCTTCATGAGCCGCGCCACCGGGTTAGCGATGCCGTAGGCCTCCACGAACTGCTGCAGGGTGCCCGGGTCCGCGAGCTCCCGCGGCAGGGTGAGGGGGCGCTCCGGGAGCGGTGCGTCCCGGGCCACGAGCACGACCCCCGGGGCGACGTCGAGGTAGTCGGAGGCCGCCTCCAGGTTCTTGCGGCGCGCCCCCTTGATGGCCGGGTCGCCGTCGGCCAGCGCCTGGCGCACCCCCGCCAGCGAGCCGTAGGTCGCGATCAGCTGCGCGGCCGTCTTCTCCCCGATCCCTGCCACGCCCGGGAGCCCGTCGCTGGTGTCGCCGCGCATGATCGACATGTCGGCGTAGGCGGGTCCCGACACCACGGCATACCGCTCCTGCAGGGCCGCCTGGTCGATCACCTCCGCGTCCCGCACGCCCGCCCGCGCGGTGTAGGCCACGGTGATGTCGTGCACGTCGTCGACCAACTGGAACAGGTCGCGGTCGCCGGTCACCACGGTCACCGGCATCACGCCCGTATGCCGGTGCGCCAGCGTGCCGATGACGTCGTCCGCCTCGTAGCCGGGGGAGCCGAGCACCGGGAAGCCGAACGCCTCGAGCGAGGCCCGGATCAGGGGCACCTGGACCAGGAGATCGGCGGGCACCTCCTCGGTGTTGTCCGTCGCCCCCTCCACGAGCCGGTGGGCCTTGTAGGACGGGATGGCGGCGGTGCGGAAGGCCGGCCGCCAGTCGTCGTCCCAGCAGGCGACCAGGTGGGAGGGCCGGAAGCGGGTGATGAGGGTCGCCGTCATGTCGAGCATGCCGCGCAGGGCGTTGGTCGGGGTGCCGTCCGGGGCAGGAGATGAGTCCTTCACGCCGAAGAAGGCACGGAAGTACAGGCTGGCGGTGTCCAGGAGGAGGAGTCGCTGCGCGGCGCGCGGGTCGGGGCTCATGGATCACTAGGCTATGCGGTTATGGAAGACGTGGACCGCCGCATCGTGGAATTGCTGGCCGCCGACGGCCGGATGAGTTTCGCCGACCTGGGGCGGTCCGTGGGCCTGTCGACCTCTGCGGTCCACCAGCGGGTCAAGCGGCTGGAGGAGCGCGGGGTGATCACCGGCTACCGGGCCGAGATCGACTTCGAGAAGGTGGGCCTGCCGCTCACCGCGCTGATCGACCTGTCCCCGTTCGACCCGGCGGCACCCGACGACATCCCGGAGCGGCTGGAGCACCTGCCGCAGATCGACTCCTGCTGGTCGGTGGCGGGCACGGAGAGCTATGTGATCCAGGTGCGGCTGGGCAAGCCGGCCGACCTGGAACAGATCATCGCCGACATCCGGGCCGCGGCCAACTGCTCCACCAGCACCACGGTCGTCCTCTCGACCCCGTGGGAGGGGCGCCCGGTCGCCCTGCCCAGCGACACCTGAGCCGCCTGTCAGGGCAGGAACAGCTCCTGACCGATGGGCTTGCGGGGTGCCCCGGTCAGGACGACCGTGCCGAAGATCTTGTCGTGCAGGGCCTGCCGCTTCGGCTCGTCCCACAACGGCCAGAGGACGGCCACCAGGGAGCCGAAGCCGAGGGTGACCGCGCCCAGGGCACCGAGCGTGAGGGTGCGCACCACGCCCATCGGACCGCCCAGCAGGGTGCCGTCCTCGCGGACCACCCGCAGACCCATGAGCGCCTTGCCCGGCGACTGGCCACGGCTGCCGTTGAGGTAGGCGAACCAGAGCGCCACCGCGAACCCGGCCATCCCGAAGATGATGCTGAAGAAGAAGCTGAGCTGGCCCAGGATCGCCCCGACCAGGGAGAAGGCCAGGACCAGCGCGGCGTCGATCAGGGACGCGCAGGCACGGTGGGGCCACTCGGCGTACCGCGCGGTCGGCAGTGCGCCAGGGGCCGCGGTGTAGTCCGGGGCCGGGGCGTAGCCACCGGCGACCGGGGGCGCCGGGGGCTCGGTCTGACGGAAGGCAGGCTGCTGCGGCACGTTGTCGTTCATCGTGGGCTCCCTCGGTCGCGGCACGGGCCGCGGTGTCTGCTGGAAAGGTCACCGGGCGCGTCGGGCCCGGGCCTGCCAAGGCAACCAGCCTTATGTCGCAGTAAAGGCAGATCTGACGCAGATCATGTCGTCAGCGTGCGATGTCGGCGAATATCGCGCGGGTGAGCGCCGCCAGGTCCGCGGGGGCCAGCTCCAGGTCGAACCCGCGCTTGCCACCCGACACGAGGATGGTCTCGAAGTCGCGTGCCGTGGCGTCCAGCACGGTCGGCAGGGCCTTGCGCTGCCCGAGGGGACTGATGCCACCCACCACGTAGCCGGTGCTGCGCTCGGCCACCTTCGGGTCCGCCATCGTGGCCTTCTTC
Source organism: Actinomycetales bacterium (assembly GCA_012515595.1). GTDB lineage: Bacteria > Actinomycetota > Actinomycetes > Actinomycetales > Dermatophilaceae > Ornithinicoccus. The sequence goes on from JAAYYA010000551.1 coordinate 3,161, forward strand.
GCGCCGAGCGCGCTGGCGATGGCCTTGAGGTCCAGCAGCCGGTCGACCGGCACGATGCCGACGGCCAGGCCGCTGCCGGTGTCGACCAGGAGGGTCTTGAACACCCGCTCGGGTGGGACCCCGAGCGCCTCGGCGGCCTCCAGGCCGTAGGAGTCGGCCGACGGGTCGTGGTCGTAGGACCGCGCCACGAAGGCCACACCGGCCCGCTCGAGCGCGACGGTTGCGGGGGTGCCGCCCTTGGATCTGGCCA
>JAAYYA010000552.1 GCA_012515595.1 Actinomycetales bacterium
CCTCCTCGCGGTCGTTGACGACACCGTCCAGCACTTGGGCATAGCGGGCTCGTGACTCGGTGTAGCTCATCGTCTTCATCTCGCACCTCCCGTACATACAACTGTACGTCTGAGGCGTGGCGAGGCGAGGCGCCCTCCGAGTCAGTTGATGATCTCGCCTCGCTCGTCCGCCGTGATCGCGGCGATGCGTTCCCGCCAGGCGCGGAGCTCGTCGGGCGGGAGCCGGGGCCAGTCGGTTACCTCGTGGAGAACCCTGAGCGGCTCGGTGCTGCGGTAGGACCGGGTCGGGTTGCCGGGGAACTTCTTGTCCGTGACGTTGGGGTCGTTCTCGAAGGCTCCCGTGGGCTCCACGGCGTACACCCGTGGCTCACCCTCGCCTGCGGCGAGCTCGGCGGCCAGCCCTGCGCCGTTGATGGTCGCGGTGAAGTAGATGTGGTTCATCACCACCTCGGGGCGGTAGTTCGACCGGAAGCCTGCGGTGAACAACTGGCCCTCCCGCAGGTCGGCCTTGGTGCCGTGGAAGAACGGTCCCTCGTCCAGCACGTCGGTCATAGCGATCCCCTCGTCGATCGTGTCAGCGGACGGTCACCGTGCTGTCGTGGACGGCGCCAGCGGCCCGCCGCTCCTCCAGACGCCGCTTCTGCGGGCCGACGGTGTACTTCGGGTCCTTGGCCGACTCGATCCCGGCCTCGACCATGCCGAACCGGGTCAGCGCCGAGGCGGCGGCCAGCGCGAGGCCCGAGGCGATGGCGACCGCGCGGCTGCGCCCCGAGCACAGGGTGCCCACCCCGCCGGCGACCGTGAGCACCTTGGCCAGCCGCAGCTTGGCGCCGCCCTGGCCGGTGCGGACCGGTTCGTCGAGCTCCAGCTCGGTCAGATGCTCCTCGAGTCGGTGCATGCCGACCAGGTCGGCGACCACGCCGATGAGCGCGAACCGCCGGGCCGGTCCCGCCTGCTCGGTCGGGGTGAGCACCATCTGGACCCCGGAGGAGGCCAGGGCGGCCGAGCCGACGAAGACGAACGGCAGCTGGCGGCGGCTCTCGAACCAGACGGGGGTGACCGTGTCCGACAGCAGGACCGCGGTGTAGGCGGCGAGCGGCGGGGCGAACAGCGCCTGCCCGAGCGCCGCGGGGGCGTCCGCGACTCCGAGCACGCGGCTGGCCATCCCCAGGACACCTGCGGGGATCGCCGCACCGTGCGCTCGGTGGCCCAGAATCTCGCCATCCGACGCGCCCGGTCGGGAGGGGGGAGCCAGGAGGCGCACCACCTCCGAGGCGGTCGTCACCCCGGTGAAGGCGGCGTAGCCGGACAGGATCCACGTGCCGACCGACATGGGGGAGGTGAGCTTCATCGTGCGCATCATGTTGAGGAAGCGCTCCGGCCGGCCGAGGTCGGCCACCAGCAGCGCGCCGCTCAGCGCCACCCCGGCCATGGCGGTCAGACGGCTGTTGCGGCGCAGGATCTCGCGCCCGGTCCAGGCCGCCCCCGTGGCCAGGATGCCGGACCCCGCGGCCACGCCACCGACGAACAGGTACGCGGGGATCTCGTGCCGCCAGGGGACCGGCTTGATGACCCCGCGCCCGTAGTAGCTGGAGAACTCGGCGTCCGGCACGGCCGGTGCCTCGCGCCGTCCGCCGCCGTCCCGGTTCAGCCAGCTGGTGCCGGACCGGCGAGCCCCCCGACCCTGCTGGACCGCTTCCCGTGCGTCGGCGACCGCCCCGGTGACCGCGCCGCGGACCCCACTGCGGCGCCGTCGACGACCGCCCTCCTCGGGCGGCCGATAGCTGTCAAAGGGCGAGGTCGTCACCGGCGACCTCCCAGGAAGGCCGCGGCCCCGGCCGCGAGAAGTCCGAGCCCGGCTACCCCGGCCACCCGGAACATCTCGGCGAGCTTGGACGTGGCGCACACCGGGTCGGGCGGCAGGCCGTAGACCTCGGGCTCGTCGAGCAGCAGGAAGACCGACCCGGTGCCCCCGACGCCGTCCTCGTCGTTGGCGCCGTAGAGCCGGGCCTCGGTGAACCCCTGCTCGTGCAGCTGGACGACGCGCTCCCTGGCGGCGGCCACCATCTCCTCGCGCGGGCCGAACCGGATCGAGGTGGTGGGGCAGGTCTGGGCGCAGGCCGGGGTCTGGTCGTGGCTGAGCCGGTCGTAGCAGAGGGTGCACTTCTGCGCCACGCCCACGTTGGGCACGTGACCGTCGGCGCGCACCGACACGGCGGCGTCGCTGCGGCGTTCGATGACCCCGAACGGGCAGGCGCCCACGCAGTAACCGCAGCCGTTGCAGATGTCTGCCTGCACCACGACGGTGCCGTGCTCACTGCGGAACAGGGCGCCGGTCGGGCAGACGTCGAGGCACCCGGCGTGGGTGCAGTGCTTGCACACGTCGGAGGCCATCAGCCACCGGAACTCCGGCAGCGGCCCGACCATCGGGGTCCCGTCGACCGTGGTGCCCAGGTCGCCGTTCTCCGCGGACTCCTTCTCGCTGAGCAGCTGGCCGAGAGAGGGACCGTGGTCCTCCGGCGGCGCCGGCAGCGTCCCATAGCCCGCGGGAACCCCCCTATTTTGATAGGGGTTTTGCTGGTCCACCCCGTCTTTTTGCAGGGCTTTTGCGGATCCGCCCACCTCGGCCGCGGTCCCCGCTCCCGGCGGGGAGCCAGCACCCGTCACGGGTGAGGCGGAGGGAGCGCCGACTGACGGCATACCGAGATCCACCAACCGGCGCCCCGACTCACGCGCGGCCTCGATGCGGTCCCGGCTCTGCTCCACGAAGGCGACGTGCCGCCACGTGCTGGCCCCCAGGCCACCGGTGTTGTCATAGGAGTTGCCGGTGAGGTCCAGGCTCCCGTCCATTGGCAGGGCGTTCCACTCCTTGCAGGCGACCTCGCAGGCCTTGCAGCCGATGCAGATGGAGGTGTCGGTGAAGAAGCCCTTGCGGCTGGGCGGCTCTTCCCACCCGGCGTCGAGGGCAGGGTCGGTGCGCCCGGCCAGTTGGCGAGCCAGATAGCCCATCAGCGCTCCTCCGTCAGGCGTGCGTTGCCGGTCTCGGTCGTCGTGCCGGAGCGGGACTGGTAGTCCGCAACCAGGCGCAGCAGGGCCTCACCGCGCGGGCGACGACCGGGCTGTATGTCGCACGAGCCCACCTTGGACTCCTGGATCTGGACGTTGGGGTCCAGCACGATGCCCAGCA
>JAAYYA010000553.1 GCA_012515595.1 Actinomycetales bacterium
CGTGAGGTCGCCGCCGACATCCGCCGCAAGGTCGAGATCGGCAGCTACCAGGGCCTGCGGCACCGCCGTGGTCTTCCGGTGCACGGTCAGCGCACCAAGACCAACGCCCGGACCCGCAAGGGCCCCAAGCGCACCGTGGCCGGCAAGAAGAAGGCCGCCAAGTAACTCGTTACTTGGCCCTCTCGCCCATTCGTCAGGAGAAATGAATGCCCCCCAAGAGCCGTAGTACGGCTGGCGCCGCCCGCAAGGTGCGCCGCAAGGAGAAGAAGAACGTCGCCTACGGGCAGGCTCACATCAAGAGCACGTTCAGCAACACCATCATCTCGATCACCGACCCCACCGGTGCCGTGATCTCGTGGGCCTCGTCCGGCCAGGTCGGATTCAAGGGCTCGCGCAAGTCCACCCCGTATGCCGCGCAGATGGCCGCCGAGGCCGCTGCCCGTCGCGCGATGGACCACGGCATGCGCAAGGTCGACGTCTTCGTCAAGGGCCCGGGTTCCGGTCGTGAGACCGCGATCCGCTCGCTCACCGCTGCCGGCCTCGAGGTCGGTGCCATCTCCGATGTCACCCCCCAGGCCCACAACGGTGTTCGTCCGCCCAAGAAGCGTCGCGTCTGAGAACCGGAAGGGAAGGTAAGGAAAGAACATGGCCCGTTACACCGGACCCATCACCAAGAAGTCCCGCCGGCTCAAGGTCGACCTGGTCGGCGGCGACAAGAACTTCGACCTGCGTCCGTTCCCCCCGGGGCAGCACGGCCGCCGCCGCAGCCAGGAGAAGGAGTACCTGACCCAGCTGCAGGAGAAGCAGAAGGCCCGCTTCACCTACGGCGTGATGGAGAAGCAGTTCCGCCGCTACTACGCCGAGGCCGCCCGTCGCCCCGGCCGCACCGGCAGCAACCTGCTGACCATCCTGGAGTCCCGCCTGGACAACGTGATCTACCGCGCCGGCCTGGCCCGCACCCGTCGTGCGGCCCGCCAGCTGGTGACCCACGGTCACTTCGAGGTCAACGGCCAGCGCGTGGACGTCCCGTCCTACCGGGTTGAGCAGTACGACATCATCACGGTTCGCAAGCAGTCCGTCGAGAAGTTCCCGATCGAGCTGGCCCGCCAGACCTTCGGTGACCGTCCCGTCCCGGCCTGGATGAAGGTCGTCCCGGGCTCGCTGCAGATCCTGATCCACCAGCTGCCGACCCGTGAGCAGATCGACACGATCCTCACCGAGCAGCTCATCGTGGAGCTCTACTCCAAGAACTGATCACCGGGGGCTCTGCCCCCAGACCCCCGACGGCCAGGAGCTCGCAAGCTCGCGAGTTCCTGGCTGTTCCGGGCAACGAGTGCTCGCAAGCTCGCTCGTTGCCCGGGCCTCACGGCATACAGACAGAGGTATGCCGTGCTCTCACCGGCGTCATATAGCGGTCGCCCGTGGAAAGGAAAAGACGTGCTTATTGCACAGCGCCCCATCCTGTCCGAGGAGGTCGTCTCCGAGTCCCGGTCGCGGTTCGCGATCGAGCCGTTGGAGCCCGGCTTCGGTTACACCCTCGGCAACTCCCTGCGCCGGACCCTGCTGTCCAGCATCCCCGGCGCCTCGATCACCAGCATCCGCGTCGACGGCGTGCTGCACGAGTTCTCCACCATCCCGGGGGTGAAGGAGGACCTCACCGAGATCATCCTGAACCTGAAGACCCTGGTCGTCTCCAGCGAGCACGACGAGCCGGTCATCATGTACCTGCGCAAGCAGGGTGCGGGCCCGGTCACCGCCGCGGACATCGCGCCGCCGGCCGGTGTCGAGGTGCACAACCCCGACCTGCACATCGCGACGCTGAATGACAGCGGCAAGATCGAGATGGAGCTGACCGTCGAGCGCGGCCGCGGCTACGTCTCCGCGCAGCAGAACAAGTCCGGTGACCAGGAGATCGGGCGCATCCCGGTCGACTCGATCTACTCCCCGGTGCTCTCCGTGACCTACAAGGTCGAGGCGACCCGTGTCGAGCAGCGCACCGACTTCGACCGCCTCGTGCTGGACGTCGAGACCAAGAACTCGATGGCCCCGCGCGACGCGATGGCCTCCGCCGGCAAGACCCTGGTCGAGCTGTTCGGTCTGGCCCGCGAACTGAACGTCGAGGCCGAGGGCATCGAGATCGGCCCGTCGCCGACCGACGCCGCGCTGGCCTCCGACCTGGCCCTGCCGATCGAGGACCTGGACCTGACCGTCCGGTCCTACAACTGCCTGAAGCGCGAGGGCGTCCACACCGTGGGCGAGCTCGTCAGCCGCAGCGAGGCCGACCTGCTGGACATCCGCAACTTCGGTGCGAAGTCCATCGACGAGGTCAAGGAGAAGCTGGCCGAGATGAACCTGGCCCTCAAGGACAGCCCGCCCGGGTTCGACCCGGCCCAGGCCGACCTGTCGGAGGACCTGGACGACGAGGGCGACGCCAGTTTCGCCGAGGACGAGCAGTACTGATTCCGTTAGAGGAGACCTGAGTTATGCCTACCCCCAGTAAGGGCCCGCGCCTCGGCGGCGGTCCGGCGCACGAGCGCCTGATCCTGTCCAACCTCGCCACCGCCCTCTTCGAGCACGACCGCATCACCACCACCGAGGCCAAGGCGAAGCGGCTGCGTCCGTTCGCCGAGCGTCTGGTGACCTTCGCCAAGCGCGGCGACCTGCACAACCGTCGCCGGGTCCTGGCCATCGTCCGCGACAAGGGCGTGGTGCACCGGCTGTTCACCGAGATCGCGCCGGACATGGCCGAGCGCGACGGCGGTTACACCCGCATCACCAAGATCGCGCCGCGCAAGGGCGACAACGCCCCCATGGCCGTGATCGAGCTGGTCCGCGAGCCGGTGGCCAAGAAGGCCGTCGTCAAGCAGGCCGAGGGTGCCACCAAGCGTGCCGCCAAGGACGCCAAGAAGGCCGAGAAGGCCGCGGCCGCGAAGGCTGCCGAGGCCGAGGCTGCCGACGTCGAGGCCACCGAGGCTGACGCTGTCGAGGCGACCGAGGTCGCCGGTCTGGCCGCTCCGGCCGAGGCCGTCGAGGTCAACGAGACCGTCACCGAGGACACCACCGAGGCCGCCAACACGGTCAAGGACGACGCAGCCGAGGCTGAGGCTGCTGACGACGCTGCCGAGGTCCGCGACTTCGGTCCGGACTCCGCTCCGGCCACCGAGGACGGCTCCGCCCCGGAGGGCTTCACCGTCAAGGGCAACGCCGACTCGATGAAGTACCACGTCGAGGGCTCGCAGTGGTACGACGCCACCGTCGCCGAGGTCTGGTTCCGCACCGCGGAGGCCGCCGAGGCCGCCGGCTTCGAGCCGGCTGGTGGCGCCGCCGCCCAGTCCGCCGACACCGGCCTGGACATCGGCACCGACAAGGACGACGCCTGAGTCGTCCGGTGAGGGTCGTCTGACACGACCATCCGCCACGCCCGAGCGCCCGTCTCCCCCTGTGGGAGGCGGGCGCTCCGGCGTCTGAGTCGAAGATTCGCCGAATCCTCCATCCCCACGGTGGCGCGCAGTGCCCGGTCAACTCCGAGCGCC
>JAAYYA010000554.1 GCA_012515595.1 Actinomycetales bacterium
GCGGCCCGGGTGCGACTAGGCGACCGGCACGGGGTCGGCGGCGGCCTCCTCCTCGGCCTGGTCGCCGGTGAGGGCGGCGAACAGGACGCGGGAGGTGTCCAGGACGCGCGTGGCGGTGGCGGCGATGACGTCGTCATCGCATCCGCTCCACCCGGCGACGTACCCGATGCTGTAGCGGCGGGTGTCCAGACCGAACAGTCCGGCGACGACGTAGGCGACCGACTCAGCCTCGGTCTCGGCGATGCCCCGGTGCGCGCGGTAGTCGGCGCTGTCGGCGTGCAGGAGGGCGTGAGCCATCTCGTGCAGCAGGGTCGCGGCGCGGTCGGCGGCGGACTGGTCGGGGCTGAGCCGGATCCGGCGGTCCTTGTGGCTGGTGGTGCCGTAGATGCCTGCCGGGAGGGGGCCGTCCTCCACGGTCCAGCCCTGGGCGGTGAGGTTGTCGGCGACCTTCGCGGCGATGTCGTAGGGGTCGGCCGCGTTGAGCGGCTGGGCCAGGTCCTCGGGCTGCTGGGCGTCGGGGATCGGGTCGGTCTGGGAGATGTCGAAGACCGACAGCACGGGGAAGCGGACCGCGATCCGGGATCCGTCGTCGGTCCCGGCGTCGTCCGTGCCGTTGGCGTCGGTGCTGGTGGCCTCGTCGGTGTCGCGCACGCGCTTGGTGCTGTAGCCGTAGATCCTCAGGCCCTTCTCGCCCTTGCGGACCTGGCGCCCGGCGGCCTGCCACATTCGGTATCCGGCGACCTGGGTCGCCGTGGGCATCTGGGACATGATCAGCAGGATGTTGTTGAGGCTGTAGTGGTGGAACCGCACGACCGCGGCCAGGGCGGCCGCCCACCGGTCGGAGTCCCGGAGCTGGGCGATTTCCTGGCGCAGGGTGGCGTGGAGCTGCTCGGCTTCCTGGCGGCGTTCCTCGGCGCTGTTGCCGGACGCCTTGCGGGTGGTGCGTGCCATGAGGTGATCCCCTCGCGGTGAGGGACGGCCGGGCCTGCGCCCTGGCGGTGACATCCCCTACCAACACCTGAATACTACTACGATAGTGCTTTATGCGCAAGAGTGGTTAGGGGTTTGACCTGGGATTTTGTGGTTGTGCACCGTGTGCGCAGGGGTGGCCCTTGGGGTGTGATCTCCTCGTGTCGGCGCGGTGGAGCTGCCGCGCCGGGTGCTCGCCGGGCAAGGGCTCGCGGAGCGACCGCGTAGCGGCTTGGCCCTTGCGCGGTGGGTGCCTGGTGTGGCTGGGTAGGCGTGGCGAGACGAGGGGATCACGCCCTGGCGACCAGACCTTTCCCCCGGGCCCGCGGGTGGTGCGCTGATCTCCGAGCGAGGCCGGGTCCGGGCGGAGCCCGGGGTTTTGACGCCCGCCGATAAGGGACGGCCCGGGGCGGTCAGCTCCAGGCGGGCCGCTACCGGCCCGGCGCGCGAGGTGCGGGCCGGCCGGAACGGGGGGCTCAGGCCGTGGTGGGTGCGGCCTCTGGTGCGGTGGTCTTGGCCGGCAGGCCGGCGCGGGTGAGCCGGGGTTCGGGGGGCAATTGGCCGTCGGGGACGGCGGCCAGGGTGGCCGCGGTGGCTGCGGCCAGGGCGGTGATGAGCAGGTCGCTGCGGGCCTGGCCGGTGCTGTCCATGAGCTGGACGGCGTCGACGGGCAGGGTGATGTTGCGGCGGTCGAGGGGGCCCTGGCCGGTCTGCTCGAGGACGGAACGGGCGCCGGCGTCCATGCCGCGGCGACGGACGCGGTCGGAGGTGACGTAGGAGCGGACGGCGTGGGCGATCCAGTCGCGGATCTGGCGGATCTCCTGCCCGGGGGCCGCGGCCTGCCAGTCGGCGAGGAAGGCCCTGCGGGCCAGGGAGTACAGGCCGGCGGGGCAGGCGATGCCGACGGAGACCAGGCCACGGTCGGTGGTGCGGGTGGTGTAGCGGCCGGCCAGGCTGCGGCTGTGGGCTGCCGCCGCGGAGAACGCCGCGGCGAGGAAGTCGCGCACGGCCTGGTCGTCGCTGAGGCCGCCGACCTGCTGGGCGGCCTGCAGGTAGACGGCTTCGAGGGCCTGGGGCGAGCCGGCCGCGGCGGTGAACGCCTGCGCCAGTGACCGCAGGGACTCCTGGGTCGAGCTCACGGGATACCTCCTGGGGCGGAATGGCCAGGCGCGATGGGCCGCACACCTCGCCGGACCGGACCAACCGGTCGACCAGGCTCGCCACCCATACACCACAGTGATACTATCGTATTGTCATCTGCGGGTCGTGTGGGTCGGACCTGGCGGTGGCGGCGTGGGTCGTTGGCTCGGCGTCGAGGCTCTCAATCCCAGGGCAGGGGCCCGGGGGGACTCGGAGGTGTGTGGTGGGTGCTGCTGGTGTGGCCGGGGGTGTCGAGCTGGCCGTGGCGCGCGATCGGCTGGGGCTGTCGCAGTCGGATCTGACGCGCGTGCTAGGGGTTGGGGCGCGGTCGGTGCGCCGGTGGGAGATGGGCGAGGACCTGGTGCCGGCGGGGGTCTGGGAGACCTTGGACGCTCTGCGCGCGGAGCATGACGAGACGGTGCGGGAGTTGTCGGCGGCCGTGCGGGTCGTGGACGGTGCGGCGGTGCTCGAGGTGCCCTTGCACGGTGGGGACCCGGCGGTCTTCCGGCCGCGGGCCTGGTTCGTGGGTGCTGTGCGCCGGCTGCTGGATGGCAGCGGCCCGGAGGACGTCGACCCGGCCGTTCTGGACGGGGTCGCCCTGCGATGGGGACTACCCGAGGGCACCAGCGCCGCCGCTCTGCCAGGGTGAGTTGAGGCCACCGCCAGAGCAACCGACATTGGGGGGGCTCCTGGGAGTGGGGCGGACATCGGCTCGGCGACCGCTGGTCGCCGTCGGCACGCTCCTGGGCGTGACCGCCATCATGTAGTCCGTGCCCGCGAAGACTCTGCATCCGCCGTGGTCGTCCGACGTTGTCCAGGCGATCGCTGACGTGCTGGCTAGCACCGACTGGCCAGGGCTGACCAACACAGAGATCACCCGCCTGTTAGCGATGCTCAGGATTCCCGATGTGGAAGCGCCTAACAAGCGCACCCGCTTGTGGGCTGCTCTGCTTAACAAGCAGCACGTCGACCAGGCGAGCAACTGCATCATCCGGTTCATTGCCGAGGCAATGGCCCCCGGTCGGTACCTTCAGGAGCAGCGTCGGTTCTACGCGCTTCGCGATGGTCTATCGGAGGCGTTGTCGCTGGTCGGGATGCAGGTCAACGATCAGGGCAAGGTTGCCCGGGTGGAAGCTAGGGCAACCACTCTGGATGAGGTGGCCCGCCTGGCTGGCCGGCTGCGAACCGAGCTGGTACGCCGTGGCGTACACCCCGAGGTCCTGCGCTACTGCGAAGAAGAGTTGCTGCGCAAGTCCCTGTTCCATGCTGTGTTCGGGGTCTGAGCCGCAGTGGAGCAGGATCCGGCGCTAAGGGGCCGGCGTGGGCGGCCATAGGTTGGCGGTCATGCCGGTGGAGTTCCTCAGCGACGACCAGGCGACCGCGTACGGCCGGTTCAACGGGCCGCCGTCGCAGGCTGAGCTGGAAGGGTTCTTCTTCCTCGATGACGCGGACCGGGAGCTGGTGAGCCGCCGTCGCGGTGACCACAACAGGCTGGGGTTCGCGGTCCAGTTGGGCACGGTGCGGTTTCTGGGGACGTTCCTGGCCGACCCGCTGGAGGTGCCGTGGGTGGTGGTGGAGTACCTCGGGCGGCAACTCGGGGTCGAGGACGTGTCGGTGGTGAAGGGCTACTGCGAGCGGGAAAAGACGCCGCTGGAGCACTCGTGGGAGATCAGGCAGGTATACGGCTTCGCCGACTTCTCGGCGGCCCAGGAGCGGTTGCTTGGGTTCCTGGCTGCACGGGCGTGGACGAGGGCGGAGCGGCCGACGGCGCTGTTTAACCAGGCTGTGACGTGGTTGCGGACCGAGCGGGTGCTGCTGCCGGGGGTGAGCGTCCTGGCTCGGCTGGTGATGCAGGTGCGGGCCGAGGCCACCAAGCGGTTGTATGAGGCCCTTGCCGGCCAGGTCGACGTCGGGTTACGGACCCGGCTTGAGGATCTGCTGCGGGTGCCGGAGGGTGAGCGGTTCTCCGGGCTGGATCGGCTGCGGCGTGCCCCGACTCGGGCGTCGGGTCGGGAGATGACCCGGGCGCTGGAACGAGCTGGCGAGGTCGCTGCGGTCGGGGCGGGTGTGGTCGATGTCGGCCTGGTCCCGCCGAGTCGGGTCGAGGTCCTGGCTCGGCAGGGGCTGACCTCGGATGTGTGGTCGCTTCGCCGGCTACCTGAGGCGCGCAGGGCCGCGACGCTGGTCGCGACGGTCCGCGGGTTGCAGGTCGCCGCCGTCGACGACGCCCTGGATCTGTTCGCGGTGTTGATGGCTTCGAAGCTCATCGCTCCTGCGGCACGGGCCGCTAACAGGGACCGGCTGCGGACCCTGCCCCGGCTGCGGCAGGCCTCGCACACTCTCGCTGCGGCGGTACGCGCCCTGCTGGCGGTGGCCGAGGACGCCGGCGACGGCCCGGTCGACCTAGCCACGGTGTGGTCTGCGCTGGAGGCGGTCGCACCGCGGGACCGTCTCGCGGTAGCAGTCGCCACCGTCGAAGAGCTGGCGCCAGCTGACGCCGAGGACCCTGACGCCGGTACGCGGGCGGAACTGGTCAACCGGTACGGGTCGGTGCGGATGTTCCTGCCGATGCTGACCGAAATGTTGCCCTTGGATGCGACCGAGGCTGGGCGTGGCGTGCTTGCGGCGGCGCGCACGCTGCCGGAGTTGGCGGGCCGTAAGCGGGTCCGCCGCGAGGAGGTCGACGAGACGCTGGTAACGGGCTCTTGGCGGCGGTTGGTCTTCGCCAGCCCGGATCTGTCCGAGGGAGTGGTGGACCACCGCGCGTACGCCCTATGCGTGCTGGACGGGTTGTACCGGGCGCTGCGCCGTCGCGACGTGTACGCCACCGGTGGGTCACGCCGCTGGGGCGACCCACGGGCCCGTCTGCTGGAGGGGTCCGTGTGGGAGCAGACCCGCCCTCAGGTCCTGACGGCGCTGCGCCTGAACGAGCAGCCCGCCAAGCACCTGGGTGACCTCGCCCGCCAGCTGGATGCCGCCTACACCGCTCTTGCCGCCCGCTTGGGACCTGCCGGTGAACGGGCCACGGACACGCCCGTGCGGCTGGAACCCGGCGCCGACGGGCGGATGCGGCTGCACCTGTCCCGCCTTGAAGCCCTCGACGAGCCCGCGACCCTGACCGCTCTGCGGGATCTCGTGGCCAGGATGCTGCCCCGGGTCGACCTGCCCGAGGTACTGCTGGAGGTCAACGCCTGGACCGGGTACCTGGGCGAGTTCTCCCACGTCGCCGAGACCGGCACCCGCATGGACGACCTGACGACCTCCCTGGCCGCGGTGCTGGTCGCCGAAGGCTGCAACCTCGGCCTGACCCCGGTGACCAAGCCTGGCCACCCCGCGTTGACACGTGACCGGCTCTCCCACGTGCGGCAGAACTACCTGCGCACCGACACCCTGGCCGCCGCCAACGCTCGACTGATCGAGGCCCAGGCGGGGATCGAGGTCGCTCAGTTGTGGGGCGGTGGGCTGGTCGCCAGCGTGGACGGGCTGCGCTTCGTCGTGCCGGTCCGCACCCTGAACGCCGGGCCGAATCCCCGCTACTTCGGTCAGGGCCGGGGCGTGACCTGGCTGAACGCGATCAACGATCAGGTCGCCGGGATCGGCGCCGTCGTGGTCACCGGCACCATGCGCGACTCCTTGCACGTCCTGGACGTCATCTTGGGCCGCGACGGCGGGCCAGTCCCCGAGCTCGTGGCCACCGACACCGCTTCGTACTCCGACCTCGTGTTCGGGCTGTTCCGGCTGCTCGGCTACCAGTTCAGCCCTCGCATCGCCGATCTCCCCGACCAGCGCCTCTGGCGGCTCACCGCGCCCGGGACCGCGCAGGTTGACTACGGGCTGCTGGACGCTGTTGCCGCGCACCACCTGTCCTGGCGGAAGATCGCTGAGCAGTGGGGCGACATGCTGCGAGTGGCCGGTTCTCTGCACACTGGCGCCGTCTCCGGCTACGACCTGGTCCGGATGCTCGGCCGCGACGGCCACCCCAGCCCGCTCGGGGCGGCGTTCGTCGAGTACGGCCGCGCCGCGAAGACGCTGCACCTGCTGGCGATGTGCGACCCCGACGACGAGACCTACCGACGCACCATTCACACCCAGCTCACCGTGCAGGAGTCCCGCCACCGCCTGGCACGCAAACTGTTCCACGGCCAGCGGGGCGAGCTGCGCCAGCGCTACCGCGAAGGCCAGGAGGACCAGCTCGGCGCCCTCGGCCTGGTCCTCAACGCCGTCGTGCTGTGGAACACCCGCTACACCGACGCCGCCCTGACCGCCCTACGGAAGCAGGGCTACCCCGTGCTCGCCGCTGACGCCGCCCGACTGTCCCCGCTCGGCGACGCACACCTGAACGTCCACGGCCGCTACACCTTCGCCCCGCCCGCCGGGGAAGGCCTGCGACCCCTTCGGGATCCGACAGATCCGGCCGCAGACGACTGACCGGACGTGCACCCTCCCCCCCGGGTGCTACGTGAACCTCCCAGGTTCAGTGGAGGGTCAGTGGCCATCGGTAGGCTCGCATCAGTGGAGTGCTCGGCGTGCGCGGACATGCCAGAACGGCCATCCGCCAGACCGAGGAGGACAACGTGGACACCGTGAACGACACGACGGAGCTTGAGTCGCTGCCCGTCGAGCAGCTCGTCGAGATGATTCGGGAGAGAACCGGTGCCGGCGTCAACCTCTCGTTTCCCGGGAAGGTACTAGCCCGCCAGCTCGGTCGCCGGGTTCGCCCCCGCACGATGCGTACCGTCAAGGGCCTCGGCGCTGGCGACGAGGAAGCCCGCGCCAAGAACCTGCTGATCGAGGGCGACAACCTGCAGGCGCTGGCGTCGTTGTACCGCGAGAAGGGCCAGGTGGACCTAATCCTGACCGATCCCCCCTACAACACGGGGGGCGACTTCCGCTACAACGACAAGTGGGACAAGGACCCCAACGACCCAGACCTCGGCGAGTTCGTTGGCAGCGACGACCCTGCGCGCCACACCAAGTGGATGAAGTTCATGTACCCCCGCCTTCAGATGATGAAGGCGATGCTAAAGCCGGGCGGCGTGCTGGCGATCTGCATTGACAGCCGCGAGCTGTTCCACCTCGGACAAATGCTCGACGAGTTGTTCTACGAGGAGAACCGCCTGGCAATCATCAACTGGCAGAAGAGTTACGCTCCGCGGTCAGACAACCGTCACGTCTCAACTGCAACCGAGTACGTCCTTGTGTACGCGAAGAACGAGCGATTGGCCAAGACGTCACTCGAACCGCGCACGGAGAGCATGGATGCGCGGTACCAGACGCGTGACGGTGACTCCAGGCTGTGGAAATCGGGCGACTTCTCGGGGCCCAAAGCACTGACCCATCAGGGCATGGTGTATGGCATTCAGTCACCGTTCACGGGTGAAATCCACTACCCACCGTCGGGACGGTGCTGGGTCATACCCCAGCGTGAGGCGAAGCCCTTGCTGGAGCGATGGGGCGTGACGTACGAGCTCCGTGACATCAAGGACGCGGACGTCCGGGCTGCGGTCATCGGCGTTGAGCCCAAGGGACTCCGCACGGTCAAGGCTCTCATGCTGAAGACACCGGCCAAAGATGCCAAGGAGAAGGCGAGCCGCCTGCTCGCCGAGGGCCCCTGGCCGCAGGTCTACTTCGGCGTCAAGGGCACTGCGCGCCCAGCGATGAAGCGCTACCTCGAAGACGTCAAGCAAGGTCGCGTGCCCATGACCTACTGGGCCGACGAGGACATGCACGATCCCGAAGTGTTGGGCAGCGTCTCGTGGGACCATGAGCAGTCCGGGCACAGCCAGACGGGTGTCGACGAGCTGACAGCGATTGTCGGTGCCGGTCACGGCTTCGAGACCGTGAAGCCGATGAAGTTGATGACCAAGATCATCCAGATCTGGTGCCCGCCGAAAGGCACCGTTCTCGACCTATTCGCGGGGTCGGGCACGACCGGGCACGCGGTGCTAAAGCTGAACCACGACCAGGGCGCGGACGCGGCCCGTCGCTTCATCCTGGTGGAGCAGGGACGACCCGAGAACGGCGACTCCTACGCGAGGACACTAACTGTGGACCGGCTGAAGCGGGTCATCGAAGGCAGATGGGCCGACAACAAGACACATGTGGCCCTCGGCGGCGGCTTCACCTTCAAGACCTTGGAAAAGAAGGTCGACGCGCAGACCCTGCTCATGATGGAGCGGGATGAGATGATCGACACGGTCATCGCGTCTCACTCATCGACGAGCAGCCGGCGCGGCCCGGTGCTGATTCCAATTCAGGATGAGGCGGCGTACACCTACCTCGTGGCTCGCAACGCCAACAACGAGGGCATTTACCTCGTCTGGCACGGCGCCGACTCCAACACGGACCTCACGGAGGAGGTTTACGAGGCCATCACTGAGGAGGCCGACGCCGCCGAACTGGCCCCGACCTACCACGTGTACAGCCGTCGTACCCTCATAGTCACCGACGACGTGGTGTGGTACCAGATCCCCGACCGCATCCTGTCTGACTTCGGCCTCGATGTCCGTACCGAGTCGTTCATCGAGGAGAACTGACCGTGGCAATCGAGCTCTTCCAGTTCCAGCAGCAGGCGGCGTCGCAGATCGCCGACCGGTTCATTGACTACCACGGGGAACCAATCCCATACGGCCGCGGGGCGAAGCGGCGCGACGTACCGTTCTACCAGGCGCTCTCGTCAATCACTGGATCGGGCAAGACCGCCATCCTCGCGCAGGCCGTGAGCGAGATCGTGGCCCTGATGGAGGTGCCGCCAGTCATCCTGTGGCTCTCCAAGGGCAAGGTAGTCGTCCAGCAGACGTACGCCAACCTTGCCGACGGCGGGAAGTACAAGCACCTGCTGCCCGACACCACGGTGCGGCTGCTCAGCGAGTACGACCCCGCGGACGTGGCCAACGCCAAGGAGTCGCTGCTGTACTTCGCTACGGTCGGCACGTTCAACCAGCGTGACCGCGAGAAGAGCAACCTGAAGATCTTCGCCGCCGACACCGACACCATCGAATCGACACGGTGGGAGGCATTGAAGGACCGTCAGACGGCTGAAGGGGTGCGGCGACCGCTGATCGTCGTTTACGACGAGGCTCAGAACTTGAGCGACCAGCAGACCACCCTCCTGCTAGAGCAGCACCCGGCCGTGTTCCTGCTCGCCAGCGCCACGCTGCGCTTCCCAGCGCAGTTCGCGACCGAGGTCATTGAGCCACTGCGCACCCAAGGCGACTACGCCCCTGGCGACCTCATCACGACCGTGCCGTCCGCGACGGTGGTGGCGTCGGGCCTGGTGAAGGGCATCATCGCCCTGGATGGCCTGAACGCTCCGATGCAGGAGACGGTCAGCGAGATGCTGGCCGACCTCAGGGAGGCCGAGTCGGCCGCGAAGGCAGAGGGCCTAACTTTCCTGCCAAAGGCGATCTACGTCTGCAACACCAACATGGTTGCCGACGACGCAGGCATGAGCGACGACCCGAAACAGGTGTTCGACCAGCGGCAGGCACCGCCCATCCTCATCTGGCGCTACCTGACTGAGCAGTGCGGCATACCGGCCGAGGAGGTGGCGGTCTACGCCGACCTGAAGACTCATAAGGACTTTCCGTTGCCGCTGGAGTTCAACCTGTTCACGGGCGGCGACAACGACTACGAGACCTTCGTGGCCGGCGACTACCGGCACATCATCTTCAATCAGACCCTCCAGGAGGGCTGGGACGACCCGAGCGTCTACTTCGCCTACGTCGACAAGAGCATGGACTCCACTGTGCAGATCGCTCAGATCATCGGGCGGGTGCTGCGCCAGCCAGGGGCGACCCACTACCAGGCCGACCGGCTCAACACCGCGCACTTCTACGTGCGCGTCGACCGCAACGACGTGTTCTCCCAGGTGGTCGAGGACGTCCGGAACGGCCTGGGTGGCAACACGCCCGAGGTGCGCATCCTGACCTCTCCCCCCGGCACGGAGGAGCCGAAGAGCCTGGCGCCCAAGAAGACTTGCTCCGTCCCCCGAACGGCCATCGACAACACGGCGGCCGCGGAGCCGGTCGAGACGGTCTTGGCGAAGGTGCACGACTACACCGGCGACACCGTCAACACCCGGGGTGAGGGGCGCCGCCGCACCGTGCAGCAGTCGATCGGCTCGGATGAGACGGTTGACACCGACTGGGTGGAGTTCGAGCAGCCCAACCGTGTCAATGCCAGGTGGGTCTTCCGCCGTGAGGTGTCCCGCCGGTACCGGCCGGCCCTGACGGTGATCGATACCGACGGGCCGAAGTTCGACGCCAAGGTGGGCGTCGGCAGCAGCGCGTACCAGAGCCTGTCCGACAACGCTGCCGAGGCCGTCGACGAGTACCTTCGGCACGCGGTCATCAAGCAGCTGAAGCCCAAGCCCTACGAGATCGGCAGCACGCTGGTCCGGGCGTCGAGCATGGAGACCTTCACGAATTCGGTGCACGACGGCTACGACGGCCTCAACGAGCTGGAGTTGAAGTTTGCGCGGGCCTTGGACAAAACGGGGCTCATCTGGGCCCGGAACCGGTCTCAGACCGGCTACAAGATCCCGCTCGTGACATTGGGCCAGACGGTGTGGTTCTTCCCTGACTTCATCGTGTGGGCGGGCACGAAGGTCCTATGCGTCGACACGAAAGCCTCGTTCATCATCGAGCCGGAGGCACGGCGCAAGCTGCTCGCCATCGAGCCCCACAAGGACGTCTCCACCACGATCGAGGTCAAGTTGGTGACCACGGGCACGTGGAAGACGGACGGGACGCAGGACAGCAAGGACGGTTACTCCATCTGGGCCCTGGGTAGCGGGCAGTCGCTGCGAGCCCTTCCGTTTGCCGACCTGGAGTCGCTGGCCAAGTCGTTCCGGCGGTAGGCCCAACCCTTCGCTGAGCTGAAGCGAGCCCGCCATCACGGCGTCGCCGGGCACCCGAAGGCCCCCCGACCCCAGCACACAGCGTCCCGCTTGAGGATCGCTTAGCGGGACACCCTGACGTCTCGGCCTGGGCATCCCGAAGCTACGGCCAGGTGCAAGGTAGCCAGCGATGACCTTGAAGAGCGCCACGGTGGGGGTCTATCGCAAACGAACGTCTCCGGTAGACCCCACGATGATGATCACGACGGGGTTGTTGTTCCAGGTCGGACTCTCACGCTGGCCCATCACAAAATCAACCTCACGCAACCAGGGCTTGTCGGTGAGTTCCGATACGGTCCGGACCTATGGGCCACAAGATCGGTTACGCCAGGGTGTCCACGACCGACCAGAACCCCCGGATGCAACTGGACGCCCTGGAGGCCGAGGGGTGTCTGAAGACCTACGTGGACACCGCGACGGGGACCAAGGCTGAGCGGCCCCAGTGGAGCGCATGCCTGGCCGACCTACGCCCAGGCGACACCCTGATCATCTGGAAGATCGACCGACTCGGACGCAACCTGCGCGATCTGATCGACATCGTCACCACCCTGGAGACACGGGACGTGGGGGTGAAGTCCTTGACCAACGGGACCCTGGACACCACCACCGCACACGGCCGACTGGTCTTCGGGATGTTCGCGTTGATGGCCGAGTACGAGGCCGCGCTGATCACCGAACGCACCCACGCCGGTCTGGCCGCAGCCCGCGCACGGGGTCGCGTCGGGGGCCGCAAGCCCAAAATGACCCCGGAGCTGGTCGACAAGGCCCAACGGATGTACGACTCCCACCGCTTCACGATGGCCGAGATCGCAGCTTCCTGCGCCGTCACTCCGATGACCATCTACCGCCACATCGCCACCACGCCCCGCGCCTGACTCCGCCCGGGGGCTCACCCGGGAGCCGATCAGAGTCTCAACGCGCAAGATCGACATCACTCCTGCTGTGGCCGCTGCTGTGCCCAGCCGAGGAGAGCGGCGCCCTTGGACGTGATCGTGTCAGCTTGCTCGAACGGAACCAGGATCTCGACGACCTCTTGACGTGCTTCCCGCTGTTCGCCGGCAACGCCCGCGAACAGGTAGAGGGTCACACCGAGCTCTTCCGCGAGGTCCGCCCTCTGTGGCTCCTGCCGGTGAAGACCGCGGCGAGCGTCGAGCGCGATCGTGAGACACCGGTGAGCCTCTACCAGTTGCCCGGCTTCGGCCGCGATCCTTCCCAGGCGTTCGTAGGAGATCGAGAGGTCGCGGCGGTAGGTGGTGTTGCCCGGCTCCAGCTCGGTCAGCTCCTGGCGCACCTGGAGGGACTGGCGGTACAGGGCTTCGGCGTCTCCGGAACGGCCGGCTGCCAACGCCAGGTCCGCCAGCTTGTTGTAGGAGATCGAGAGGTCGCGGCGGTAGGTGGTGTTGCCCGGCTCCAGC
>JAAYYA010000090.1 GCA_012515595.1 Actinomycetales bacterium
AACCTGCTGGCCCGCAACCTCGGCCTGCCGGTGACCAGCCTCAGCCAGGGCCTGGCCGTCGCCCTGACCGGCGCGGACGCGCGGATCGACACCGTCGACATACGGCTGCACATGAGCCCTGACGAGGGAGATGGCGGGGAGGGCGATGGCAGGCCGGGCCATGGCGGAGCAGGCGGCGGGGAGGGCGACGACCCGCCCGTCGGCGACCAGGCGACAGACCCCTCGGACCCTCGCGTGCAGGACCACACCTTCCTGGTGATGGCCGGCCTCGGCTTCGACGCCGAGGTGATGGCGCACGCCCCGGAGCACCTGAAGAAGCGGGTGGGGTGGGCGGCCTACCTGGTCTCGGGCCTGCAACGGCTCCGGGGTCCGCAGTTCAAGGTCACCGTGAAGACGGACAACGACACCCGGCTCAACCGGCGGGTGCGCAGCATCATGGTCGGCAACGTCGGCAAGCTCACCGGCGGGGTCAACCTGCTGCCGGACGCCGAGGCGGACGACGGCAAGCTGGACGTCGTGCTGCTCTCCCCCGAAGGGATCGTGGGGTGGGGAGCCGTGGTCACCCGGCTGGTGACGCGCAGCAACCGGGGGCACCAGCGGGTCGACTACTACACCTGCCGGTCCTTGGAGGTCACGGCCGACCGGCCGGTCGAGGTGCAGCTGGACGGAGACACGCTCGGCCGGGCGACCTCGTTGAGCGCGCAGGTCAACCCCGGCAGCCTGATCATCCGACGACCGCGCTGAGCCGGCGCTTCTCAGGCACTATCCGTGACGGTCCTCAGCCCCGGACGCCGTGCGGGTGCTGGTGCCGGAGTCGTCCCGGGCCGCGGCGAGCGCCTGCTGCTCCTCGGGCGTCAGCGTCGTGTCGCTCGCTCCCCCGACGATCCCCTTGGCGTAGGTGCGCGACTCCCCCCGCGCGTGGATCGAGCTGATCACCATCCCGTCGCCGTTGTCGTCGATGACTGCGGCCGAGAACGACATCCGCCCGCCCATGTCGCCGAACGCGTCGTAGCGCACGACCGCCACGTGCTGCAGCGTCTGTGCGAGGTCGCCACGAAGGCTTGCAACGTCCGTCGCGAGGGTGTCGATCCGGGCCCGCTCGGTGCCCAGCCGGCGGGCCTGCGCGGCAAGCACGGTCGCGACGTCCGCCTCGCCGTCGCCCCACAGCACCTCGAACCGCCGCTGGATCAGCTGGTGCCGCCGGTGCGCCACCCACCCGAGCGCGACCGCCACCACCGCGACGACGAGGGCCGCGACGGCGACGACGGTCAAGACGGTGGTGTCCACCACCCGAGAGTATGTCGACCGCTCACCTTTGCCAGAGGTGCCACGCGTGAGTCGTGCCGGTCACCACCGAAGGAGGCGGCCAATGACTCTTCGGGCGTGCCCTCCGCGGACAGTCCGGGCGTGCCTACGCGAGCGACAGGAAAAGCTTCTCCAGCTCCTCGACGTCCGCCTGGCCGTCGGGTGCGGTCATGCACTCCTTGAGTGCCGAGGAGATCATCAGGAAACCGGCCCGGTCCAGTGCCTTGGAGACGGCTGAGAGCTGGTGCACGGAGTCCCGGCAATGGGCGTCGCTCTCGACCGCCTCGATGACCGCGGCGAGCTGTCCGTGGGCGCGACGCAGCCGGTTGACGATCTTCCGCTTCGCGTCGGGATCGTGAGTGGTCGGGGCGGACTGGGCCATCGAGGTGGTTCCTTCCGTGGGCAACTTGACTTCCATCATACCCCGGGGGGTATATTCTTGACAGACCCATACCCCAGGGGGTATTCACATACCGAAGGAGCATCACCGCCATGTGCCGAGCAGTCACCTGTAGAACCTGCGGCAAAACGACCTGGGCCGGTTGTGGCCAGCACATCACCAGCGTGCGCCAGGGGATCCCGGCCGCGCAGTGGTGCGACGGCCAGCACTCTCAGGCCGAGCTTGCTGCCGCGGGCTCCCGCGGCGGCTTCCTCTCGCGGCTGCTCGGCCGCTGACCGCGACGAAGGAGACGACCATGCTGCTGGAACGCATCTACGACGAGGACCTCGCCCAGGCGAGCTACTTCATCGGCTGCCAGGCCGCCAACGAGGCGGTCGTCGTCGACCCGCGCCGCGACCTGGGGGTCTACCGTGACCTCGCCGCGAGGCACGGCATGCGGATCGTCGGCGTCACCGAGACCCACATCCACGCCGACTACCTCTCCGGCACCCGCGAGCTGGCTGCGGCGACGGGCGCGCAGATCTACGTCTCCGACGAGGGCGGCCCGGACTGGACCTATGGCACCGACTTCGACGGCGCGGTCCGGATGAAGCACAGGCACCGCATCACGCTCGGCAACATCACCCTCGAGGCAGTGCACACGCCCGGTCACACCCCGGAGCACCTGTCCTTCCTCATCACCGACGGCGCCCAGGCGAGCGAGCCCGGCTTCATGCTCTCCGGCGACTTCGTCTTCGTGGGCGACCTGGGCCGTCCCGACCTGCTCGACGAGGCCGCGGGCTTTGTCGACACCCGGTTCGCCGGCGCCCGGGATCTCTTCGCCAGCCTGCGCGACCACTTCCTCACCCTCCCCGACTACGTCCAGGTGCTGCCGGCCCACGGGGCGGGATCCGCCTGCGGCAAGGCACTGGGCGCCATCCCCGCCACGACGGTCGGCTACGAGCGCGCCTTCTCCTGGTGGGCGCCCTACCTCGCCCGGGACGACGAGCAGGGCTTCATCGACGAACTCCTCAGCGGGCAGCCGGACGCCCACGCCTACTTCGCCCGCATGAAGCAGCAGAACAAGGTCGGTCCCGCGGTGCTCGGCACCCTCCCGGAGATCATCGAGTACACCTCGGTCGAGGTCGCGGCGGCGCTGGCCGACGACAGCACGATCCTGGTGGACACGCGTCACCACGACCGGGTGCACACCGGCACGGTCCAGGGTTCGCTCAACATCCCTGGTGTCGCCAAGGCCGCCAGCTACGGCGCCTGGGTCTACGACCCCGAGACCGAGCAGCGACCACTGGTCCTGCTCGCGGACTCCCGCGAGGAGGCGGAGCTGTTCCGCGCCCACCTGGTGCGCGTCGGCATCGACACGGTGCGTGGCTTTGTCACCTCGCTGGACGGGCTCGAGCTGTTCACCCCCGTGCTCGTGCGGCCGGAGGACCTGGACACGGTGGACCGGGCCATGCTGCTGGACGTGCGCAACAAGACGGAGTATGCCGAGGGGCACCTGCCCGGTGCCGTCCAGCTCTCCGGTGGCCGGGTGATGTGGCATCTGGATGAGCTCCCGGCCGACTCCGGCACCATCGTCACCTACTGTCGCAGCGGGGTGCGCAACAGCGTCGCGGCCAGCGCCCTGCGTCGGGCGGGTTATGACGTGGCCGAGCTCGAGGGCAGCTACCTCGCGTGGACCGAGATGCCGGGCAACGTCCCGGTCACTGGGGACAGCGAACTGCTCACCGTCGCGAACTCGGGCTGACCCACCAGGCCCGCGACCCCGCGATGCCCCGTGGCCCTCCGAGGCGCCCCTGAACGCGTCTCAGGACGTGCCTGAAGGCCCGGCCGTGGTGGCCGGGCTTCGGGGCTGGGTGTTCACACGTGCCAGGTCACGACGGACCCGGCCACGGTGGCCATCAGGTCCTTGTCGTGCACCAACGTGTGATGCCTGGGACAGAGCAACACCAGGAAGGCGATGTCCGTCCCACCCCCACGACACCACCAGATGACGTGATGGGAGTCGCACCAGTTCCCGGGGATGTCGCAGCCAGGGTAGGTGCATCGAGAATCTCGGACCATGAGCGCTTTGAACTGTCCCGGCGTCGCTAACCGGACCGTCCTACCCAGGTTGAGCGGTTCCCCGTACTCCCCCAACGCGATGGGAGTCACGTCCCCCAGGCACGCCAACCGGCC
>JAAYYA010000555.1 GCA_012515595.1 Actinomycetales bacterium
CTAGGGTGCTTGTCACCGGCTCCGGCGCGCGAAGGCGTCCAGCACCTCGGCGCTGATCCGCCCGCGGTCGGACACCACCAAGCCCTGGCTGCGCGCCCACGCGCGGACCTCCGCCGGGCTGGGCGGCGCGGCGGAGGGCAGGCCGGAGGCTTCAGTCTCGACGTGAGTCTCCTCGCCGTGGTGGACCAGGGCGGCGGCCAGGAAGCGGTAGGTCCACTCCTGCGCCAGCGCCCGCGTCTCGCAGAAGACGATCGGCACGGTGGGGAAGCGGGCATGGCACTCCCCGAGCGAGTCCGCGACGACGGCGGGCCGGACCCGGTCGAGCTTGAAGACCGAGGAGTAGCGGTCCTCCACCACGACGGCCGCCGCCGGCAGTGCCGCCAGGTCGGCGAGCAGATAGCGCATCTTCCCGCTGGTCAGTGTCCCGACCAGGTCCTGCAGGGACTTGCGCTCCACCGCGGCCAGGACCCGGTCACCGTCGACGACGCCGTAGTCCCCGGCCCGTAGCGCCCGCCGCACGGTGGTCGCCTGCTGGTGCTCGAACTTCCAGGCATACCGCTCGTGGCTATCCACCACGATCTCCAGCCCGGCGACGCCCGAGCCGCGGGCGGTCGGGATCGCCACAGCCGGCCGTGCCTGCTTCGCGGTGCGGGCGGTCTGCCAGAAGATCGCCTCGCGCCCACCGCGGATCCGGGTCAGCACGAACTGCGACCGGTTCTCCCGGCCGCGGTCCAGCACCAGGTCGATGCTCGCCCCGCGGCGCACGCACGAGCGCACCGGCACCTGCTCGACGATCTCCGGGTCCCTCGGCCACCCAACGGCGCGGTGGCAGTAGACCTTGCCGGTCCGCGGCCACGTCTCCTTTGCCTTCAGCACGATCCCGTCCGGTCCCCAGGGGATCCGCAGCAGGTAGGGCAGCGTCGTGCCCTCCTCGGGGTTGCGGGCGATGACGAAGTCGTCCGGCATGGCGCCAGCGTATGCCGTGCGCCCACGTGGGCGGTCAGCGTGGCCAGTCGGGGCTGCGATCAGTGCTGAGACTGATCTTGATCCTCGCCCTGACCTGACGCGGCGCCTGCGGACGACTCGTCGGTGCCATTCCAGTCGCCCTCGATCTCGTCGTTGCTTAACTCGAAGCCACTGCCCCGCATCGCGAGAATCTCCTCACGGGGCAGAGGTGTGGGGCTGGTCCCAGTCATGACTCCAGCATGCACCTGGCTGGGACATCAGCCTTCGACCAGCGCCCGGATGTCGTCCGCCGACAGGGGTGCGCTCATCAGCCCCTCGTCGTCCACGACCTTGGCGAACAGGTCGCGCTTCTTCTCCTGCAGAGCGACGACCTTCTCCTCGATCGTGTCCTCGGCGACGAGCCGATAGACCATCACCGTGTTGTCCTGCCCGATCCGGTGCGTGCGGTCGACGGCCTGGGCCTCGACGGCCGGGTTCCACCACGGGTCGAGCACGAAGACGTAGTCGGCCTCGGTCAGGGTCAGCCCGGACCCGCCGGCCTTGAGGCTGATCAGGAAGACCGGGTCGTCGCCCTCGGTGAACTCCGCGACGCGGCGCGGGCGGTCCCGGGTGGCGCCGTCCAGGTAGACGTGGCCGATGCCCTCGGCGTCGAGGCGCTCGCGGACGATTTTCAGGAAGCGGGTGAACTGGCTGAACACCAGGCACCGGTGCCCCTCGGCCGCCACCTCCACCAGTTGCTCGAGCAGGACGTCAACCTTGCTCGGCCGCACGCTGGCCGGGGCGTCCGGGTCGACCAGGTGGACGTCGAGGCTGAGCTGCCGCAGCTTGGTCAGCGCGGTGAGGATCGCGATGCGGTTGCGGTCCACGTCGTCCAGCAGCCCGAGGATGCGCTGCCGCTCCCGCTGCAGGTGGGTGTCGTAGATCCGGC
>JAAYYA010000556.1 GCA_012515595.1 Actinomycetales bacterium
GGAGGCGTCTGGGTTCCTGGTGGGCCCCCCGGTCTTCAACACCGGTGAGGCCGAGCATCTCGGTCTGGCGGGTTCGATTCCCGTCCGCCTCCGCCAGCTTCCCGGCCGCGGCCGGGTCACGAAGGGAGCCCGACGTCGTGAGCACAGCACCGGCCGTGAAGCGGGTGCTCGCCACCGCCGGGCACGTGGACCACGGCAAGTCGACGCTGGTCCGGGCGCTCACCGGGCGCGACCCTGACCGCCTCGCCGAGGAGAAGTCCCGCGCGCTGACCATCGAGCTCGGCTTCGCCTGGACGAGGCTGCCCAGCGGCGCGGACGTCGCGTTCGTGGACGTGCCCGGACACCAGCGCTTCGTCGCGACCACCCTCGCCGGCCTCGGCCCCTCGGCGGCCGTCCTCTTCGTCGTGGCGGCCGACCAGGGGTGGCAGGCGCAGAGCAGCGAGCACCTGGCCGCGGTCCGGGCCCTCGGGATCATCGACGGTGTACTCGCGATCACCCGCTGCGACCTGGCGGACCCGGAGCGGGTCGCGGCCGTGCGGGAGGAGGCCACCGGCAGGCTCGCCGCGGCGGGGCTGTCGGCCCCGGCCTGCGAGGTGACGGCCACGACCGGTGCGGGCCTGGATGGCCTGCGGGTGGCGCTGGACGACCTCGTCGCTCGCATGGACTCCCCCGACCCCGCAGCACCGGTGCGGCTGTGGTGCGACCGCTCGTTCACGATCGCGGGGGCCGGCACCGTGGTCACCGGCACGCTCGGGGCGGGCACCCTGCGCACCGGCGACCGGCTCACCCTGCTGTCCGTGGATCACCAGCGTGAGGTCGTCGTCCGCGGCCTGCACAGCGAGGACGTCGCGCACGACGCGGTCGGCCCGGTGTCGCGCGTAGCGGTCAACCTGCGTCGCGCGGACCCGGGCGAGGTGGGCCGGGCCTCGGTGCTGGTCACCCCCGGGTCGTATGCCGTGGGCCGGGTCCTCGACGTCGTCCTCGCCCCGGTGGATGCCTGGGGAGAGGGTGCGGCGGCGGCAGGCGAGAGGCCGGGCAGCGGGCGGTCGGGCCGGGAGGCAGCCGGGCCACCCACGTCGGCGACGTTGCACGTCGGGACGGCCGCGCACCAGGTCCATGTCCGACCGCTGGGCTTGGACCACGCCCGCCTGACGGTGGAGGTCCCCCTGCCGTGGTGGGTGGGCGACCGCGCCATCGTCCGAGACCCCGGCAGCCGGCGCCTCTGGTCAGTCCGGGTCCTCGACGTAGACCCGCTCCCGCTGCGGCGGCGCGGAGCCGCACGCCGACGGGCCGAGGAGCTCGGTGCGCATGACTCCCCCAGCGACTTTCGGCTCCGCTCCCGCTCGGCGGAGTACCCCGTCGTCCTGGCCCGGCTGGGCCTCGGTGATCCTGCGATCGGCGAGCGAGTCGGCGAGTGGTGGGTCGACCCCTCCGCCCTCGAGCAGTGGCAGAAGCGGCTGGCCAGGCACGTCCGCGAGCACCACGCCGCGCATCCATTGAGCCAGGGCGTGCCGGTGAGCGAGGCGGGGCACGCCCTCGACCTGCCCGACCACCTACGCC
>JAAYYA010000557.1 GCA_012515595.1 Actinomycetales bacterium
TCAACGACGCCCCCGCGATCGCGACCGCCGACCTGGGGCTGGCGATGGGCGCCGGCACGGACGTCTCGGTGCAGACCGCGGACGTGATCCTGGTCGGCAACCGGTTCGACCAGCTGCTGCAGGCCCGCTCGGTCGCCCGCGCCACGGTCCGCAACATGGCGCAGAACACCGCGATCGCCCTGGGCACGGTGGCCCTGCTGGTCACCGGCGTGCTGCTCGGCGTGGTCTTCATGGCCTCGGGCATGCTCGTGCACGAGATCAGCGTGCTGGTCGTCATCCTCAACGCCGTCCGCCTGGTGCGGCACCGCGAGCCGGTGGCCGCGGAGCTGAGCGACTCCCGGGCCGAGCACGTGCGACCCACACCGGTCGAGCACGCACCCGCGGCCTGAGCGCGCAGGACGGCGACCTCCTGGCCGACCGCGCCCAGCACCTGTCACGAGTACCAGACAAAATTGCTTGTCTGGTACTCGTGACATTCTTGTTTGTCATGGTATCCTGACTTTTCCGAATGTCACGCTACCCAGACAACTGCGGAAGGAGGATCCCTTGCTCACCACGGTTCGAGACCTCGGTGCTGCGGTCCGCGACGCCCGGCGCCGGGCCGGCCTGACTCAGCAGGCCCTCGCCGACCGCGCGGGTGTCCCCCGGCAGTGGGTCTCCCGCCTGGAGACCGGCTCCAACCCCGGCGCCGAGTTCCGCAAGGTGCTGGACCTCCTTGCGGCGCTCGACCTGGTGCTGGCGCTCGAGCCGGCGCCACCGCACGAGGATGACCTCTTCGACGACCTCTTTGAGAGTCCATCGTCGTCATGACCGAGCTGAACGTCTTCCTCGACGGCGTCCAGGCTGGAGTCGTCCAGCAGCGAGTCGGAGGCTCGCTGACCTTCACCTACTCCGCGAGCTATCTGGCCTCGCGCGCCCCGACGCCGCTGTCCCTGTCGATGCCCCTGTCCGCCCCGAGTCACGGCAACCGGGTCGTCACCGCCTGGCTGGACGGTCTCCTCCCGGACAGCGCCGCGGTGCGAGAGGAGTGGGGTCGCCGGTTCGAGGTGTCTGCCCGCAACCCGTTCGCGCTGCTGCGGCATGTCGGCCGCGATGCTGCGGGCTCCGTCCAGGCCCTCCCCATCGACGTGGCGCCGTCCGATGCTGCGCAGCGGTTCGGCGACGTGAGCCGCCTGACCGATGCCGAGGTCTGCGCGATGATGCTCGACCTGACCGTCCGCGAGGCCGGATGGCAAGTCGGCGAGCGCTCAGGCCGGTGGAGTCTGGCCGGCGCCCAGAACAAGGTCGCCCTGCACCGCCTCGACGACGGCGGCTGGGGGGTGCCGAACGACTCGACCCCCACGACCCACATCCTCAAACCCACGCGCTCGGACACCCGCTTCCCCGACCTGCACGTGAACGAGTTCGTCTGCCTCCGCACGGCCGGGCTCCTTGGTTTACCGGCCGCGGAGGTCGAACTCGTTGACTTCGGCGGAGCCAAGACCCTGGTGTCCACCCGCTACGACCGGCGCCGTTCCCCGGACGGCCGCTGGCTGCGCCTGCATCAGGAGGACCTGCTCCAGGCGATGTCCTATCCCCCGTCCAAGAAGTACCAGGCCGACGGCGGGCCGAGCGTGCGGAACGTGGCGGCCCTGTTGGACACCCTGGGCCTGGTCAACCGGGACGCAGTCCGCGCTGCGTTCTTCGACGCGTTCGCGTTCAACGTCCTCGTCGGCGGCACGGACGCCCACGCGAAGAACTACAGCCTGCTGCTGCGCGGCCCGAGGGTCGCGCTGGCGCCGCTCTACGACGTGGCCAGCTACGCCCCCTACCTGAGGCTGGGCGAGGCGCTGCGGAGCTCGATGAAGGTGGGTGAGCACTGGGAGGTGCGCGACGTCACCGTGCGGGACTGGGTCGCCGTCGGTGCCGCGTTAGGACTCGACGACGACAAGGCGCTGGAGCGGGTCGAGAACCTACGCAACAATCTGCCCGACGCAGTCGTGCAGGCGGCCGACCAGGCGCCAGCGCCGTTCAGCAAGGACGCCCATCGGGTTGCTGCCGCGGTTGCCCGGCAGAAGCATCTGCACGTGCCGCGACTGCCGCAAGCACGTCGCTGACACGCGGAACGGCTCGCACGGACCAGGCCGCACCGTCGATAGCGTGGCCTTGTGGCTTCGCGGAAACGAGCAGCGACCTACGCCCGGCGCCGGAAGGCACGGATGGCGAAGTCCGTGCATGACCTGTCGGACGCGCAGTGGACGTCTCTCGTGGACGCGTGGAGGGGCTGCGCCTACTGCGGCGCGGAGACCGACCGCCTCCAGAAGGACTGCATGCTGCCGATCTCTCGCGGCGGACGGTACACGCTCACCAACGTCGTGCCCGCCTGCGGCTCGTGCAACGCCAGCAAGTGCAACGCCGAGGTCACCCTGTGGATGCGTCGCAAGA
>JAAYYA010000558.1 GCA_012515595.1 Actinomycetales bacterium
ATCGACCACCCTCGCTCCACCAAGCAGTCATCTACCACTGCTTTTGATTCCTCGGGGGACACCGTCCGCACGGGTGTCACGACCGGCGGATCAGTAATCCCAGCGGCTTCAGCAACCGCGGCAAGATCCTCTTCCCACCTATTCGCGTTGTTGCTTGACGACACGTCGTCGCCGTGGGGCTGCTCCGCCGCGCTCCCGCACGAGGCCAGCACACACCCTGCGGCTGCGCACGACAGCACCAGCACCCCACCCAGCAGCGATGTCCGGCGACCGCTCACACCGGCTGCTCTCGCGCGAACTGGCATGCGATCCTCCTCTGGCACGTCGTCGTTGCCGGGCACGTTCCTCCGTCCTACGCCGTGGCCCAGGAGAAGTCAACCGACCGCGCGGCCACGTGACCGCTCGTGTGAGGTGGCGCACTGGCACGACCAAGAGACGTTGGCTCCGGGTGCCTCCACTCCACCGACGGCCACCCCAAACCTGTTTGACTGGTCGTATGACGGGTGGCTCGGTGTTCAGCTATCCCGCGTTCGTCCGGCTCTGGATCTCGGACACCACCAAGTGGCTCGGCCTGTTCACCTCGGGCCTGGCTCTGCAGCTGTTGCTCATCCAGGACCTGGGCGCCGACCAGACCGATCTGGGCCTGGTGAAGTCCGCACAGTGGCTGCCGATGCTGCTCTTCGGCCTGCTGGCCGGGGTCCTCATCGACCGGGTGCGGCGCCTCCCGGTGCTGGTCGCCGGCGATGCGGTCTGCGCGGTGGCCTTCGGCGCAATCGGTGTGCTCGGCCTGACCGGTCACCTGACCGTGCCGCTGGTCGCTGGCCTGATGTTCGTCGTCGGCCTGGCCTCCCTGAGCGCCACTGCGGCGCACCAGTCCTTCCTGCCGCGCCTCGTGCCGGTCTCCGAGCTGCCCCGCGCCAACGCCCGGATCGAGCAGTCCATGACCGCCGCGGAGTCCGTCGGTCCCCTGCTGGCCGGTGTCCTGGTGCGGGCACTCTCGGCGCCGGTCGCGATCCTGGTCAATGCCGGGACGTATGCCGTGTCCGCCGTCGTCCTGTCCACCATCCGTGTCCGAGAGCCGGC
This sequence comes from Actinomycetales bacterium, assembly GCA_012515595.1. GTDB lineage: Bacteria > Actinomycetota > Actinomycetes > Actinomycetales > Dermatophilaceae > Ornithinicoccus. The sequence goes on from JAAYYA010000558.1 coordinate 1,084, forward strand.
TCCTGCCTCCCGCGCCGACCGGCACCTCGGGCGGGAGCTGGCCGAGGGCGCCCGCTGGGTCTACCGCCATCGCACGCTGATGCCCTACGCCGTGGGCCTGCACACCTGGTTCTTCTTCAACTCGGCGGTCCTGACCATCCTCGTCTTCTTTGCCTCCGAGGAGCTCGGGCTGGATCCCGTCGCGATCGGCCTGGTCCTAGCCAGCGCCGGGATGTCCGGGGTGATCGGCGCCGGGCTGGCGCCGAGGCTCTCCGAGCGGTTCGGTCTGGGACTCGTCGTGTGCCTGGCCGGCTGGACCTCACCGTTGGCCTTCCTCATGACAGCGCTCGCCCCGCAGGGCGGCGCCGGGGTCGTCGTGCTCGTCGCGGCCCAGCTGGTCTACGGCCTGGGCAACGGCCTCAGCGGGCCGTTGACGATGAGCTATCGCAACGCCGTCACGCCGGACCGGCTCCGTGCCCGGATGAACGCCACGATCCGCTCGCTCAACTGGGGCACGATCACCGTCTCGGCGCCGCTAGCGGGCTGGTTCGCCGTCATGTTCGGCAACCGGCCGACCATCCTGGTGTGCGTCGTCGGCCTCGCCGTGGCGGCGCTGATCCCCACGGTCTCGCCATTCCTGCGGGCCGAGATGCCCGAGCACGACGCGGAGACCACTTGACGGTCACGCCCGGACGGCTCCAGTGGCCCCGCTCGAAACCGCGGCCCGGATCCGCTCGAGGGACTCCTGCGAGATCAGGTCGAGCTCGTGCGCGCGGGCCGCGGCCTCGACATACGTGTCGAAGAGGAAGATCCCCTCGTCCGCCAGCGCCGACCGCACGTCCTCCCCCGCACCCGTCACGTTGTGGATGAACACCGCGCGCACGTGGTCGGGGTCCCGAGCGAGCATCGCGCGCCCCACCTCGACGTCGGCCTGCCCGTTGTCGCCGATGAAGACCACCTGGCACTCCGGGAACAGCAGCCGCGACCGGTCGAAGTTGATCATCTTGCGCTCGGCGATGCGGCCCTTGGTGGCCAGGTTGAGGATGTGGCCGGTCATCACCGAGTGCGGCGGCAGCCCGAGCCCGGCCAGCCCGTTGCGGGTGTAGCTCTCGACCAGCCCCCGCGGGTCGCTCGGCCGGGCGGTGATGAAGGTCAGGTCACCCGGCCGACCGGGGTTCTCCGCGGCCCCCTGGTCCAGCGCGCGCAGGAAGGCCACAGCCCCCGGATAGACACTCCCCCGCGGGTAGCGCCGATCGTGCAGCATGCACAGGATCGTGTCGTCGATGTCGCACAGGATCCGCAGGTCCGCCGACTCCTGGCCCTCGGCCTCCCGCGCGATGTGCGCCAGGATCTCCTCCCGCACCCCCTCGTCGTCGATGTCGTCGAAGACCAGGTGGTCCAGGTCGTGGTA
>JAAYYA010000559.1 GCA_012515595.1 Actinomycetales bacterium
CCTGACCGAGCGCACCGCGTAGCGCTCTCAGGCCCCACCGAGCGCACCGTGTTGCGGTCCCGCTGCTGCGCCGCCGCTGCGCGCGTCCGTCAGTCCCAGAAACCCCAGTGGTCTCAGCAGCCTCTTCCGGCTGCCCCCCGCCCCGTCTCCGAGCGCCTTGTGCGTCTGGGAGCCGGAAATAACCGGCTCCCAGACGCACAAGGCGCTCGAAGACGGAGGCCTACGTCGTGTGGGGCTGTGTCGGAGGGGGGCTCAGGCCCAGGGGTTGACGATCTCAACGCCCGTCGACGCGAAGTCTGAGACATTCCTCGTCGCCAACACCAGACCGTGGACCTTGGCCGTTGCGGCGATGAGGGCGTGGCGTTCTGGGGCGGGGTCGGGCACGAAGAAGGCTGCTGCTTGCCGGGCAACAGTTACATCGACAGGCTGGATTCGGCCCCCGTATCTGTCCAGCAGTTTGGTGTCGAGCCATCGCTGGAGGACGGCCGCTTGGGCAGGGTCACGCCGACCCACCAGCAGGATGCCTCGCTCGACCTCAAGGATGGTGACCGCGCTCAGGAACATCTCGCTCGGGGAGAACTGATTGGCCCACGACACGACGGCCGGGTCCGCGCCGGGCTTGCGCAGTTCACTGACGACGTTCGTGTCAAGGAGCCAGCTCACAAGTCCGCCGGCCTGACGGGGTCGCGGCTGATCGACGGTTCGAAGTCGATCTCTTCGTCCATCCGGAGGGACTCGTGCACGCTGCCACTCCCCGTGAGGCTTTCGTAGGCCTCGATCGAGAGAAGGACGAAGGCGGGTGTCCCGCGCTCGGTGATGAAGACTGGTTCACGACGCGCCAGCTCCTTCACGAGCGAGGGCGACTGGTTGAACTTTCTTGCCGGCACAGTGCCCATCAGAACCCCCTTGATGCTACGTAACTACATTGTGGCGTGGCGGTCTCCTCTGGTCAGCGCAACGGCACGAACGCGTAGTAGCCCGGCGCGGCCTCCTGGCCCTCACGCGTCACCCGGACGAGCCGGCTGTTCAGCGGCAGCACCATCGCGCCATCCGGGGTCAGCTGCTCTACGAGCGCCTGGGGGAGGCGGGAGGTCGCGGCGGAGACCAGGATCCGGTGGAACGGTCCATCGTCGGGCGCCCCGAGCTGTCCCTTGACAGCGAGCTGGACCCGGGCGTTGGGCACCCCTTTGAGGGCAGCGGCGCTCCGCGTCACGAGCGGCTCCTCCAGCTCCACACCCAGGACGCTGCCCTGCGGCCCGACAAGGCGGGCCATGATCGCGGTGGTCCATCCCGAGCCGCTGCCCACGTCGAGGACGCGCTGTCCCGGGGCGAGGTCGAGGAACCGGAGCATGGCCGCGACCGTGCTCGGCTGCGAGCAGGTCGAGCCGTAGCCGATCTGCAGGGCGCGGTCCTGGTCCGCCGACCTGCGCACGTTGGGCGGCAGGAAGTGGGTGCGCGGCGTCGCGTCCATTGCGCGGGCCACCGCGTCCCGATCGAACCGGCCTGCCATGCCCCCTAGTGTGGCCCACGTGAGCAGAGCAATCGACCTCATCCCCGAAGCGTCCCGCGTCATCACCGACCTTCCGCTCGACGGGAGCTGGGACCGCCCGACCCCGTGCACGGCCTGGACGGTGCGCGACCTGCTCAACCACCTCACCTCCGAGCACCTCTGGGCGCCACACCTGCTGCGGGGCGAATCACTGGCCGAGGTGGGCACCCGCTATGACGGTGACCTCCTCGGCGACGACCCGGTCGGCGCGTGGCGTCGCGCGATCAGCGGCTCGGTCCTGGCGTGGGGACAGGCCGACGCCGGCGGCACGGTGCACACCTCCATGGGTCAGCTCCCCACGAGCGACTACGCCTCGCAGATGCTGGTCGACCTGACCGTCCACGCGTGGGACCTGGCCCGGGCGGTCGGGGTCCGTCCCCACCTCGTGGCCGACGCCGTGGAGGCGTGCCTCGGCTACGAGAAGCCCCGCGTCGATGGCGGCGAGGTGCCCGGCATCTTCGCCGCCCCGGTGCCCACTGACTCCGAGAGCCGCGTCGACCAGCTCGTGGCGCTGCTGGGCCGCGACCCGGGCTGGAGGCCCCCGGCCTGAACAGACTCCTCGGTCCGCGGCGTCGCGGTGGCTGCGCGTGGTCCGGAACGATCGAGGCTGCCGAGCGTGAGGAAGAGGTCACCGCCGGGGATCGGCCAGCGTCGACTCAGCCCGGACACCACCGTGAGGATGATGAATCCCGAGATGAGCTTGTCCGCGGCCGACATCATGAGGTTGGCGTGCAGCACCGCTAGACCGAACGGTTCGCCCAGCTCGACCAGTCCCTGGACCAGGGATGCAGAGTGACCGGTGCCCCCGTCATACAGCCCCAGTAGGATCGGCGTCGCCAGGGCCGTGCAGACGGCGGCGACCAGAAGGGTCAGCAGGAAGAAGCGTGGCAGCGAGGACCCCTGCCCGAACCTGCGCACTCCGTATCCCCAGATCAGCGCCCCGGCGATGTTGACGATCACAAAGGGAACGGTCATCGTGCCGTGCACGCCCAGCCCCACGGCGTGTGTCGCGATCGCGACCAGTGCCCCGTGCCACGGCCCGAGTGCGATCGCCGCGATGCCCGTGCCGGTCATGTCGAGGAAGATCGCGAGGTCGAACACCTCGACCGCGACATAGCCGAACAGATTGAGGGCCAGGCACCCAAGCAGGACTACCACTGTGTATGACGTGTGCGCACGCCCGCGGTCGGCCGCCGGTGGATCTTGGGTCGGGTCGGCAGCTGGGGTGGAGAGCGGCACCGGGTCGGGGTCGGGCGTGGGGATGGGCGGCCCGGCCGTGACCTCGGCGGCCAGTCGGACGTGCAGGCACCGTGCCCGGAACTGCTCTCGGTCACCTCCGAGCGCCGCGGCGATGTCGCCGACCAGGTCCGCATCGAGGCGGGTGCGTCCGGGACGGAAGGCGTCATAGACCGTGGTCCGGGCAGGCCGGGCGATCAGGCCCGGCATCCCGGCGGCCTGGCGCAGCGTGGTCACGCGTCGGACGATCTCGGCGTAGGAGACTCCACCGGCGACGACCCGGAGGCGCTGCAGGTCGCGGACGATCCGGTCGACGTCATCGGGCACAGCGTCATCGGGCACAGCAGGGCCGGATGTCGTGTCCACGACACCACCCCCTTGCCTGCTGTGTCATGCCGAGACTGGACCTCCGCCGCCGTGAGTGCGCCGCAGGGTCGGTCGACGCGGCCGACTTTAGCGCCGTCGCCGCGTTCGCGCTCATCCGAGGCCGTTCGGAGTCGTTCGGGAACGCTGGAAAAGCCCTGACCTGCGTCGATCCGGCTCCTACCTTTGCCTCGTGATGATCGCCCCCGCCACCTCTAGGACGGCCCGATGACCCGCCCGCCGATGTCCTCCTCGCTGACTCGCACCACGATGCGCCCTGCGCTTGCGCGCACTCTCGCCGCCGCGAGCACCGCGGCACTGCTGATCACCGGCTGTGGGCCAGACCCGGCGCCGGAGCTGCAGACCCCGACTGTCACGCCCAGCGAGTCGGCGACCACCACGGCGGCACCCGAGTCAGCCGCCCCGACCGCAAGCAACGCCGAGGCCACGACCACTGCGGCACCCGCGCCCCCACCCGCGGCCGAGGCCGGGGTGCTGATGACTGACCTCAAGGAGGACGTGCCACGCACCGGTGTCACCAAGCCGGCCTCCGGGACCTTCGGGACCCCGGAAGGAACGTTGGAGATCACGTCCGTCGCCCGAGCCGACTCGATCCCGGGACATGTGCTGGGAGGTGCCGAGCCGGCCTACGTCCCGGCGAGCGGGGAGGAGTTCTTTGTCGTCGACTACACCTACGTGCGCAACGATGACGACCGGACTCCCGGGAGCGAGTTGTATGTCGAGTCGCAGGGCACCCGGCGCCTGGTCAGGGAGCTCTCGCAGGGGGAGCGCTCCTTCCTGGTGAGCCTGCCGGCAGGCGGCGCGGGCTCCAATCTCGTCATCACCGCCGATGGGCACGACCAGGTCTTCGACCTGGCCACCGGCGCACGGGTGGCAGACCCGCTCACCGACGTCTACCTGCGGAGGGTCACCCAGCAGGACCTGGGCGAGGTGCTGACCTATGACCCTGTCGCGGGCTACGAGGACCGTCAGTTCACCGCTGACCTACGCATCAATTCGGCGCGGATCACGCCCTATGTGCCTCCGCGTCTGGGAGACCAGCGGTGGGCCGAACCCGGCAGCATGTGGCTGATCCTGGAGTTCGACCTCGAGTACGACGCGACGCGGGCCGGCTGGTCAGAAAGGGACGCGACCCTGGTATGGACCGTGAACGAGCTGGAGCCGGTGGTGATGGAGGGCAGGTTGTGGAGCCCGAGTTATGACACTGTCGTGGTCAGCGTCCCGGCAGAGTCGACCTCCTTCACGGTGGCCGTGGCCAACCAGGCGGAGGTTCGCGAGCTCGGGGGCGGGGAGACCCTGAAGGACTTCGGCACGCAGACCTTCACCGTCGGCTTCCCCCAGTAGGGCGCGGGGCTGCTCAGCCCGCCGGAGGGTGCGGTTCGCTGGTCACGAGCAGGTCGGCGTCGGCATACTTCACAACCGACCCAGGGCGCACCTGGACGCCCCGGCGCATCACCGTCTCGCCGTCCACGGTGACCTCGCCGTTCTCGATCACCATTCGCGCCATGGCGCCGTCCTGCACCACGCCCGCCAGCTTCAGCAACTGGCCCAGGCGGATCGACTC
>JAAYYA010000560.1 GCA_012515595.1 Actinomycetales bacterium
AGAGCACAACCGCGCGCGTTCGGTCGCCCCTGGGAGCGACGCGTCGTGCGCTCGGTCGGATGGGGGGTGCCCTTGCGTAGGATCGGCCGCGTGAGCATCGGTCGGGGTCTGCTGGGGCGTGACCTGGCCCTCGACCTCGGCTCCAGCACCACGCTGATACACCAGCAGGGGCGCGGTGTCGTGCTCGACGAGGCCACGCTGGTCGCGGTCGACTCGGCGTCCGGCAGCCTGGTCGCCGCGGGGCAGGACGCGGTCGAGATGCTGGGCCGCACGCCGGCCAAGGTGGTCACGGTGCGGCCGGTCGTCGACGGGGTGGTCACTGACGGCGACCTCACCGAGTCGATGCTGGGCCACTTCCTGCAGCAGCTGCGGATCTCGCGCCTGGTGCGGCCGCGGATGGTCGTCTGCGTGCCGAGCAACGTCACGCCCGTGGAGCGCCGGGCGCTGGAGGACGCCGCCCTGCACTCCGGGGCCCGCCGGGTGTTCGTGCTCGAGGAGTCGATGGCCGCCGCGATCGGCGCCGGGCTGCCGGTGCACGACGCGACCGCCAGCATGATCGTGGACATCGGGGCGGGGACGACCGAGGTCGCCGTGATCAGCCTCGGCGGCATCGTCAACGCCCGCAGCCTGCGGGTCGGGGGCGACGAGGTCGACGAGGCGATCGTCGAGGGGGTGCGCGCCGCGCACGACCTGCTCCTGGGGGAGCGCTCGGCCCAGGACATCAAGATCGACATCGGCTCGGCCTACCCGCTCGCCGAGGAGCTGGAGAAGCGGGTCCGCGGCCGCGACGTCACCACCGGGCTGCCGAAGACGGTGACGCTGACGTCGACGGAGGTGCGGCGGATGATCGAGCCCGCGGTCCTGCAGATCGTCGACGTGGTCAAGGCGGTGCTGGACATCTGCCCGCCGGAGCTGTCCGGTGACGTGCTGGACCACGGGGTGGTGCTTGCGGGCGGGGGCTCACTCCTCCGCGGGGTCGACGAGCGGCTGCACCGCGAGCTCGGGGTCAAGGTGATGGTCGCCGACGAACCCGCCCGCGCCGTCATCCGGGGGGCGGGGGCCTGCGTCGACGACTTCACCGCCCTCGAGCGGGTCCTGGTCACCCCGCGCCGGGCCTGAGCCGATGACGCGCCGCCGCCTCCTGCCGCGCCTGAGCAGCGCGCGTGCCACCCAGGTGCTGCTCGGGGTCCTCGTGGCGCTCACCGCCTGCGTGCTGCTGCTCGACCTGGCGCGTCCCGCCGTGACCGCGCCGGTCCGCCGGGCGGGGGCGACGGTCCTCGCCCCGATCCAGTCGGCGATGACGGGGTGGACCGACGACCGGCTCACCGAGGTCACCCGCGAGCGGGACGCTCTCGACGCCCGGGTCAAGGAGCTGGAGGCCGAGGCCAGGACCTCCGAGCAGCTCACCGAGCTCGAGCGGGCCGCGGCGGGCTGGGGCGGCCACGAGCTGCTCCCCGCGCGCGTGGTCGGCTTCTCCTCCGGCAGCACCCCGATCGGGGGCCGCACCGTGACGATCGACGCCGGCGAGGCGGACGGCGTCCGCCGGGACCAGACGGTCATCAGCTCCGACGGTCTCGTCGGCCGCGTCATCCGGACGGCGCCCACCAGCGCCGACGTGGTCCTGCTCGGCGGCTCCGACGTCGTCGTCGGCGTGCGCTTCGGCACGGAGGGTGCGCTCGGGTCCGTCGACGGGCGCCCCGCCCCCGGGCTCCCGGCCCGCGCCTCCGGCCAGCTCACCCTGACCGCGGTGGGGGACAGCGAGATCGCCGTGGGCGACCTGGTCACCACCCTCGGCAGCCCCGACTCCGTCCCGTATGTCGCGGGGGTCCCCCTCGGCACCGTCACCTCCGTCGACGCGGACCGGGGCCAGCTGGGCCGGACCGCGGTCGTCGAGCCCTTCGTCGACGCCGACACCCTGGACCTGGTCGCCGTCGTGCTGCTGGGGGAGGAGGTCCGGTGATCGCCGCGGTCCCGGTGCTCCTCTCCCGCACGGTCCTCCTGCTCGTGGCGGTCCTCCTGCCGACTCTCTTCCCCAGCGGTATGCCGGGGCGCCCGGACCTCGTGCTCCTCGTCGTGGCCGCGGCGGCCCTCATGCACGGCCCGGTGACGGGTGCGCTGGTCGGGCTGGCCGGCGGGTGGCTGGTCGACCTGGTGCCGCCCGGCGGCGAGCCGCTGGGGGCCGGTGCCCTCAGCTACGCCGTCGCCGGGGCGCTGGTCGGTGCGGCACGACGCTGGGCGCCGGCCTCGCCGCTGGTGCCGTGGGTCGCCGCGGTGGGCGGGGCGGTCGTGATCCAGCTGGTGCGGGGCCTCACCGCCGCGGCCGGTGTCGGTGTGGCGCACCCGACCGACCTGCTCTGGTCGGTGCTCGCGACCGGCCTCTTCGCGCTCCTGCTGCTGCCGGTCCTCATCGGCGTCGAGCGGTTCCTCATCGGTCGGGGCTGGAGCCGGGTGGGACGGGTCCGCTCATGAGCCGGCGCCCCGGGCGGCCCGAGGTGCGGGTGCCCCGCCCGCAGACCAGCCCGGCCGTCGCGCGGCGCCACCGCTCGCTGCGCCCGCTGTGGGGACTTCTGGCCGTTGCGCTCCTGCTCGGCAGTGTGCTCGCCGGGCGTCTCCTGGACCTGCAGGTCGTCAACCACCAGGAACTCGCGGTGCAGGCGGCCGAGGTGAGCACCCGCGTGGTCACCGAGCCCGCCCTGCGGGGCCGGGTCCTGGCGGCCGACGGCACGGCGCTGGTGGCCAACGCGCCCACCACCGTGGTCACGATCGACCCGCGCACCCTGCTGGAGTCCGACGACGAGGGTCGCGCGCTCATCGAGCAGGTGGCCGCCGAGCTGGACCTGCCGGTGGAGTCGCTGTGGGGACGCACCCGGCTCTGCGGGACCCAGGGGGCCCCGCCGGTGCCGTCGTGCTTCTCCGGCTCGCCCTACCAGCCCATCCCGGTCGCCTTCGACGTCGACCCCGTGGCCGCCCTGTCCGTCCTGGAGCGGCCCGAACGGTTCCCGGGGGTGGCCATCGACACGCGGCCCGTCCGCACCTACCCCCAGGCCACCCTCAACGCCGCCCACCTGCTGGGCTACCTGGGCCGCCCCACCCTGGAGGAGGTGACGACGCGCGAGGGTCTCACGGCCGAGGATCTCGTCGGACGGGCGGGCCTGGAGGCGACCTACGACTCCGTGCTCCGCGGCACCTCCGGCCGGACCACCGTGACCATCGACCCGCGCGGGGTGGTCACCGGGCAGCTCGAGCACTCCGACCCGGTCAGCGGTCTGGACCTGGTGACCCATCTCGACGCGGAACTGCAGGCCGAGGTGGAGCGGGTGCTGGCCGGCACCGTGCGGATCTCCCGGGCCCAGGGCTGGCCGGCCGAGTCGGCCGCCGCCGTCGTCCTGGACGTCACCGACGGTGGGGTGGTCGCCGCCGCCAGCTACCCGACATACGACCCGTCGATCTGGACCACCGGGGTGACCCAGACGCAGTATGACGACCTGACCAGCGACGCCTCCGGGCAGCCGCTGGTCAACCGGGTGGTCTCCGAGACCTTCCCGCCCGCCTCGACGTTCAAGGTGGTCTCGCTGCCGGCGGCGCTGGCGACCGGCGTCGACCCCGACCAGGAGTACGCCTGCCCCGGCGCGGTCGACATCGGGGGGCGGCGGTTCACCAACTACGAGTCGCGGGCGCACGGCCCACTCAGCCTGCAGCGGATCATGGAGGTCTCCTGCGACACCGTGTTCTACGGCTGGGCCTACGACGAGTGGCGGGCCCAGGGCGGCCTCGCGCAGGAGAGCGACCTGACCGACCCGTGGGTGATCACCTCCGAGCAGTTCGGTCTGGGGCAGCGCACCGGCGTCGACCTGCCGGGGGAGGCGGCCGGGGTGGTGCCGGGGCGGGAGTGGAAGCGCGCCTACTGGGAGGCGACGCGGGAGGACAGCTGCGCCCGCGCCGAGTCCGGCTACCCGGAGGAGACCGACCGGGCGCGGCGGGAGTTCCTCGAGCAGCTGGCCCGGGAGAACTGCGAGGACGGGTGGCAGTACCGGCCCGGCGACGCGGTCAACTTCTCCATCGGGCAGGGCGACGTCGCCGTGACCCCGCTGCAGCAGGCCGTGGTCTACGCCGCCATCGCCAACGGCGGGACCCTCTGGGAGCCGCAGGTGGTGGACGCGGTGCGCACGCCGGCCGGCGAGCTGGTCGAGGACCTGCCCCCGGTGGCCTCCGGGGAGCTCGGGCTGGAGCCGGAGGTGCTGGAGATCGTGCGCTCCGGTCTGGCGGGGGTCAACACCGCCGGGACGGGGGCACCGGCCTTCGCCGGCTTCGACCTGGCGGCCTACCCGGTGGCCGGCAAGACCGGCTCCGCCGAGTCGTTCGGGGAGCGCTCGACGGCCTGGTACGCCTCCTACGGTCCGACCACCGACCCGCGGTACGCCGTCGTGGTGGTGGTCGAGCAGGGCGGTATCGGGGGCGACATCGCCGCGCCCGCGGCCCGCCGGATCTGGGACGCGATCGCCCGAGGGTAGGCGCGGGGCGGCGCCCTGGTCGGACGCGCCGATCGGGTTGGAGCACTGGCCAGCCCGGACCAAAGGGGCTTATCTGTCCGATTGTCTACAAAAGGACACTGAGCGATCGATGGTGACGCCAGGTTGGTGCCGGCACCGAGACCTCGGACTCAATGGCCCAACAGGAGGACACATGACGTCTGCCAAGCCAGCGAACCGGGAGGCGCCTCCCCATGTGCTGCGCCGAGCGATCGGCGCGTCCGCGATCGGGAACGCGGTCGAGTGGTTCGACTACGGCATCTACGCCTACGGCACGACCTACATCGCGCTCGCGCTGTTCCCCGAGGACTCCACCAACGCGGTGCTCTTCACCCTGGTGGGCTTCGCGGTGTCCTTCCTGATCCGACCGCTCGGGGGCATCTTCTGGGGGCCGCTCGGCGACAAGATCGGCCGCAAGAAGGTGCTGGCCCTGACCATCATCCTGATGGCCTCGGCGACCTTCTGCGTCGGTCTCCTCCCGTCATACTCCACGATCGGCATCGCGGCGCCGATCCTGCTCTACACGCTGCGGATCATCCAGGGCTTCTCCACCGGCGGTGAGTACGGCGGCGCCGCCACCTTCATGGCCGAGTACGCCCCGGACCGCCGCCGCGGCTTCTACGGCAGCTTCCTGGAGTTCGGCACCCTGGCCGGCTTCAACGCCGGCGCGCTGCTGATGCTGGGCCTGATCACCTTCCTCGACGAGCCGGCCATGCAGGCCTGGGGCTGGCGCATCCCGTTCCTGGTCGCCGGTCCGCTCGGCCTGGTCGGGATGTACCTGCGGTCCCGGATCGAGGACACCCCGGTCTTCCGCGAGCTGGAGGAGGAGACCAACGAGGCCGAGGTCAGCGCGATGGTCAAGCTCAAGGAGGTCCTCAGCAACTACCTGCCGCAGGTCCTCAAGCTGTTCGGCCTGGTGATCGCGCTGAACGTGGTCAACTACACGCTGCTCAGCTACATGCCGACGTACCTGCGCAACACCATCGACCTGGGCCAGGAGGGTGCCCTCATCGTGCCGATCGTCGGGCAGCTGATGATGATGGTCGTGCTGCCCTTCGTCGGGGCGCTCTCGGACCGGGTCGGCCGAAAACCGATGTGGGCGGTCTCGCTGGTCGGGTTGACCGTGCTGGCGATCCCGATGTTCCAGCTGATGGGCACCGGGCTGACGGGCGCGATCGTCGGCTTCGCGATCCTGGGGCTGCTCTACACGCCGCAGCTGGCCACCATCTCGGCCACCTTCCCGGCGATGTTCCCGACGCAGGTGCGCTTCGCGGCGCTGGCGCTGTCCTACAACGTGGCGACCTCGCTGTTCGGCGGCACCGCGCCGCTGGTCAACGAGGCGCTCATCGACGGCACCGGCGACCAGATGTGGCCCGCCTACTACATGATGATCGCCTGCGTCATCGGTCTGGTGGCGCTCTGGAAGGTGGTGGAGACCAGGGGCGTCTCGATCCGCGGCTCGGAGATCCCCGGCACCGAGGAGGCCTTCCGCGAGCAGGAGGAGCTGGCCAAGGCCTGACCTTTCCGCACGGCAGCGGCCCGGGCTCCCTGAGCCCGGGCCGTTGTCGTATGCCGTGTGGTCCCGTCAGCTGTATGCCGTGCGGTCCCGCCAGCGGGACACACCTCCGGTGCCGTGGGGCACCGGTGGTGCGAGCGGTCAGCGGCCGCCCACCACGGCCTCGACCGCCTCGCCCCAGATCCCGGCGGCCTCGGCGACGTCCTGCTCACCGACCACCAGGGCCGGGATGAAGCGCACGCACTGGCCCCAGGCGCCGTTGTTGAGCAGGATGAGACCGCGTTTGGCGGCCTCCTGCTGGACCGCGGCGGAGGTCGCGCCGTCGGGGGCTCCGTTCTCGTCGCGGAACTCGTTGGCGATCATCAGCCCGAGGCCGCGCACGTCGGTGATCTGCGGGTGCCGGGCCGCGACCTCCT
>JAAYYA010000004.1 GCA_012515595.1 Actinomycetales bacterium
CGGCCTTCTTGCCGTAGCGCTCCTGGAAGCGGGCCACGCGGCCACCGGTGTCCAGGATCTTCTGCTTGCCCGTGTAGAACGGGTGGCACTGGGAGCAGACGTCGGCGTGGATCGAGCCGGACGTCGCGGTGCTGCGCGTGGTGAACTGGGCGCCGCAGTTGCAGGTCACCAGAGTCTCAACGTACTCCGGGTGGATGTTCTTCTTCACGGTGTCTCCTCTGGATGGCTGTGTCCCCGGGTCGGTGCGCGGTCGCGCCCCGTGAACCGGAGGGCCAAGGGGTGATTCTGCCAGAAACAGCAGGGTCGCCACAAAATGACGCCCTCAGTCAACGGCGCCGGGCTGCCGAGCATTCCCGCGGCAGTATGCCGTGAGGCCGGGAATGCGTGCGGCCCGGCTCCCCGCGGGGAGACCGGGCCACACGGCATACGAACAGGTCGGCGTCAGCCGATCAGTCCTCGTCGTCCAGCTTGACCGAGGAGGTCTGCTGGACCTGGACCAGGAACTCGTGGTTGGACCGGGTCTTGCGGAGGCGGTCCAGCAGCAGCTCGACGGCCTGCTGGGAGTCGAGCGCGGAGAGCACGCGACGCAGCTTCCACATGATCTTGAGCTCCTCGGCGCCCATCAGGATCTCCTCGCGGCGGGTGCCGGAGGGGTTGACGTCGATGGCCGGGAAGATGCGGCGGTCCGCCAGCTGGCGGGACAGGCGCAGCTCCATGTTGCCGGTGCCCTTGAACTCCTCGAAGATGACCTCGTCCATCTTGGAACCGGTCTCCACGAGCGCGGTCGCCAGGATGGTCAGCGAGCCGCCGTGCTCGATGTTGCGGGCGGCGCCGAAGAAGCGCTTCGGCGGGTAGAGCGCGCTGGAGTCGACACCACCGGAGAGGATCCGGCCGCTGGCGGGGGCCGCCAGGTTGTAGGCGCGGCCCAGGCGGGTGATCGAGTCGAGCAGCACGACAACGTCGCCGCCCAGCTCGACCAGGCGCTTGGCCCGCTCGATGGCCAGCTCGGCCACGGTGGTGTGGTCGTCCGCGGGACGGTCGAAGGTGGAGGCGATGACCTCACCCTTGACCGTGCGCTGCATGTCGGTGACCTCCTCGGGGCGCTCGTCCACCAGGACGATCATGAGGTGCGCCTCGGGGTTGTTCTGCGTGATCGCGTTGGCGATCGCCTGCAGGATGAGGGTCTTGCCGGCCTTGGGCGGCGAGACGATCAGACCGCGCTGGCCCTTGCCGATCGGGCTGACCAGGTCGATCATCCGGGTCGTCAGGTTCTTCTGCTCGGTCTCCAGGCGCAGCCGCTCCTGAGGGTAGAGCGGGGTCAGCTTGGCGAACTCCGGGCGGGCCTTGGCCTGCTCCGGGGTCTGGCCGTTGACGGTGTCGAGACGGACGAGCGCGTTGTACTTCTGGCGGTCCCCGCGCCCACCGGAGTGCTGCTGCTGCCCGTCGGCCTTGATCGCGCCGGTGACGGCGTCACCCTTGCGCAGGCCGTGCTTGCGCACCATGCCCATCGGGACGTAGACGTCGCTCGGGCCCGGCAGGTAGCCGGTCGTGCGGATGAAGCCGTAGTTGTCCAGGATGTCCAGCACGCCACCCACGGGGACGAGCACGTCCTCCTCGGTGTACCCGGTCTCCTGCTCGTCGGCGTAGTTGTCCTGGTCGCCCCGGTTGCGGCCGCGCTTGCGGTCGCGCCCCCGCTGGCGGTTGCGGCGACGGCCGCGGCCACCGCCGTCCTCGTCGTCGTCGAAGCGGCGGTTCTGGTTGCCGCCCTGCTGGTTGCCGCCCTGCTGGTTTCCACCCTGCTGGCGGTCCCCGCCCTGGCGGTCCTGCTGGTTGCGGTCCTGCTGGCCCTGGCGCTGGCCGCCCTGCTGACGGTTGCCGTCGCCCTGGCGACCCTCGCCCTGCTGACGGTCCTGCTGGCGGTCCTGCTGCTGACGACCACCCTGGCGGTCCTGCTGGCCGCGGTCCTGGTTGCGGTCCTGACCGCGGTCCTGACCGCGGTCCTGACCCTGGCGCTGGCCGCCCTGCTGACGGTCGTCGTCCTGCCCGGAGCCCTGCCGGTCGTTGGCCTGCCGGTCGTTGGCCTGCCGGTCGTCCTCGCGCGCCTCGTTGTCGCGGGGCGCGTCCTGGGCGGGCTGGTCTCCGCCGGTCTGGGCGGCGGAGTCGGAGGCGTCGTCGCCGCGCCGCGGGGCGGGAGCGCCGGCGGCGGCCGCGACGCGACGCGAGCGCCGCTGCGGACGCTGGCTGGTGTCGTCGGTCGGCCCGGTGTCGCGGGAGCTGGTGTCGCCGGACCCGGCGTCGCCGGAGCCGCTGTCGCGGGAGGTCGCGGGGGCCGACTCGGCCGCGGCGTCGGAGCCGCTGCTGGCCGGGGCCTTCGCACGGGCGGAGCCGGAGGATCCGCCGCGGCGCTCCTGGATCGCCTCGACGAGGTCGGCCTTGCGCATCTTCGGCGACACGGTGATGCCCATGCTGCCGGCGAGAGCCTGCAGCTCAGCCACGCGCATCGCTCCCAGGGATCCCCCCGTGCGAGTCGGCGCGGCGGTTTCGGTGGTGTTTGTCACGAAGGTTTCCTTCTCCCTCGTAGGGGCCTGCCAGATGCATGGCCCGGGGGTTTCAGGTAGATCCGGCTTCTTGCCGGCCCGATTTGACTCACCGACCACCGCGACACGATGTCACCACACGAGAGCCGCGTGGTTGCACCACATACTTGGTGGTGGGAGCACGTCGCGAGAACACGGGCTGGGCCCGCAGCGTCATTCGCGAGTGTCAGGCCACGATAACACTTCTTGCGCCCAGGCCCGAACACCCCGCTCCGACACACCGCGCCACCCGCCCCGACCCTCACCCGAGCCAGCCGTCGCAGCAGCCCCCCCGAGCCGTGCGACCAGATGTGCGCCGCGTGCAGTCCTGGACGTCGCACGGCGCACATCCGGTCGCATGGCCCCGTCCGGGCGCCCGTCATGGCCCCGTTCGGGCGCCCGGCCGCGCGCCGGTCACCTGGCGAGAGCGGGCCGTATGCCGAGGCACCGGTCGCCGCGGACCTCACCCGAGCTTGACGTTGACCTGCTTGATCTGGGTGAAGCCCTCGAGCATCCCCTCCAGGGAGAGCTCGCGGCCGATGCCGCTGGTCTTCATGCCACCGTAGGACTGGCCGACGACCTGGCCGCCGCCCTGGTTGACCTGCACCCAGCCGGAGTCGATCCGGTGCGCCATGCCCAGGGCCCGGTCCAGGTCCTTGGAGAAGACGAACGCCGCCAGCCCGTAGTGCGAGTCGTTGGCCATCGCGACGACCTCCTCCGGCTCGTTCCACGGGATCACCGCGAGCACCGGGCCGAAGATCTCCTCGCGGGCGATCCGCCAGTCGTTGGAGACCTGGGTCAGGATCATCGGCGCGTGGTAGAACCCGGGCGGGCCGACCTGCAGGGCCGGGCGTCCGTCATACGCCACGCCGACACCCTCCTGGGAGAGGCCGTCCTCGATGTAGCCCTGCACGCGGTCCCACTGCTTCTGGTTGATGATGCAGCCGATGTCCGAGGCCTCGTCCCGCGGGTCGCCGACGACCAGCTGGGCGGTGCGCGCGACGAGCTTGTCGAGGAACTCGTCGTGGATCTTCTGGTTCAGGAAGAGGCGGGAGCCGGTGGTGCAGCTCTGGCTCTGCCGGGCGAACCGGCTGGCCAGCAGCACCTGCTCGACGACCTCGTCGGTGCAGGAGTCGACGTCGACGATGCAGGGCGACTTGCCGCCGAGCTCCAGCGAGCTGTGCGCCAGCCGGGCGCCGGCCTTGGCCGCGACCCCGTGGCCGACCAGGGTCGAGCCCGTGAAGGAGACCTTGTCCACGTCCGGGTGCACGACCAGCGCCTCGCCGATCTCGGCGCCGTAGCCGGTGACCACGTTGAGCACGCCGGGCGGCAGGTGCTCGGCGCAGATCCGGGCCAGCTCCAGGATGGTGAGCGGGGCGTCCTCGGCTGCCTTGAGCACCATGGTGTTGCCGGCGGCGAGCGCGCCGGGCACCTTGAAGCCGGCGATCATCAGCGGGCTGTTCCATGGCAGGATGCCGGCGACCACACCGAGGGGCTGGCGGCGGGTGTACTGCAGCTGCCCGTCGGCGGTCGGCAGGACGGTCCCCTTGACCTCCCCGGCGATGCCCCCGGAATAACGGAAGCACGCCGCCAGGTTCAGCGCCTCCGGGCGGGCCTGGGTGCGGATCGCGTTGCCGGTGTCGAGCGCCGTGAGGCGCGCCAGGTCCTCGACGTTCTCCTCGAGGGCCTCGGCGATGCGCAGCAGCGCGCGCTGGCGCTCGGTGAAGGACAGGGCCGCCCACGCGGGGAAGGCCGCCCGCGCCGCCGCGACCGCGCGGTCGGCGTCCTCGGCGCGCGCCCGGGGCGTCGTCGCGATGACGACGTTGCGGTCGGTCGGGGTGATCACCTCGATCGTCTCGCCCGCCGCGGCCGGCACCCACTCGCCGCCGATGTGCATCAGTCGCTCGTCCACGTCCACTCCAATTTTCGTAGCGGTTTCGTCGGTCTCCCCCGCATTTTCGTAGGGGTTTTGCACGTCTCCCACACATTTTCGTAGGGGTTTCGCACGTCTGCCACACATCTTCGTAGCGGTTCCGTCCGTCTGCCAGCGCGACCGCCGCGAGGAGGTATGCCGTGTCTCTAGTCGGCCTCCCGCGCCCGGACCCGCGCCCGGGCCAGGTTGACCAGGTCGCCGAGCACCGCCGAGGCGGTCTCGTCACCGCCGGCGCCAGCGCCGGACAACCGCAGGGTTCCCGCGGACTCGGCGTCGATGATGACCAGGTTGGTGCCCTCACGGGTCAGCCCGAACGGGTGCTCCGCGCCGACGAGGGTCGGCCGCACGGCCACCTCGACCCGCCGGTCCGCGGCCGGGCCCGAGCACCACGCCGAGGCGATGAGCTTGATGACCTGCCCGGTCCCGCGGGCTTCCTCGAAGTCGGCGTCGGTGAGGCCGGTGATGCCCTCGCGCTGCACGTCCTCCATCCCGACCTGCACGCCCCACGCCGCCCGGGCCAGCAGCACGATCTTGGCGGCGGCGTCCAGGCCCTCCAGGTCCTCGGTCGGGTCGGCCTCGAGATAGCCCCGGTCCCCCGCCTGCTGGACGGCGTCCTGGAAGGGCACGCCGAGCCGGGCGACCATGTCCAGGACGTAGTTGGTGGAGCCGTTGACGATGCCGCTGATGGACCGGATCTCATCGCCGGCCAGCGCGTCGCGGACGGTGCGCATCACCGGGACCGCGGCGACGACGGCCGCCTCGTAGGCCACCGACCGCCCCTCCCGCTCCGCCAGGGCCTCGATCTCCACCCCGTGCTGGGCCAACAGCTGCTTGTTGGCCGTGACCACGTCGGCCCCGCCGGCGAGCGCGCGCTCGATCAGGCCGCGGGCCGGCTGGAGCCCGCCCATCACCTCGACCACGACGTCGGCGCTGTCGACCAACGACCCCGGGTCGTCGGTGAGCAGGCCGGGGAGCACCCCGGACAGGTCACGTGGGCGACCGAGGTCGCGCACCGCGATCCCGGTCAGCTCCAGCGGGGCACCGACGCGTCCCGCGAAGACCTCGGCCCGGTCGGCCAGGCGACGGGCGACCGCGGCCCCCACCGTCCCGGCCCCGAGCAGCGCCACGCGCACGGGCGTCGACGACACGGCACTCACATCCTCTCCGGGGCGCTGACCCCAAGCAGGTCCAACCCGTTGGCCAGCACCTGGCGGGTGGCGTCGTTGAGCCACAGTCGGGTGCGGTGCAGGTCGGTGATCTCCTCGTCCGCGTCCATCGGACGGACCCGGCACTCGTCATACCACTTGTGGAAGGCGGCGGACAGCGACTCCAGGTAGCGCGCCACCCGGTGCGGCTCCCGCAGCGAGGCGGCCTGGGCCACCACCCGCGGGAAGTCGCCGAGCGCCGCCAGCAGCGTCGACTCGGTCTCGTGACCAAGCAGCGAGGGGTCGAAGCCGTCGGCCCGCGAGACGCCGTCCTCCCCCGCGAGGCGGGCGACGTTCGCGGTGCGGGCGTGGGCGTACTGCACGTAGTACACCGGGTTGTCGTTGGAGCGCCGCCGCATCTCCTCCCCGTCCAGGTCCAGCGGCGAGTCGGCGGGGTAGCGGGCCAGCGAGTAGCGCAGCGGGTCCGACCCGATCCACTCGAGCAGCTCGGTCAGCAGCAGCGCGTTGCCGCGGCGCCGCCCCATCCGGGACCCGGCGATGGTGACGAGCTGGCCGATGAGCACCTCGATGTTGACCTCGGGGTCGTCGCCCGCGCAGGCCGCGATCGCCTTCAGCCGGCCGATGTAGCCGTGGTGGTCGGCCCCGAGCAGGTAGATCTTCTCCGGGAACCCGCGGTCCTTCTTGCTCAGGTAGTAGGCGGCGTCGGCGGCGAAGTAGGTCGGGACCCCGTTGGCCCGGATCATGACCCGGTCCCGGTCGTCACCGAAGTCGGTGGTGCGCAGCCAGATCGCGCCCTCGTGCTCGAAGACGTGCCCCTGCTCGCGCAGCCGCTCGACCGCCTGCTCGACGGCCCCGCTGTCGTGCAGCGTCCGCTCCGAGAACCACACGTCGAAGTGCACGTTGAAGTCGGTGAGGGTCTGCTGGTTCTGGGCCACCTGGTGCTGATAGCCCACGTCCCGCGCCACCGCCACCCGCTCCTCGGCCGGCAGGTCCAGCAGGTCGGGACGCTCGGCGAGCACCGCCTCGGCCAGCCCCACGACATACTCCCCCGGGTAGCCCCCCTCGGGCACCGGCCCGCCGGTGGCCCGGGCCACGATCGAGGCGCCCAGCAGGTCCATCTGGTTGCCCGCGTCGTTGGTGTAGTGCTCGGCGGTGACCTCCGCGCCGGACGCGGTCAGCAGTCGGTGGATCGCGTCGCCCAGGGCCGCCCAGCGGGTGTGGCCGATGTGCAGCGGCCCGGTGGGGTTGGCCGAGACGAACTCCAGGTTGATGACACGGCCGGCCAGCGTGGTGTTGGTGCCGTATGCCGTGCCCTCCTCCACGATCAGCCGCGCCAGCTCGCCGGCACTCGCCGCGTCGAGGGTGATGTTGAGGAAGCCGGGACCCGCCACGTCCACCGCGGCGATCCCGGGCACCGCCCCCAGCCGCGCGGCCAGGTTGGTGGCCAGGTCGCGTGGGGCCACGCCGGCCTTCTTGGCCAGCTGGAGGGCGACGTTGGTGGACCAGTCCCCGTGCTCGCGGCTCCGGGGTCGCTCGACACGCACCTCGCGGGGGACCTCGACCGTGACGTCACCAGCGGCGACGGCCTGGTCGAGGGCGGCGATGATGGCTTCGGCGAGCTGCTCGGGGGTCACCCCGTGAGTCTAGTTCGGTCCGGCGCCCGCTCTTGACGGCGTATGCCGTGCCCTCCTCCCGCCGCCCCCGATCCAACCTGGGCACGCCTACTCGCCCTGAGC
>JAAYYA010000561.1 GCA_012515595.1 Actinomycetales bacterium
CGTGGATCACCAGCATCGGCGTCACGATCTGCTCCACGAACCGGTGCGGGCTGTTGGCCTCGCCCATCTCACGGGTCATCTCCCGCTGCCAGTAGAACGCGGCGTCGGTCGTCGGCCCGAACTGGTCCAGCGCCCACAGCGACGCGTGCGTCACGATCGCCCGGAACCGGTCGGTCTGCCCGGCGACCCAGTTGGCCATGTAGCCGCCGAACGACCCGCCCATCGCAGCCGTCCGCGTCTCGTCGATGTCCTCGCGCGCGACCACGTGGTCGGTGATCGCCATGAGGTCCTCGTACGGCGCCTGCCCCCACGTGCCCCAGCCGCGCTGGATGAAGTCCTGCCCGTAGCCGGTCGACAGCGCCGGGTCCGGCAGCAGCACGGCATAGCCCTGCGCCACCAGCAGCCACGGGTTCCACCGCCAGGTCCACGCGTTCCACGAGCCCAGCGGCCCGCCGTGGATCCACAGCAGCAGCGGGTGCCCCGCGCCGTCGGCCTGGGTCTCCGGCAGCGCCAGCCACGCCCGCACCCGGGTGCCGTCGGCCGCGGTCGTCTCGACCTCCTCGAGCCGGCCCGGGATCGCGGGCCGCTCCACCGGCCCGGGCAGCGCGGCGGTCGCGCCGGTCGCCAGGTCGATCCCCACGATCTCGGCCGGGAACAGATAGCTGGAGCGCACGGCATACGCCTTCGTCCCGTCGGGAGAGACGACCACATCGCCGTATGCCGCATCGTCCGTGGTCACCCGGCTCACCTCTCCCGTGGTCACCTCGATCCGGAAGACGGGGGAGCGACCGTCCTCGTCGGCCGTCACCAGGACCGCGCTGCCGTCCGGCAGCCAGGCGGCGGGGGCGGCCCAGCGGTCCCACTCGGGGGCCAGCGGGATGCGCTCGCCGGAGGCGAGGTCGAGCAGGTGCAGGACCGGTCGCGGCGCCTGCTCCGGCGTGCTCTTGCGGTCGACGACGATGAGCGCCCGGCTGTTGTCGGGGCTGACCAGCGGGGCGTAGAACTCGTGGTCCGGCTCGTCGGCGATGACGGAGCGCTCGCCGGTCGCCAGGTCGATGCGGACCAGCTGGCTGCGCTGCTCGCCGCGCGCCTCGGGCACCGTGAGCGAGACGAGGGCGAAGGTACCGTCGGGGCTGACCGCCGGCTTGGCGTCGCGCATGGTTGCGCCCACGCCCTCGCTGACCCACCGCAGCTGCAGCGGGGGCACGTGGTCTGTGGTCGTGGGACGGGTCGGCTCGGCGGACTCATCGGGCTCGGCGACGAACAGCTGCGGCGCCGACGGCCCGAGGTCGGCGTCCCAGTAGCGCACCGGGTAGCCGTCGTGCAGGATCGCCTGCACCCCGCCGTCCTTGCGGGCCTTGTGGATGGCGGCGTGCGTCTTCTCGTCGGTGGCCCCGGGCAGCAGGCCGGCCACGACCAGCGTCACGTCGGCCTCGCGCGCGCACAGCACCTGACCGACGCCGCCGGGCCGGGACAGCACCACGCGCGCCTCCCCGCCACCGGCCGGGATCTCCCACAGCGAGGCCTCGGGGTGGTCGTCGTCGTTCTCGGGGTTGGGCCGCGCCGAGGTGAAGTAAAGGGTGCCGTCGCGGCTGAAGGCCGCTCCCGCCTCGCCCTTCGCGCTGCGCGTGATGCGGTATGCCGGGTGCTCGCCCTGCGGATCCACCCCCCAGAGAGCCGTGGCATAGCCGGTGCCGGCCTTGGTGATGGTCGACACCGTGGTCACCAGGCGGGTTCCGTCATGGCTCATGGCGAGACCGCCGAGGCGGGGCATCGCGACATACTGGTCGAGGTCGTGGAAGATGGAGGGGGCGGCCGGCGGCTCCGAGGTCATAGGTTCTTTCTTACCACCGTGTGGTTGGGAAGTCTCAATCTTTCGTCGGGGCCCGGTTCGCGGGTGCGGAATCTCTGGGCCGCGGCCGGCGTTGTGAGTGAAGAGCACCCGAGGAAGGACTGACGTGATCGACCCGAGTTCGCTGTACCGCCTGGAGACCGATGCCGACCGGCAGCCCCAGCAGGCGTCGCTTCTGCACGTCGCCCTCGAGGGCTTCATGGACGCGGGCAACGTGCGCACTCAGCTGACCGAGCACATCCTCGAGCACCTCGAGCACACGGTCGTCGCGTCCTTCGACATGGACAGCCTCATCGACTACCGCTCGCGTCGTCCGCTGATGACCTTCGACCGCGACAACTACAGCGCCTTCGACGACCCGTCGCTGATCCTCTACCGGGTGATCGACCGCTCGGGGGAGCCGTTCCTGCTGCTCGACGGGATGGAGCCCGACTTCCACTGGGAGGCCTTCGCCGAGGCCGTGCACCAGCTGTGCCTCGGCTTCGGGGTGCGCCGGATGGTCTCCGCGCACGGCGTGCCGATGGCGGTCCCGCACACCCGCCCCATCGGGGTCACCAGCTTCGCCAGTGACCGCGAGCTGCTCCCCCCGGCGGAGCCGCTCTTTGGCCGGGTCCAGGTGCCCGGCAGCGCCGAGTCCCTGCTCCACCTGCGTCTCGCCGAGGCGGGCGTGGAGACGATGGGTGCCGCCGTGCACGTGCCGCACTACCTGGCCGAGGCTCGGTTCGGGGACGCCGCCGTCGCGGCGCTCGACAGCATCGTCGGGTTCACCGGCGCCGACCTGCCCCGCGAGGAGCTGGTCGCGGCCGCCGGCCTGAACCGTGCCGAGATTGCCCGCGAGCTGGAGGAGAACCACGAGGCCGCGGAGGTCGTGGCCGCGCTGGAGCAGCGCTATGACCGGTTCCTGGACGGCCAGCGCAAGCGCAGCCTGCTCGCCGCCGAGGCCGCGGACCTGCCGAGCGCCGACGAGATCGGCGCGCAGTTCGAGGACTTCCTGCGCGCGCACTCCGACGACGAGACGCCAGGGGAGTAACCCCCCACCTCGACCGGGCGCGCCGTGTTGCGCTCCACGACGCCACCGAGCGCGCCGCGTTGCGCTCTCGGACCGCACCGGGCGCGCCGCGTTGCGCTCTCGGACCGCACCGGGCGCGCCGCGTTGC
>JAAYYA010000562.1 GCA_012515595.1 Actinomycetales bacterium
CCGTGGTGTTCTTGACCGTGGTCAGCAGGTGGTTGACGATCCGTTCGTCCCAGTCGTCGCCACCGAGCTTATTGTCACCGTGGGTGGCACGGACCTGGATGGTCGCGAAGCCGTCCTCGGCGTCCTTGCCCACCTCGAGCAGGGACACGTCGAAGGTGCCGCCACCGAGGTCGAAGACGAGGATCAGCTCGTCCTCCTTGCCCTTGTCCAGCCCGTAGGCCAGCGCGGCAGCGGTCGGCTCGTTGACGATGCGCAGCACGTTCAGGCCGGCGATCTCGCCCGCCTCCTTGGTCGACTGACGCTCGGCGTCGTCGAAGTAGGCCGGCACGGTGATGACCGCGTCGGTGACGTCCTCACCCAGGTAGGACTCCGCGTCCCGCTTGAGCTTCATCAGGATGCGCGCGCTGATCTCCTGCGCGGTGTAGGTCTTGCCGTCGATCTCCGGGCTCTTCCAGTCGGTGCCCATGTGGCGCTTGACGGACCGGATGGTGCGGTCGACGTTGGTGACCGCCTGGCGCTTGGCGATCTCACCGACGAGGATCTCCCCGCTCTTGGCGAAGCTGACGACCGACGGCGTGGTGCGTCCCCCCTCGGCGTTGGCGATGATGTGCGGCTCCCCGCCCTCGAGGACGGCGACCGCCGAGTTGGTGGTGCCCAGGTCGATTCCGACTGCACGTCCCATGCGTGACTCCCTTGTATGTCGTGTGGCTGGCCGTGACGTGCCGCCCCGGCCGGGTCTTCGGTCACCAACTTGCTCCCTCGACCCGGTCATTGTCAAACCGAGACTCAGTGAAGTTGAGTGCACTAGACTCAACTACAGAGTGGGGCGGTTTGTTCCCGGCACGACGGCCCGCCCCGCGGCGGTGGGGTGGCTTGTCGGTGGGCACGGCCTATCTGAGACAGTCCACCTGTGCGGATCGTTCACGCAGAGTTCGCAACTCGTGCGAAGGATGCGTGCACGTGCACAGTGCTGACCAGGGTGGTCGAAGGCGAAGGGAAATGAGACCCATAGCTGGGCTCACGTCATACCAGGGAAGGCCCTCAGCTGCGCCACGCCCGTCACCCGAACCGGGGCATCGCGCACGAACGTCTCCGGGGTGAGCAGGACCCGTTCCTGCTCGGCGGCGGCTCCGCGCTGGTTGACCCACTGACGCCCGTTAGGCCGATAGCCGACCTTGCGGCTCACGGCGATGGAGGACGGGTTGTCCAGGAAGGCCGACGAGGTGATGCGGTGCGCGTCGAGGTGGTCGAAGGCCTCGCGCAGCGCCGTCAGGACCAGATCCTCGGTCTCCACCCGCAGCGCGAACGGGGGCCAGATCTCTTCCAGGGCCAGCCCGGGCATGGGCTCATTCTCACGCGCTCGACCGCGAGGTCCACGACGTCGGCGGTGCACTCGGCGAGCGGGAAGCTGGCCAGCGGGACCCACCGGGCGAAGTCGGTCGTCCCGTCCTGCTCGGTGGTGCCCAGCCGGCCGCCTACGATCGTCGCCTCGAAGAGCAGGCGCTGGGACCGGAACGGGCGCGAGGACCGTCGGCTCGCCGGCCCCGTGAAGTGGTGCGTCGCCAGGAGCGGCCCGACCCGCACGGCATACCCCGTCTCCTCGTAGGCCTCGCGCACCACAGCGTCCTCGATGGCCTCGTCGAACTCCACCCGGAGACACTACGGCA
>JAAYYA010000563.1 GCA_012515595.1 Actinomycetales bacterium
CCTGGTCTTCCTGCGTGAGCACCCCGAGCAGACCGCGCTGGTGCACGTCGCCCGCGCGGCCCACGACCCGATCACCCTGCCCGCGGACCAGGTGCCGGGGGCGACCACCGGTGCCCCGGCATACGGCCCCGGGGTGGGGACCGACGGGCGAGGTGACCTGGTCCTGGACGCCGAGGGTCCGCTGGTGCGGGTCTGGACCTGGTCGACGCGGGCACCGGAGTGGGAGGTTTCGAGATGAGCAGGCTCGCCGATCTGGCGCAGCACGCGGGGGTCAGCGAGGCAACGGTCAGCCGGGTGCTCAACGACCGGCCGGGCGTCGCCGCGCACACCCGCCAGGCGGTGCTCACCGCGCTGGACGTGCTGGGCTACGAGCGCCCGAGCAAGCTGCGGCGCAACAGCGCCGGCCTGGTCGGCCTGGTCGTGCCGGAGCTGACCAACCCGATCTTCCCGGCCTTCGCCCAGGCCATGGAGACGCGGCTGGCCGCCGCCAACTACACCCCGGTGCTGTGCACGCAGGTGCCCGGCGGCATCCACGAGGACGACTACGTCCGGATGCTGCTGGACCGCGGGGTCGCCAGCATCGTCTTCATCAGCGGCTATCACGCCGACACCAAGGCGGACATCGCCCGCTACACCGCGCTGCGCGAGCGGGGCCTGCCGATCGCGCTGGTCAACGGCTGGCGCGAGGGCGTCGAGGCGACCTTCATCTCCAACGACGACATCGCCGGGATGCACCTGGCAGTGCGGCACCTGCGCGAGCTCGGCCACACCCGCATCGGCCTGGCGACCGGCCCGGCGCGCTACGTCCCGGTGCAGCGCAAGATCGAGGGCTACGAGCTCGCGCTGGATGAGCTGCTGCCCGGGGCCGAGCGCTTCATCCAGACGACGCTGTTCACCGTGGAGGGCGGGGTCGCGGCCGGGCGCAAGCTCCTCGATCTCGGCGTGACCGCCGTCGTGTGCGGCTCCGACATCATGGCCCTCGGCGTGGTCCGGGCCGCCCGCCAGGCCGGGCTCCGGGTGCCCGAGGACGTCTCGGTCATCGGGTCGGACGACTCGCAGATGATCGGCTTCACGGACCCGCCGCTGACCACGGTGCGACAGGACGTCGAGTCGATGAGCGAGGCCGCCGTCACCGCGATCCTGGAGGAGATCCAGGGTGAGGACGTCGTGCATAGGGAGTACCTCTTCGCGCCCGACCTGATCCTGCGCGCCTCCACGGGCGCCGCCCCCGACCGGGGCTGAGGACAGCGCGCAGCCGTCACCGGTCGACCGGCGCGTGTGAACGATGCGTGCAGGTGTGCGGCTTCTTGCCGCGGGTTCCGGCGTGGCGTGTGAACGATGCGTCCACGTGTGCGGCGTCTTGCCGCACCTGCCGGCCGGGCGTGTGAACGATGCGTGCACGTGCATGGACCCTTGCCGGGGCCGGCGCTGGCCCCGGTCAGGCTGACGGCCCGCGGCCGGAGCGCAGGGTGAGCAGGCCGCGCAGCAGCGTCACCACGTGCCGTTCGTCTCGCACCCGGTGCTGCGCCACGGTCTCGCCGGGCCCGACCCGGACGGTCAGGTGGGCGTGGCCCAGGGCCTCGAAGGCCTGCTCGTCCGTGACGTCGTCGCCGACGTAGAGCACCTGGTCCACCCCGC
>JAAYYA010000564.1 GCA_012515595.1 Actinomycetales bacterium
CGTCCTCCAGGCCGATGAACTGCACTATGCAGTGATTGACACCCGGGCCATAGAACTCCCGGTTGACTCCAGGATGGCGGTGTTTGAGAACGCACCCGGCCCGAGCGAGGTCGGGATCCAAGACGTCCGAGGCGTCGTCGTGCCCCGAGTACGGGACACTGACTCCCACCCTCGCCTCGTCGGCTCGCAAGAAGCGCATGCGGTGAGGGGTTCCACGGACTCCAGCGGCGGATCCGACCGAGCCTGGCCGTCCCGGCACCTGGACGTGGACGTCGCCGTGCAGGGCTTGCAGGGTGGGGCGGAAGTCGATGCTGGTCTGGAAGAAGGTGCAGAGTCGCCAGAGGTCCTGAGGACGAGTCGGCAGGCGTGGCTCAAGTGATCGCGCCGGCCAGCATGAGTTCGCCCGCATCGATGTGCGGTACCAGGGCGCACCTCAGGGCCGTGGGCACTCGGGTGAGCGTAAGGTCTGGCTCTATGCCCAGGATCTCCGCGGCGACCGTCGCCGAGCACCGCGCCGCGCGTGAACGCGCATTGCTCGATGCGGCGCACGCGATCCTGCTGGAGACCGGGGAGCCGCCCCGCCTGTCCGATGTTGCCGCCCGCGCCGGCCTGGCTCGGACCAGCGCCTATCAGTACTTCGGATCGCAGCTCGACCTGCTCAAGGCGATGGTGAAAGACGTCTACCCGTTGTGGACCGAGCGCATTCGGGGCGCCATGGCTGCTGCCCCCACAGACGCCGACCGCATCCTCGCCTACGCAGTGGTCAACCTTGAGCTGGTCGACGAGGGTGCCCACGCAGTGGGGAGCGCGCTCGCCGCGCTCGACCCCGGTGCGGCACTCGACGAAGAAGCCGTCCGCATGCACCACGACGTGCAAGAGCCGCTCATCGCCGCCCTGACCGCACTCGACGTCGATGCGCCCGAAGATGTCGCCGGGCTGGTCAACGCCGTCGTGCACGGAGCCACACTGCTGCTCGAGGCCGGGCAGGGACTCGACGCCGCCCTCGCCCGCCTCACCGCCGTCCTCGGGCCCCTGGTTCGCGAGCTCGGGGGCACCGGCCACCCCTCGTGAGCCGAAAGTCACACCTCTGGATTCTTCGGACGCTGCGGTGATGTGACACGATGGCGACATCTTCCCGACAGCGTGTCGACAACAACTGGTGGCCGGCAAATGGCCCGGATGGTGCCGGGCGCGAGCAACCTAAGGACTTGTGTGTTCCTTGCATTGCGCGAACTGTCGTTCGCTCGCGGCCGCTTCAGTCTCATGGGCGTGGTCATCGCTCTGATCGCCGTTCTGATGGTCCTGCTCTCTGGGCTGTCCGCCGGGTTGGTCAATGACGGTGTCTCTGGTCTGAAGGCACTGCCCTCCTCGACCTCCTTCGCCTTCGACGCCGGGACGAAGCAGGACAACGCCTTCTCTCGTTCGGTGGTGGACGAGGCACAGCTGGCCGCCTGGCGTGATCAGCCTGAGGTGGCCGAGGCCTCACCGATGGGCGTGTCGATCGTCAATGCGGTGACCGATGCCGGAGACCAGGTGGACCTCACCCTGTTCGGCGTCGAGCCCGGCTCGTTCCTGGCGCCCGAGGGGAGCGCATTGGACGACCCGGGGGGGATCGTGGTTTCGGGAACCGCAGCGAATCTGGATCTTGGCACGGTCGTCACGCTCGACCGCATCGACACCGAGCTGGAGGTGGTGGGGTTCACGGACGCCCAGGCCACTTTCGGTCATGTGGACATCGCCTACCTCCCGCTCGCCACCTGGCAGCTCATCGCTGCCGGCGAGGCTCCGGGCGGCTCGCCCACAACGGAGCAGGTCGCGGCTGTTGACGTTGACGAGTTCTCCGTTATCGGGCTGAAGGGTGTGCCTGGGTCGGCTCTTGCCGCTGGTGACGCCGAGGCCCTGGCCGCAGGCGATGCCGTCGCCGAGACGACGACCATGTCCCTGGAGGAGTCCTTCAACGCCTCCCCGGGCTACCAGGCCGAAACGCTGACGCTGAGCATGATCCAGTGGTTCCTCTATGCGATCGGCGCACTGGTTGTGGGTGCCTTCTTCACCGTGTGGACCATTCAGCGCAGTCACGAGCTCGCGGTGCTGCGCGCCATGGGTGCCTCGGCCCGCTATCTGCTGCGTGACGGCCTCACCCAGGCGGCGATCCTCCTGATCGTGTTCACCGCCGTCGGCGTGGGCGTGGGTGTGGGACTCGGGGCCCTCATGCCCGAGGGCATGCCCTTCGCCCTCGAGGCCCCGGCGATCGCGGTCGCCTCCGCTCTGACCATCGTGCTCGGCGTGCTCGGCGCCGCTGTCGCCGTCCTGCGAATCACCCGCATCGAACCGATCTCCGCGCTGGGAGGCGCCCGATGACCACCACCAGCACCCCGAAGACCACCCACGACGACGACGCCGTTGGCACCGGCCTGCAGCTGCGCGACATCACCCTCGACGTGGGTGACGGTGCGGCCAAGGTCCGAGCGATGGACTCAGTCAACCTTGAGGTCGCCGCCGGTGAGCTCCTCGCCGTCGTCGGCCCCTCAGGTGCGGGGAAGTCCTCGCTACTCGCCGTCGCCGGCGCCCTCGCCGCGCCGACCTCCGGTGACGTGCGCGTTCTGGGCGAGGACCTGGCAGCGCTGCGCAAGCGCGGTCATGGCGCGCTGGCGACATTCCGGTGTCAACATCTGGGCTTCGTCTTCCAGTCCGGCAACCTCATCCCCGCCCTCACTGCGGCGGACCAGCTACGCCTGGCCTACCGACTCGCCCACCGCCGCGGCGCGCGCTCCTTCGACCCGCTGCCCCTGCTCGACGCCGTCGGCATGAGCCATCGAGCCAGCCACCGTCCCGGCGAGCTCTCCGGCGGCGAACGCCAACGGGTCGGCATCGCCAGGGCCCTGGTCAACGACCCCGGACTCCTGCTCGTCGACGAGCCGACCGCCGCACTCGACCGCAAGCGCAGCCATGAGATCGTCGAGCTCCTCGCCGCCCGCTGCCACGAGCGGGGCATCGCGGCCGTCATGGTCACCCACGACCACGACGTTCTGACCCACTGCGACCGCGTCGTCGAGATGGTCGACGGCCACCTGTCCGCAGCATCACGCTGACATCAGGTCCACAGCGACCCACGCCGCACGGCGCATGACGGGGGGGTCCACTCGAGCACGCACGAACTCCCCCTAGCTGGTTAGCCTCAGCGCTGCACGCGGGGGTGGCGGAGTCCTCAGTGGGGCATGAGAGTGCTGTCACGAACCTCACATCGGGCTGAGTGCCCGACTCGCCGCTGACCCTAACGGGCGGAACGACCGCACCAGTTGATGGCCCCCACCACCACACCCAACTGAGCGACTGGCACCGCGGGGCCAGTGAGTCGGAACACCGCGGGCATCCGCCACGCGGCCGCGTAATGAGGCGGATAGTGTGCGGGTTCAAGTCGGGCAATCACCCAGACTGACCGCGTTTCCGCAGGTCAAAGGCCTATTCTGGTGTCCGGAGGGGGACTTGCCCACATGGGACACACGTCCTGACCATCCCGGTCGGCCGCATAACCGCAGGTCAGGACACCTCTACTACACCTCGCGCGAGACGGCGCCCTTCCCCCTGAAGCACTCTCCCGCCCAGGTTTTGGGACCCCGGTGCCCTCCGGAGCCCACTCCTGCGCGGCCTCGTGCTCGGGCTACCCGACGGCGGCGGTGCACCGCAGTGCTGGCTCGCTGCACGACAGTTCGTAGTCGTTCGTTATACACTTTCTTCATGAGCGATCCGTTCGACCTCGACGCGCTCGATGACACCGAACCCTTCGAGGTCGATAGGCAAGGCGCTCACCTGTTCAAGCATCCGCACCTGGGGCTGGACGACGTGATGGACGTATGGAGCAGTGAACCGCTGTTCTATCCGGCCAAGCCGCCGGCCCACTGGCTGATGCTCGCCGAGGTCGGCGGGCGAGTTCTCATCGTCCCGCTGGCCCCATCGCGCTCGGGCGACCCGGGCAAGTGCCGACCGATCGGCTGCTACGAGGCGTCTTCGGGCCTCGCCGCCACCTACCGAAGGGACCGTGATGAGTACTGACAAGAGCTCCGACCAGATGACACCAGAGCAGGAGTACGCGTTCTACGCCGACCCGCGCAACCAGGAGCCCCAGGGGCCCCCGCGCCGTCGCAAGCGCCCCCTGAGCACACCCGTACCGGTGCGCTTCCCTGCGGACTTGCTCGAGGAAGTTAAGCGCGCCGCAGAAGCTGATGACCGTTCAGTCTCGGCCTGGATCCGCCGAGCCGTGGAACGCGAACTCTCCCGACCCGCCTGAACCCGCGCGCCAAGCACGCGGGTAGCGGCATGGTCGGAC
>JAAYYA010000565.1 GCA_012515595.1 Actinomycetales bacterium
CGCCGAGGGAGAGTTCGTCGCGGTGATGGGGCCCTCGGGCTCCGGGAAGTCGACGCTGCTCTACGCCGTCTCCGGGATGGACCCCGTCGACGCGGGGACCGTCGACCTCGACGGGCTCGAGCTGACCAGCCTGACGCCGGACGAGCTGGCCGACGTGCGCCGGGAGCGCATGGGCTTCGTCTTCCAGCAACCCACCCTGCTGAAGGACCTGACGCTCCTGGACAACATCCTGCTGACGAGCGCGCTGGACCGGGTCGGCGCGCCGGCCGAGCGCCTCGCCCGCGCCGAGGAGCTGATGACCCGCGCGGGGATCTGGGAGCTGCGTGACCGGATGACCTCGCAGGTGTCCGGCGGTCAGCTGCAGCGCGCGGGGATCTGCCGGGCGCTGATGCGCGGCCCGCGCATCGTCTTCGGCGACGAGCCGACCGGGGCGCTGAACAGCCGCGCCGCCACCGAGATCATGGAGCTGCTCTCCGAGCTCAACGCCGACGGCACCACGATGCTGCTGGTCACCCACGACGCGCACGTGGCCGCGCGGGCCGACCGGGTGGTCTTCATGGTCGACGGGCTGGTCGCCGACGAGCTCGTCCTGGGAGCCGCGGAAGCCGTTGGCGCCACCGCCGAGGTCGATCGCGTCGGGGCGGTCACCACCCGGCTGCGACACCTCGGCATCTGACCGGGCGATCGGTCCTCAGGCGTTGACGCGGCGCATGGTGTGGACCCGCGCCAGGATCTCGCGCGCCACGAGCTCGGGCTCTCGCTCGGGGAGCCAGTGATCGGCGTCGGCTTCGAGGAAGCGGTAGTCACCGGTGACGTGGCGTCCCGTGCGCTCTGCCGCGACCCGGCCCAGGAAGGGGTCCTGCGCGCCCCAGACGTAGGTGGTCGGCACGGTCACCGTCGCATCGCCGGGGATGCCTCGTCGCAGCGACTGCCGGAACGCGGCGCGATACCAGTTGAGCGGTCCGCGCAGGGCGGCCGCGCACCCCAGCCGCGCGGCATAGCGACGACTGTCCACCGCCGGGACGCCCCACCGCTCCAGGGCACCCGACCGCAGCAGCCGCCCCAGGAGCACCTCCGGCAGGATCGGCAGCTGGAAGACCAGCATGTACCAGCTGTGCCGCAGCTGGCCCGCGTGCCGGATCGCCCACAAGAGTGCGGCCGGGTGGGGTGTCGACAGAACCACCAGGCTGGCCACCCGGTCCGGATGCCGTTGCGCCACGGCCCAGGCCACCCCGCCGCCCCAGTCGTGCCCGACGAGGTGCACCCGGTCCGCGCCGGCGCCGTCGACGACCGCCACCACGTCGTCGACCAGCTCCCGGAGGGAGTATGCCGAGACCCGCCGAGGGCGTGCCCCCGGCGAGTAGCCGCGTTGGTGCGGCGCGAGGGTGCGCAGCCCGGCCCGGTGCAGAAGGGGCGCCACCCTCCCCCACGTCGTGGCATCCTGCGGGAAGCCGTGCAGCAGCACCACGACCTCACCGTCGGCGGGCCCGGAGTCCAGCACGTCGAGGGCGAGTCCGTCGCGGGTGACCGTGTCCATGGCACGACGGTAGCGACGGCGGGCCCTCCCGACGACC